>CALKUU010000283.1 GCA_937996665.1 uncultured Xenococcaceae cyanobacterium | reverse complement strand
CATGAAGGAAAAGTTGCCTGGCTAATTTCTCGCCACTTACCGCCCAAAACTTCTATTTTCTTTGCTAACAGTATGACGGTTCGTAATGCCGAGTTTTTCTGGCAGCCTAATAATAGTCAGGCTATTCCCTACTTTAACCGCGGAGCTAATGGAATTGATGGGACATTATCAACCGCGTTAGGAATCGCTCAAAACGACGCGCCAACTCTAATGATTACTGGAGACCTAGCATTATTACATGACACCAACGGATTTTTAATCAAGAACCACTTTAAAGGTCACTTGACTATTATTTTAGTAAACAATAATGGCGGGGGAATCTTTGAAGTCTTGCCCATTGCGAAGTTTGATCCACCCTTTGAAGAATATTTTGCGACTCCACAAAATATTGAATTTGCCAAATTGTGTCAAAGCTACGATGTAGATTATGTTCTCATCGAAAGTTGGCAACAACTAATCGAGAACATCAAACGACCTTTTGCCTCAGGAATTAGGCTCTTGGAAATTAAAACAGATCGCAAAGATGATGTCCAATGGCTACATCAAAATTTTGGCAACGTAAATTCTGGCAATGTGAATTTTGAAAGCGCAAGTTTTGACGCCGCAAAACATGGTGATGCTAGTTGCACACCAAAGATAAACCAGCTCGAATAATTAACAGGAATCTGGCTAAAAGTTATTAAAGCAGCTTATTTTTCAGAAAGGGGCTGTTCTGGAGGGGAAGTATTATCTACCCCAGAAAAGGTATCAGCAGAAACCTTAGATTTAATTTTTTCATTACCAGGTCTTTTAACCTGACGAATCGGTAAATTTGCAATCAAGGAAGTTATCCGTTGGTTATTTTCTAGACCAAACTCCATTTCCTTGATGTCTACATCTACATAGCGAGCCACTACCTCTAAAATCTCTCTACGCATGGAGCTAATTAAATCAGGAGTAATTGTCGCACGATCATGAGCAAGAACCATCTGGAGACGTTCTTTAGCCTTGAAACTACTTTTTTTATCGCCACTACGGGGAAAGAGCATTTCCAGGAAATCAATTATTTTCATTAGACTAAGATTCCAACTAAATTAAGAAACAAATATGTTGAGCAATTGTGTAAAAACAAACAGATAAAGTTATCAACCCCCAAAAATACGGCGTAGTTTGGTGAGGATATTGCCTTGATCGGAAGCGAAGTTCAAGAAGGGAACTTTTTCGCCCTCTAAACGTTGAGCAATATTTTTAAAAGCGAGAGCTGGTAAACTTCCAGGATCTCCAAGAATTAGAGGTTCTCCTTTATTTGTAGAAACAATTACAGCTTCATTATCTGGAATAACCCCGATCAACGGAACACCTAAAAGTTCGAGCACATCTTCCACACTCATCATTTTGTTTTCCTCAATCATGTGGGGTTTAATCCGATTGACAATCAAATTGATTTTACTAACACCCTCTGCCTCTAATAGACCAATCACTCGGTCAGCATCTCGAACGGCTGCTATCTCTGGAGTGGTAACAATTAAAGCCTCTTTCGCAGCCACAATTGAATTACGGAAACCTAGTTCAATCCCGGCGGGGCTATCCACAATTATATAGTCATAACCCTTAGCTAAAGCAGTAATAATTGTTTTCATCTGCTCGGGTTCAACCGATTCTTTGTTGCGATTTTGGGCAGCAGGCAGCAAAACCAACCCATTCAATCTTTTGTCTTTAACCAGAGCTTGGGCTAGTCGACATTCTCCAGCCAATACATCAAGGGCAGTGTAAACAACTCTTTCTTCTAAACCAAGAAGTAAGTCAAGATTCCTCAGACCAAAATCGGCATCAACTAGAGCTACTTTGCGACCAAGATTAGCGATCGCTGCACCCAAATTGGAGGTAACTGTAGTTTTCCCAACTCCCCCTTTACCAGAAGTGATAACAATTATGCGACTCATACTTTACTGTTCAATTAAATTTATATAAATTAGATAGAAAACGATTGTGTTAGTTAATCAAGTAGTGGTCTTAAGACTGAAATTTTCTAGACCTAGCCATTCTAGAACTAACAGCAGCCAAGATTTTAGTGATTAATTTTTCTTGACCCAACAATCCTCTGAGAGTAAGAAAGAGTGAGTTTTCATAAAATCACTCGCTCTTGCTAAATTGATCCCTGTCTTGCTCATAAAGGCGATTTCCGGCACAAAATTATGAGGTAATTTTTGCGGAGGTCTCGCCACACTATTGGCAATTCTCAACTGAGTGAACTCCATTTGGAGTGCCATAATTTGGGACATCTGGTTTCCTCTTGCTCCTGCATGAGCCATTCCTCTGAGGCGACCCCAAACAAAAACATCTCCAGCCGCAATAACCGTACCACCAGGGTTAACATCCCCCAAGATAATAATTGTTCCCGGGTGACGAACTTCTAAACCAGAACGTACTGTATTTTTTAAGTACAAAGGCTCAGCCAACATTTCTACTGGCTCAGTAGAAGGTGGAGGCACATCGAAAAGAGAAAGAGGATTGGGCAGCAGATTTTGTTCTACAGAGTAGCCAGCAGTAGCTGCTGCTACGGCAGTTTGTCGCCGACTAGTTCTGATTGCACTCAAGCGTAATTTTGCCTCAGTTAGAACTTCCTCTACCGATTGCAACTGCCGATTATCAATTAAGCGATCGCCAACAACAAGGCAAACGGCAGCATTTGCTGGCCAAGATTGCTCTCTTTGTTTCACAAGATATTTAATCTCCTGCCAAATCTCTGACCAAGGCAATTCAAGGGGCATTTCTTCCGCAGTTGGCAGGATTAAAAGAACCCGATTGTCCTCGATCTTGATTTGTACTTGCGAGCAAAAACCAACCAAGTGAGAAGCAGAAGCATCCTCTATCGTTTCGTCCATTGACACACCAGGCTCAATAATCATTGCTTGCAAATAATTTATGACTCTCAATAACTCGCCAAATTACCCTCAGCAAGCCCCAAGATTGATCAAAAACATACTACCCTAATTGATCAAAAGCAGCCTTATTTATTAATCTTTGATTCTGAATTGGACGAATAATAGTCCCAAATCATAACTTTGGAGTCAAAAATACATCTTGGCGACTCTAGCGAAAAGATCGAAAAAAGACAATCCAGCCCATGTTTTTCTAAAATTTTTGCTCAAGTTATTTTTTTGTTTCTGTCGACTAATCCTGATCGACTAATCTTTGCCAAGCAATTGCTAAATCATTGTCACTACCGACATTACCAGGAAAAAGAACAACCGGTAGATTAGGAAACTGAGGATGATTCTCGGCTGTTCTCACCACAGAGACACCTGGCAATATTTGACCTAGAAGTCTAGCTCTATTTAAGCTCAAGCCATCACTAAGGACATCATTAGAAGTGATTCCCCCTTTGCTAATCAAAAAAGCAATCTCGGAGGGTAAACCCTTAACAATATCCATTAACAAGCTAGAAACTCTAACCCCAAAATCAAGTCTTTGCTGAATGCTGCTAAAGTCTAATTCGTTTCTACTGGTAAAAATCACAGGTGTTTTTGACTGTTGCCAACTAAGATTTACCTTATTCAAAGCTTCAGCAAGCATCTCCTTTCTTTGGGAGGGAAAATCTCGCAACCGCACAACATCAATTTCAATACCCTCTAGATCTGATTCTTTTAAAAGTTGATTTAGCTGTCTAGTGGTTTTATTTACATGAGAGCCAACAATGATCGCCCCAGCTTTATTAGTCGGTTTATAGGCAGCCATCTCATTTGCAGCTATTGGCTGCGCTCCTAACTGAGCTAAAGAGGTTAATAAGCTTGCTGCGGAACGAAATAAAAATTTCTTACCTTGACCACTTGCTGCCAAAACAGCTTGAGATAAAAGATCAAAATCTGCTTGTACCTCACCATCGACAACGACACATTGATTATTGTGTAATTGCAGTAATTTTCCCAACAGGTTTTCGCCTCTTATGTCTTCAAGACTTAATTTAATAACGTCTTGAGCCGCAATTTTTTGATCAGTTTTTTCGGCTACATATTCAGGTAGATAACTATAGCTATAAGCAAACACAGAATCACGAGCAAATTCGGTTTCGTGAACAGGAGTCAAAGCTCCGTCTATCATCAAGTAATGAGTACTGTCCTTGGTAATTCTTCCTCCCTCAAAAAAGGCGGGGGTAAGGAAATGAGCATCAAATTTGCCTAACTCTTTAGCGATCGCATCAGTTTCAACAGGGTAATGACCTCTCAAGGTCGAATCTGAACGACTAACAACTAAGTAATTGTCGATCTGAGTTTCTTGAAGTGCCTGCTTAAGATTTTGACAAACTTCTGCGGTAATCTGTTGAGCTTGACTAGGAGCGAGCGCCCGAGTATTCGTCAAAATAAAAATAATGGGGACAGAGTCCTGCAAACCAATTTTAAGAGTTTCGACATCCCACTTCATTAACAGCAGACAACTATGAACAGTCTGCGAACCAGTAGGATCATCATCTAAGACAATTATTTTGGGTTGGGAGTTACTCATCAATACCTAAATATAAGAAATGGACTAAATGTAAACAACTGTTGCAATTAGTTAACCACTCTAGCAATCATTCCCCCACATTCCTAAACATTTTCTGTAGAAAATCTAGAGACCCAAACAATAACTGTAATAATAGTCTGACATCGACTCTGCTGTTGTATGAATTTGCTGTTGGATTTAAAACTCTAATGATAAAACTCACATCCTGAGATTGTAACTAAGCTCGGGTTCGTTAATTTACCACCTAAATTCATCAAAGGCTGTGAGGTTGCAAAGCTTTTAGTAGGGCGGGAATAGCAAACAAACCGATTAAGAATAATTTTTTTTAAAAAAGTTTCAGACATTTAACTGTAGAACTGCGAAGAGGAATTTAGTGGTGCGTATAAATCTTGATTATTATCGAATTCTTAGTGTTCCCATCAAAGCCAGTTCCCCCCAAGTAGAAAGAGCTTATGGAGATCGGTTAAAACAACAGCCAAGGCGAGACTATAGCAAATCTGCGATCGCAATGAGGAAAAAGTTGCTGACCAGAGCGTTTAAAGTTTTAAGCGATCCCGGGAAAAAGGCTGAGTACGATAACAAGTTTTTAGAACCCAACATCACTACGCAAGCAATAAGCAATCAAGTCATTGACAACCAGACAATTAGCGATCAAGTTGAGGAAACTGCATCAGTCCCTCTAGAAACTAAGTCGCCAGATTCAATTGATTCAACCATAGGCTCATCATCGGTACCAGCAGAACCTTACCTAGAGATAGAAAATCACCTTGTAATAGGTGCCCTCATAATCCTTCACGAACTTGCTGAATATGAACTGGTAATCAGCATAGGGAATGAATATCTTAGGCAAGAAAACGACTCTATTCCAGCCGCAACAAAGCGATTGAATAGTAACGGTTCAATACCCAACATTACAGGGACAAAGGATCCTATAAGCAAATCAGATAAAAGGACAGCATTTAAGAAACAAGATACTAAAGCAGACACGATTTTCTGTATCGCTTTATCTTGCCTCGAAATTGGTCGAGAAAAATGGAGAAGACAGGAGTGGGAAGAAGCGGCAGCTTATGGAGAAGAAGGGCTAAGAATTTTACAGCAAGAAAACCAATCTTTTTGCCCTCATTTGCAAACTGAGATCCAGTCTGAACTTAACTTATTAAAGCCTTATCGAATTTTATATCTACTTGAACACAATACTATCGGCTCCAAGTTAAGAAGCAGAGGGCTAAAACTACTCCAAGAAGTCCTTGTTCAAAGAGAAGGGATCGAGAACACAAGTATTGATCCCTCAGGCTTAAAGTCCGATCAATTTCTGTATTTTATTCAGCAAATCAGAAATTATTTAACACTAGCAGAGCAAAAAGAGCTGTTTTTAGGTGAGTCTAAACGTGGTTCTCGTCCAGGAAGTTGCATAGCTTCTTATGCCCTAATTGCCGAAGGTTTTGCTAAAAAGAAACCCAGCTCGATTATGCAGGCGAACGATATTTTAGTTAATTTAGGACAGCACCAAAACACTCATTGGGAAAGGGCTGTTTGCGCTCTTCTTTTAGGTCAAGCAGAGGAATCTCAAGAAGTTATTGAGCAAATCCGCCAAGACAGTACTTACGCACTGATCAAAAAACGCTCTCATAATTCTCCCGACCTACTTCCTGGGCTTTGTTTTTATGCTGAGCAATGGCTCAACAAAGAGGTCTTATCACAATTTCAGGATCTGAAATCTAGCAAAATAACCTTGAGCGAATACTTCAATGATAGTAACGTCCAAGCCTACTTAAATACAGTCGCGCCAATAAACTACAAAAGACAGACTCAGGATTCGTCTGAAGTTAGCAATAGCAACCAAAGCACCGCCCAAGAACAACCATCACTTGCTAGTGGAAACAAGCAGCAACAGAAGAAATCGTTACAGCAAAAAGGAATCCGAAGTTTTTTGCCATGGTTAGAAACTAAGGCTAAATCCTCTAAAAAAGTTAACCGCCAAACACACCAGCAAGCAAGTGCTTACCAAAATGTTGGAGCGCAAACTCCAGCAGTTAGTCAGCAATATCGAAAAGAAGCTACTTTTGCAAAACAAAGCAATGTCCATCCAGATGGGCAACAAAATATTCCCTCGCAAAGTGCCACCAATTTTTATAAATCCGCGCCAGCATCTAATGGTAGTTACCATAATGAAAATCTAGCCCATTCCCAAAGTGGCGTTTATAGCGGTTCGACGAGAGAATCTTCTGTCCACCAAAATGGAAAAAGTGGCGGGACAGCAGTCAAAACTCGCCAAACAAATTCTCATGGAAACGGGAATGGAAGCAACAAACATCATCCAAATAAACCAAAGAATTTAAAGCGACAAGGAAAATCGAAATCTTCATTCCCGAATAATTTCCTTAAAAGCTTATTGTTACTACTAGCACTAGTTGGTGGACTAGGCACACTCAGTTTCCTGTTTACGAGAGTTCAAATCAGTAACAACTCTAATAAAAAAATCGCTGAAAAATCAGTAAAGCAAACCACGGTAAGATCTCCAGAGAAGCCTAAACTAGATTTAAACCAAGCAAAAACAGTCTCTCCCTCAGTAGCAAAAGTTCCACAAACAGATAAACCAAAACCAACAATATCCCAAGATCCTAGTAAAGCAGCGGAACTAGCAGCCAAGAAACTCAACCAAACTACTGCCAAGCAGGTTGTTCAAAAATGGCTAGATGGGAAAAAAGCTGCTTTAGGCAAGAATTATGACGCCGATCAACTTGGTAAGATTCTCACTGCGGGGATGTTGACCCAATGGAAAGAACGTTCTAGCTATTACAAGCAAAACAAAATTCATCGTCAACTGAGTCATACTCTCGATGTAAGCGCGGTTAAGCTTGATCCAACTAAACCAAATATTGCAACTGTAGAGGCGGAAGTAACTGAAGTTGCGCAGCATTATCAAGGGGAAAAACTTAATCAGTCTGAGTCTTATAACGATAAGTTGCTAGTTCGTTATAACTTGATCAAGCAGGGTGATTCTTGGCTAATTAAAAGTAGCGAAGTGATCAAAACCTTGTGAAGTTAAGTTAGTGCTTTAGACAATCAAGTCTCAATAAGAATACTCAAAAAGCGATTAGTTATGTAGAAAGATATCTCATTTCTGGTCGCTTTGTCATAGCTTACAGAACAAGAAATATTTGATGTTTGCAGGGGAATAGTTAAAATAGGGTGTTTAAATATATAAATGTTGAATGCTCGTTAGAAAAAAAATCGATCTTTATCCTATCACTGTAATTCTAATCATATCTGCACTTGATTTTTTAGTCTTTTTTTACAGTCCCCACTGGTTACTAACCATATTTTGGGCAACTATAAGCATTTATATTAAAGGTTTTACTTGTTCCCTAAATCACCATCATCAACACTACAAATTTTTCTCTAAGCTTTGGGCAAACCGTATAATTGAGTTTTTTATGGGTTTGCAGACTGGTATTGTCGGCGAGCTTTGGGTTCTACATCATAATTTTGGACATCATCGCAATTACCTTGATCAGACCAAAGATGAATCTGGCTGGATGAAAAAAACTGGCGAGATTATGAGTGTGGTCGAGTACACTTTTGACGTTGGTAGTACTGCCTATACAAGAGCTTATGAGGTTGGCAATAGATATCCTCGCGAGCAAAAAAGATTTGTCCAAAATACAGTGATTACGGTCTTAGCGATCGCTCTCTTAACTTGGCTCAATTGGTTTAATTCTCTAATTGTTTTCATTTTGCCGATGTTGATTTTGCTCTTTGCGACGGCATTTGATACTTATAAGCATCATGCAGGATTAGAAACAGAAGATCCTTATTTGGCGACTTACAACATCCTTGACCCCACTTATAATTGGTTTACTTGTAATCTCGGTTATCATACTGCCCACCATCTCAAGTGCGGCAAGCATTGGTCAGAGCTTCCTGCCTTACATGCAGAAATTGAAGATAAAATTCCTCAGAATCTTTATCAAGAGCCAGGATTTCCTTACCCACAAATCACCAAGTTAACCTCAAGGCTTACTTGGTTATCCAAATCTTGGAAAGTTAGTTAGCACTTTTGGGGTGGATATTATTCACCCTTCTTGAAATATTCTTTAGAGAAAAAGGCGACTAATGTCACAGCCAAAATCTGGCAATAGAGTCGATGTCAATTGATCCTGATTGATCAAAGTGGCGGATAATTCTAGCTGAAAGTTTTCTCTGCGATAAACTTCTACAGTTTTTAGTTGCCAGCTTACAATCCAATATTCTTGAACCCCCTGAGAAGAGTAGAGTTTTAGTTTTGCTTCTTTGTCTCTTCTCTCGTTGAGTTTCCCTGGAGATAATACTTCGACGACTAGTTCAGGCGCGCCAGTCAAATGTCCTGACTCATCTAAAAGTGATTTTAGTCGCTCATTACTAATCCAGACTAGATCGGGTTCAACATTATCGGTATCAGAAAAAACGATTCCAGGTGTACTTCTGGCTTCTCCCAAATTACTAGAGCGTGACCAGATATTTAATTCCAAACAGATATTATCAATGGTTCGCTGATGATTCCAATGAGGGGATCTGGTCACAAACAATTCTCCGTCGATAATCTCGTAGCGTTTACCTTCACCTTGGGAGAGTAATTCTAGATCTGAGGTTGTCCAAATTACTTGATCTGTTCTGGCTGGGCTAATCATCCTGTTTAGACTAATAGATAGTAGCAACTGACTCTAACAATGATCTTATAACAAGTTTTGAAGAATAGAGCGATCGCCAGTCTGCACATTCACAAGATCCAGCTATTTAGACCTCGACCAAAAAGCAACAGCAATTTTTTCTAAAATTTCTTGCTCTAAATTGGCATTATCGATATTGCGATCTACATGATTGAAAATGCCGTCTGTTCCCACTTCCAAAACCAACCAGTTACCATCATTATTCTGAATAAAATCAGCGCAGCCAAAAGAATCAAACAAGCAAGTTGCCTTAAAAGTCCTTGTAGCAATATCGATTATTTGCTCAGGAATGTCGTCAAATACTTCATAAACTGCACCTTGAGCATGAGCAACCCAGGCTTGTTTTGTAACTGAAGCAGGAAACTTACGAACATTCCAACCAAACAGTTTTTGCCCAGCACAATAAATACGATAGACCTTGGGATCATCGAGATAGATAAACCTTTGCACCACATAAGGTTTTAACCAATCTTGGGGAATATCTTTAATGTCGTGAATAATTCTATGTCCAGATGCACCACAACCAATCGGGTACTTCAGACACCACTGACCAAGATCAGAACCAATAAACTCGACTACTTCTTGGTGACTAGCTAATAAATGGGTTTCAGGAATCGGAATATTGTTATCTTGAAACACCTGAGCAAGTAATCTTTTGTCTGAGGCTAATTTCATCCCCTCAAATGGGATAAAGCTCTTGCTGCAAGTTTCGCGATCTTCCTCGTCCCAGGACAAGATGTAATTAAAATCCTCAGGAGTTTCTGAGACTTTAACCTCTAACTTTTGGGCTAAATCGTTCGCTAGCTCCTCAAAAGCCCAAGCGCCCAAAGCACCATTTAAAATTACTTGCTGTTCCATTTTTTGATTTTAGTGTAATTTTGGCTAGAAGTGCGATCGCTAAAACCAGACCAATAAATAAGGTTATTTATTGGTCAATAGCCGAAAGTTAGAATATAAGCAAAATACCACCACCCAGAATGTTAGAGGAAGAGAACTTATATTTTGCAGCAGTTGGCGACGTTCATGGACATATCTACAGAATGTTAGGACTGCTGCAAAACTGGGAGAAGAAAACTGGAAAATCACTATCTTTTGTCCTTCAAGTTGGAGATTTTGAGGCTCACCGCCACGAAGAAGACTTAAAGACCATGGATGCGCCGACCAAATATAAACAGCTAGGCGACTTTACGGATTTTTACGAGGGTAGAGCGAGATTTCCCTATCCTCTTTATTTCATTGGTGGTAATCATGAATCTTATGGTTTTTTAGATCAACACATCAAAGGAAAAGAAATCGCCCCTAATTTCAACTACCTCGGTCGGGTAAATGCGATCAAATTAGCTGGACTAAAAATTGTTGGAGTTTCAGGAGTTTATAAAGCTGACCTTTTTAGCCAATTGCCTAGACCCACAGTCGCCGAATTCAGAAATCACTCCAACAAAGAATATATAGGATTCCTAGAATCAGAAATAGAGCAAGCCATAGATTACGAAAATACTGATGTTTTGCTCTTGCATGATTGGCCGAGAGGAATAATTTCAGCTGAAGCACTAGAGAAATTTAAACAGAGATATTCCAATGCTGATTACAATTCCATCGGCAATGAATACGCTCGTTTACTTATTGAGATATTGCAACCAAAATTAGTTTTATGCGGTCACCTTCATTTTAAATATCGCTACGTATTTAATTCTTCTTCTCAACTAGTCAGCAATATTTGTTGTTTAGCAAACGTGAAACAAGGACAAGATTCATTAGCAGTATTTAGAATCGCCCCAGATTTAAAAATTACAGAAATCAACTGATTTTAAAGACAACTGGCTACTTTTAGAGATTAGTTATTACCAATAGGGTCGAGATCGAAGATAAAAAATAATCCATAAAAATGATTGACCTATGAATTCGCAACTAAATTCGTATTTTCTGAATTAGATAAACCCTAAAACAACCTGAAGAATTCCAGACTAGATAGGGGATCAAACTAGGATCTCAGCATCCATAAACGTATTTAGTCTTACAGCAGTGAGTAGTTATTTTGTAAAGAAAATTTAAGATAAATTATCGCAAGATTTTGAGATCTTTCCATCAACTGCAAATATAAGATTTACATAGGTATATCTGCCTGTAAGGCAATTTTTAGTTTTTATAGTAATTCAGGAGAGTTCATGACAGCGACTATTACCAAGGGGGCAGACGCTAATCAACCACAACATCCCCCCAATAGCATTGGTGTTCCCAAAGAGATCTACGCCAACGAAGCAAGAGTTGCAGCTACCCCAGAAACAGTTAAGAAACTACAGAAACTAGGGTTTGAAGTCTTAATCCAATCTGGTGCAGGGGCTGCGGCTAATTTCTCTGATGAAGCTTATGAAAAAGCTGGTTGTAAAATTGTTCCTGATGCCCAGAATCTTTGGGAACAAGCGAATATTATTCTCAAAGTTCGTGCCCCTCAAGGGGAAGAAATAGAAAATCTTCCCGAAGGCAAAACAATTATTAGTTTTATTTGGCCAGCCCAAAACGAAGAACTACTTAATCAGTTAGCTGCAAAAAACACCACTGCCTTGGCGATGGACTCGATCCCTCGGATTAGTCGCGCTCAGAAAATGGATGCTCTCTCTTCGATGGCAAACATTGCTGGCTATCGCGCAGTAATTGAGGCTGCCAATAATTTTGGTCGCTTTTTTACTGGTCAAATTACCGCAGCAGGAAAAGTACCCCCAGCTAAGATAATGGTCATCGGTGCTGGGGTTGCTGGCTTAGCAGCGATCGGTGCAGGCAGAAGTTTAGGGGCGATCGTTCGAGCCTTTGATACACGACCTGCGGTCAAAGAACAGGTGGAAAGTCTCGGTGCAGAATTCCTCGAACTTGAGTTTGAAGAAGATGGTACTGGTTCTGGTGGTTATGCCAAAACCATGAGTAAAGAATTTATCGATGCGGAAATGGCACTCTTTCGGGAACAAGCCAAAGAAATCGATATCATTATCACTACTGCCCTAATTCCAGGCAGACCAGCACCAAAACTGGTTCTGACTGACATGGTAGAAATGATGAAAGAAGGTTCTGTAATTGTCGATTTGGCAGCAGAACAGGGTGGTAACTGTGAAGTTACTAAACCTAACGAAGTCTATAAGTACAAGGGTGTGACCATCATCGGTTTAACCGATCTACCTTCGAGAATGGCAGCTCAGTCTAGTCAACTATATGGCACAAACCTCTGGCATCTACTCAAAGATATGGGTGGGGCTGAAGATTATAAGGTGGATTATGAAGACCAAGTAGTTCGTGGTGCTTTAGTATTGCACGAAGGCAAAGTAACTTGGCCACCACCAAAAGTAGAAAATCCTTCTCCTACACCTCCTCCTAAGCCTAAAGCGGTAGTTACCCCAGTAGCCAAGGAAGAGAAAAAATCTGGAAATGGTATGTTATGGGTGATTGTAGCTGGTCTAGCTCTACTAGGAATTGGGATCGGTGCGCCGACTTCTTTCTTGTCTCACTTCACTGTGTTTGTTTTGGCTTGTTTTATTGGCTATCAGGTCATTTGGAATGTTTCTCCTGCTTTGCATACTCCTTTGATGAGTGTTACTAACGCTATCAGTGGGATTATCATTCTCGGTGGGATGTTGCAAATTTCAGGCGAAATTACTTCCCCTTCGGTAATTCTCGGAGCGATCGCTATTTTGGTCGGCACAATTAACATCTCTGGTGGCTTCCTCGTTACTCAACGGATGCTCAAAATGTTCCAGAAATAATATTCCAATCAACAATTAACCATTAACAATCAACAAATATATGTCTAATAATCTTGTGGCAGTTGCTTATATAGCAGCTAGTGCCCTTTTTATCCTCAGCCTGGGAGGACTATCAAACCAGGAAACTGCCCGTCAGGGTAATACTTTCGGAATTATTGGGATGGCGATCGCCTTTTTGGCGACTGCTTTGAGTGCTGCGGTAAATGGCTACGGAGTTTTGATCGGGGCGATCGTTCCTGGCGCAATTATCGGCTCAATTTTGGCGGCAAGAGTTGCCATGACTGCAATGCCTGAGCTGGTTGCGATTTTGCACAGCTTCGTTGGGTTAGCGGCTGTTCTCGTTGGTTTAGCCACTTTTCTGCAACCAGAAAACGGCTTAACTGGTGTTGAAGCAACTATCCATGAACTAGAAATCTATATCGGCATCTTCATCGGGGCAGTAACTTTTGCTGGTTCGGTTGTCGCTTTCGGTAAATTAAACGGTTCTTTTGGCAGCAAGCCCCTCATGCTTCCTGCTCGCCACTTAATTAACATTGCTTTGCTAGTCGGTTCGGTATACCTTGGCTATCAATTTATGACTACCACCGAAGGTCTACAGCCTTTGTTAATTATGACTGGTTTGGCTTGTGTGCTTGGCTTCCTACTCGTAATGGGTATTGGTGGCGCGGACATGCCTGTAGTTATCTCGATGCTTAACAGCTATTCGGGTTGGGCTGCTGCGGCGGCTGGATTTATGCTTTCTAATGATGTACTAATCGTAACTGGTGCCTTGGTTGGTAGTAGTGGAGCAATTCTTAGCTACATCATGTGTGAAGCGATGAACCGTTCTTTTTTAAGTGTTATCCTGGGTGGTTTTGGTGAAGGTTCTGGGGCTGCTGCTCCTAAGGGCGAAGCTAAACCCATGGGCGAAGCGACTGCTACTAATGTAGAAGAAGTTGCTGAGTTGCTTGATGATGCGAAAAGCGTGGTTATCGTTCCTGGTTACGGGATGGCAGTTGCTCAAGCACAACACTCTGTTTCCGACATCACTAAAATTCTCCGCAAGCGTGGCAAAGATGTTCGTTTTGGAATTCACCCTGTAGCGGGAAGAATGCCTGGACATATGAATGTACTTTTGGCAGAGGCTAATGTACCTTATGACATCGTTTTAGAGATGGACGAAATCAATGATGATCTTTCTGAAACTGATGTGGTTTTGGTTATCGGTGCGAATGACACTGTTAACCCCAGCGCATTAGATGACCCTACTAGCCCGATCGCTGGTATGCCTGTAATGGAAGTTTGGAATGCGAATAACGTTGTCGTAATGAAGCGTAGTTTGGGTATTGGTTATGCAGGGGTTGATAATCCTTTGTTCTATATGGATAACAACCAGATGTTATTTGGCGATGCGAAGGCTAATGTCAGCGCGTTGTTGAATGAGTTATCTAAGTCTGAAAAAGAATTAGTTTCTGCTTAAGTTAAGACTTAAATTATTTTTAAATCCTCCTAGTTTTTAGGAGGATTTTTTATGCGTAAATAGCAACTCTTACCTCAAAGTTTCAGGACAGAAGAAAATTCATTTTTATAGTTAAAGCTTACTATGATTAAATTCATTGAAAACAGCAAAACAAAATTAAAGTTTATCTCATATCCTGTTGCTTCTTTTATTATTAATTCAATAGTACTTTGTGCATGTACTTCTCTTCTTTATTGGAGTCTGTATTTAAGTCCTATTAATTCTTCATTAACTTGTCAAAGAAATTTATTTAAACCTATTCACTGTCTATTGAAAGAAAAATCTATACTAAATTCTAATCTAACTAAATTAGATATTAAAAATGTCAAAAAAATTGCCAGACATTCATTTGCTTCTCGTGATGGGAGAATTATAATCAAAGCAAATCCAAATCCACCATATTTTCATGTAAATAGGTATCAAACAACTTTTTTTTACCCCAGTAATCCTTTCTCACTAGTTCTTTTTCGTAATTTTAATCCTTTGAATTGGTTCAATAACCCAAATCAAGAAAATCAGCTAGATGATTTTATAAGAGGGAAGCTAACTCAGCAAACTTTATTACTAGAATTAAAAATAAGGGGGGGCGATTTTTTATTTGTTGGAATATTTATTGGAACACCATCATTGTTCATTTATGGATTATTTTCCTGTATTGTTACCGAGTCCATTATCAACGTTTATGAAATTAATTTAGAAAATCGAACTTTATCAATTTTAGGCAAAAGAATATTTCTTAAGAATATTAAGAGAGAATATAAATTAGAAAGAATTAAGCAATTCACACTGGATATGGATGATAAAGATAAATTAAATAGTGGACGGATTATTCTAGTATTTGATTCAGACGATGAATACCCTGTTGATTATTTTTTTAATATTGACGAGGGAACAAACAACTTTCAAATAATTAAAAGTTTCCTAGAAAAAAGTAGATAAATTCATATAGATACAATTTTATTTCCCAATTTGATAAATAAAAGAAGATAAAATTATAAATTTGTTGATAGTTAAAATTACTTACACAAATCCCCTTTGATGATTAAACATTTTCTTTACAAAGATAAAATCACATTGTTCGTTTTTGTTGTGATTAGCCTGATTCAGTCGAGCTGTATGCACTATGGAGAAATTGGCAGAAATATAAGTGGTGAAATAATAGGAAGTAATTTTTCTATTCCCGAAATGGCTTTTTACGAGTACCTAAAAGAAGATGGAGTAGCAATGAATTTTCTTTTAAGTATGCTCACTACTACAGGTTTTTTCTTTGTTTTTCAGCTACCGTTCAATGGCATCTATCTATTCCAAGAAAGTAGAAAGGACAAAATAAAATTTGCCATTATATTTTGGCTCTTACCTGCGATATTGGGTTTACCCACATTAATATTCTTTGGTGTCTATTTAGTATCACCTTTTGCTGCACTAAGTGTATTTTTAACTTTGATTAGTCTTGCCTTGGGTGATCAAACTTCAATCAGCAGAGAAATGATTACTGAAAATTGGGCTTCTCCTACAGCAGCACTCGGATGGTATCACCTATTGTGGTTGGGGATAACAATTAAGCATATTAGCTCTATAATGTTCAAAGAATTTAGCTCCTACATCAAAAAAAAATATCTGTGATAGAGTCAGATTGCCATTCTCCACTTCAACAGAGCGATCTCCCATAAAGTCCGACATATATAATTAAAAGCAACACCTAAACACAGAATCAAATGACTTTTGAAGAAATTCAAAAAACTCTAGAGACAATGTTAACTGTTCAAAGAGAGCTACAAGAAACTCAAATTAAACAGCAAGAGACTCAGATTAAACAATCTGAGGAAATTAAAGACATGATCGAGCAGGGCAAAGAACAAGATCGTAGGATTCAACAACTAATTGGATATAGTATCACCCAAGCAGGAGACGTTTTAGATGTGCAAATGTCCCTAAGAGATATCTACACCAGACTGAGTAAATTAGAAGATCAGCAGTCAAACGAAGATTCGGACTAAGGATTAGTTGATAAATATTGACTTGAGCAAATCAAGAGTGATCGCCCTCCTCAACAGCAACACAGCGATCGCTTGAAAACCACATTCAGATAATACAATTGGGAAAAATAGATCCTAAATTTAGACTGAATTGATATTACATCTATGGCAACGAAACAAAATACAGAGATAAAAGAACTAAAAAGTCTTATTAGCGATCGCCCTTCTCTTCAGCAACAAAGCGATCGCACTTGAGATCAGTAAGAAAAAACATATTGAGATGAATATTGATTAGGATAAAACAAAAACCAACAACTATATTGATCCAAAATCGTTATGCAAAGCTCATATAGATTAAAAGCCAATGATTTAGACGAAAAATTTATAGCTGGCTTGAAAGAGACTTACAAAGACAAAGATATCGAAATTATCATTTACGAAGTAGACGAAACCGCCTATTTACTTAAATCCCAAGCCAATCGAGAAAGATTAATGAAAGCTAAGACTAATATTGAAAATGGCACTAACTTAATCGGAGTTGACTTAAAAGACTTGCAATGAGGAGAAAAATAGTCTTTGAATCTTCTGCATTTACTGATTTTAACGAATGGCTCAAACTCGATAAAAAACTACATCGCAAAATAATCGAGCTAATTAGAGATATAGACCGCAGACCTTTTCAAGGATTGGGAAAACCTGAAGCGCTAAGGCATGATCTTAGCGGTTATTGGTCGAGAAGAATTAACCAAGAACACCGTCTAGTCTACAAAGTAACTAACAACGAGATCATAATTTTGTCATGCAAATATCACTATGATTAGGTTGCGATC
>CALKUU010000282.1 GCA_937996665.1 uncultured Xenococcaceae cyanobacterium | reverse complement strand
T
The DNA here is from genome assembly GCA_937996665.1 of uncultured Xenococcaceae cyanobacterium. Lineage (GTDB taxonomy): Bacteria > Cyanobacteriota > Cyanobacteriia > Cyanobacteriales > Xenococcaceae > Hyella. Next base: position 5,021 of record CALKUU010000282.1, on the reverse strand, counting down.
TTGGCAATGCGATCTGGGACTTCTTTGCAGATGTTGATTGTCGATGAGGGTTTTGGAACTCAGGATGCGGAGGGTTGTAATCGGTTGATTGCTTCGATTAATGCGATCGCTTCAGATTTTGCCTGTATTTTAGCTGTTACTCACATGCCTCAATTTAAGGAGGCTTTTCAGACCAGAATTGAGGTTACTAAAGATGGCAATGGTTCGGCATTGGTAATTAATAGTTAGGGAAAGTGGGGTAGGTTGCCATATTTGAACAACGCAAATTTACGGTGATTAGTAAGTCGAGTTAGACTTACGCCAAAAATTAGCCCTACAATATAAGTAAATTGGGAGCTTAAAGACGGCAATCTTTGTACAAGCTCCCAAGTAAAAATTTTAATTTGACTTTGATTATAGCAATGGCAACAAAACAGAGTAAACAAAATTCTGATCTAACTGCGATTACTAATCTGATTAACGATCGCTTCAATCAGTTAGACCGCAAACTTGATAATACTAAAGTCGAACTAAAGCAAGAAATCATCGAAACCAAAGCTGAACTCAAACAAGATATTAGCGATGTCAAAGGAGATGTTAAGGCTCTCCATGTTGAGATTAGAGGTCTTGAAAAGAGGTTATCTAATGTTGAGGCTTCTGCGATTAAGATTCCTGAAATAACGGAGAAGTTTGGGGAGTTAAAAAATTGGCGACAAACTGCTTTTGTGATTATTGCTGGGGTAGTGAGCGCGTTTTTGGGGTGGATTGCTAGAGCTGGAATGGTTTAATTGGCGATCGCATTTTGTATTTACAATCGAGATTTAGACATCAATTGCTTCAGATCTTGTCTATATTCTCGCAGTTACCCATATGCCCTAATTTAAAGATAAATAGAATTAATCATGACAGAACAGATATTTATTCAGGAAGAACAGACATTGAAGTTTCTCAAGCAAATGTCTAAAGCGCGTAATGATAGCGATGAAATTGACCATCTTTCGTCTGTTGAGTATATGTATGATTTATATGATTCAGAAGAACTAAGTTATTTAGAAGCTCATGATTTATATGATTCAGATGAGCCTGGTTATTTAGGAGCTATAGTTCTCAATTTTGAACGTAAATCTTTTACTGTTAAAGCAGTGTCAGAAGACTCAACAATAGAAATAGTTCCTGGAAAATTTAAACCAAATTCTGAGCAAAAACTTATGTCTGTCTCTGAAGAAGAACCTTGGTGTAAGGTCATTGGTGATTTTATTGGATGGAGTTGGGCATTGATCAATAATCAAGGTTATCCTGATGCGATTCAATTTGAGTTTATAGAAGATGAATACCATAAATCGACAACTGCTATTATTCAGTTAGTAACAATGTCATCTTCTATTGATGTATACGAATTGGATAAAATTGAACGCTAAAAATATTAAGGCTTTATTTATCTTGTTGATAGGATATAGTTTCAACAACTAACATCGCTTAATTTTGCTTAATTCCAATCTTCCCAATCTTGATTAAACACCGAAGTATCAGGAAAAGCTGTGGGGTTACCTTGCTCGTTGAGTTGACGTTGCAGAGACTGAAGCTCTTTTTCCTTGATATAAGATTGATCGATTAACTCAAAAGGCATCATCTCGTTATCCAGAGCATAAGCCGCGATCGCACCTGCTGCTGTTCCCGAAGACCATTCAAAAGAGTGAACCCGATAGGCAGCCGAGGCGATATGACTAGTAGCAATACTCTTGCCCGCAACCAGCATATTATCTATTTTCTGCGGAATCATCGATCGCAAAGGAATTTGAAACGGAAATGCTTGTCCTGCACCTCTTCTTTCGCCTTCTCTTTCGGTATTACCCGCTTTCTCAGCAGGATAATCGTTTAAGCAAGGGTGAAAATCGATCGCATAGTGCCCAATTCCCACCGAGTCAGGATAAATCGTCGAGCGGGTGCGACGGACGATATCTTCGATCGCTATATCCTTATTTCCTACTGCTTCCAAGCCATCGATTACCGTCCACAATTGGCGGTAGGTAGTTTCATCTAAGTTCTTTTGATAGTATTCGTCGCGATAGTTGCGACGGGAAATATCGATCTCATTAATTGTGAAACCTTGGGAATAACCAGGATAAGTTCTGCCAATGATACGACGTGCTTCGCGAATATAGGGATACTTCGATAAACCATGGGCTGTACCCATCGGTGAATCTAAACCTTTGACAAATTTATTATTGGGTTGAGGCTTCTTAACCCCAGATCCCAACTGGGAATCAGTCGTTCCTGCTACTAGCCAGAAAAAATAGCCCAAGGCATGTTCTTCCCCTTTGCGCAGAGTTTCAGCTCTGAGACCGCCGAGCCATTTACCTGGTTCTAACTGACCTAGGGATTTTAGTTGGCTGTGAGTATAAATCAGATTATCTTTGCTTGTACCTGGACGATAGTCATTACCCCAAGTCCAATTTTGCATCGAAATATCCCCTGGAGTTGGCGCACTAAAGTTTACCCCTCTAAAGGTTTCTTTCTCGCCACTTTCTGGACTCCAAATTCTGCGGTAGGTAAAAACTAAATTGAAATCGGCTAATCTTTCTAGCTCGTAACTATAGTATTGGTGGTGCTTGAGATAGAAAGGCGGCATTTTGTGTTCTTGTGCCGTTTCTGTCGCCTCCATGGCAAAAGTGTAAGTAAAGCCTTGGGTGCAATAGGGGTCTGGCTCGGTGCTTGAAGCGGAAGGCTCTAGAGAAGATAAGGGGTCAACTCCCAACTTATAAGGAACATCGGCTAGGGCAACTAGCTCGCCAGTTTCGGTGGCTTCGATAACATACCAATTGGGTTTAGTCTGATCGCTATTTTGCTCAGGAGGAACTAAGCTAATAACTTCTTTTTTGAGTAATGCCGAGTCTGCGGGGGTATAGGCATCTTCAATAATCCGCGAAAGAGGATAAGTATTGAGTTGTGGTTTGTTGGGCTGAGGTTGATGAGAAATCGCGATCGCACTTTGAATAATGTTATCTTCAATCTCTAAGTCTTTAATGACTGTATTTGGCAGCCAATGTAGTTTACCCTCGCCTTTAGATTCTGCATCCTTGAGTTGTTGCAAGAGAATTTCGTGAGCATCTTTGGGCAAAAAGCAAGACACACTTACCCAGCATTCACCTGGATTGAGCCTGCCATAGAATTTTTCGATTCTTTTTCTGAGGTTAAGATAACCACGGGGATAAAAAAGTTGCGCTCTTTGAGTTGTTCGCTCATCCAAAGCGGATGTTCCCTGAGAAGATATCTGTCCGCCAACCCAATCGGTAATTTCGGTTAAACAAACTGTTTTTCCCTCTAGTAAAGCTTCTTCTGTTGCTGCTGCACCTGATAAACCACCACCAACAACTAATAGCTCGCACTCTATTTCTGTTTGCGGATCGTTTGTTTCGAGCTGAGCTGAAGCGATCGGAGCTTGGTAGAAAAATAGGCTGAGATAGCACCCCAAGAGAGATTTAAGCCAGCTTGCTTTTGCTTTATGTTGCATAGCTTTATGGTGCATAACAGTATCTAATTCAAAGATTTAATCAGGGACGTTTTATTATAGAAACTTCTGGGCACAATAAAGATGGATAAGTTGGGGGATAAAACCATAACTATTAAAGGAAGTTGCAAAACCAGGAAAAATCGAGAAAACCTTTTGCTCTTTGATTTCCAAGGTCTTTATCTTGGTAAATTTACGCAAATAAAAAAATGAAATGGACGTTGCCTATCTTCTTTTAAAAACTCAAGAAAAATTTAATAAAGAAAATTCATGTTTTTCTCGAGATCGTTTGGGTTATGTAATTATCATTCCCATTTTGCAAATCTTAAGTTTATTGATCTTTCAGAGAATTCAAAATCAAAAAAAATTAGTTAGAAACCCGATTGTTCGCTTATATCTTAAGTGTCGCTATAAATTCTTGTTGCTGAAAAAAGGCAGTGTAGTTTGGGGTTATCTAGTACAGGGAAATAGTGACTTATTTAAACCAGGCAAGAAAGATCTTTATGCTTCTTTGGTTTATAGCCCTATTCTGGTTGTCAATGATAATTTGTCAGAACTGGGGCGAATTGCCTGGGAACTTTACGAGTTAAAAGGTAAGCGTATTGAGCATCCCGAAGTATTAGATTTAAAACCAATTGCCGCAGCGATTACTAATGAGTATAGTCGTTCGCTTAAAATTAGAGTTCCTAGCTCGATCTCTAGAAATCAAACAGTTTATTTTGCAAGTACGATTGTCTATCGTCACCACCTACCCACAGAAAATCTGCAATCTAATTGGTTCCCCTTGTTAATTGCCCCAGGCTTTACTAATGAGGTTATGATTTTACCTCGTAAATATTGGCATCAAGAGCTTTTGGAAGCATGGACTAAAGAATCGGAATAAATACTTGCTCATAAGCATTTTTTGACTTCAAGCATTTAACTATGTGCAAGCATTTAACTATGTGCAAGTAGTTCAGATAAATTGCTAGTCGCCACATTCTTTGAGTGCTGAATTAATTTCTGATTCAAATCCAGTCGGGAACTCTAGCGCTTTTTTAAAAGAATAGCTAGCTAAAGGATTATTGCCATGTTCACAGAAATTTTTACCCCAATACCACCAAGTAATACCTCTTTCTTCTGGTGAAATATTGGACTGCTGTAAAATACTTTCGAAGATTTTATTTGCTTCTTCTTTTTGTCCTAGAGCTGCTAAAGCTAGACCTAGACCCTGTTTTGCCGACACACTTTCTGGATTGTGTTGCAGCGCTTTTTGGTATGTACCTAAAGCTTGAACGTATTTGTGCAGCTTTAACTGCGCTTTCCCCCTGAGATTATAGGTCAAAGCTAGACCTTCTCTCTGATCAGAATGTTTGAGTTTGGCTTCGGTTAAGCTGTCTAAAGTTTTTAAGGCTTGCTCATATTTTTGATCTTCCAAGAGTGTAGTACTCCGCTCTAAAATCTGGCTGGGCTGTTTGGGGGTAAATAGCTTAACAACATTAAAAGGAATAATGGCAATGGAAGTTGCGATCGCCATTAGGGGTAATACTTTTAG
>CALKUU010000281.1 GCA_937996665.1 uncultured Xenococcaceae cyanobacterium | reverse complement strand
CAAAGCGAGCTGGGGAAAGGTTCAACTTTTTGGTTTGAAATAGTTCTTCCCGTTATCGATTCAGTTAAAAACAGCAAACAACTGGTTCAACAAAAAAATATCCTTGGTTATAAAGGCGAACAGCGCAAGCTGCTTGTGGTAGATGATAAGCTGGAAAACCGACAATTACTTAAGAATATGTTATCGCCTTTGGGCTTCGAGATAATTCTGGGAGAGGATGGACAACAAGCGATCGATTTGGCGCAACAAACTAATCCTGATTGCATTCTCACCGATATTGTTATGCCCAATAAAAACGGTTTTGAAGCAGTTACAGAAATACGTACAATTCCTGAACTTGTCAATGTGCCTATTATTGCGATTTCTGCTAGTGTTACTGTTGCGGAAAAACAGAAAAGTATTGACGTTGGTTGCAATCACTTTTTACCAAAGCCAATTAACGAGATTAAGTTACTAACTGTAATTGCTCAGCTCTTGAACTTGGAGTGGCTGTGCGATGAACCAGCAAATTTGTCGGCAAACACTTCTGATTCCAGTAATCTGAAACCTTTAGTAATGCCACCAGCAGAAGAGCTGGAAACTCTATACGAATTAGCCATGCTAGGTAGTATGCGTAAAATTCGCGATCGCGCTAATTACCTAGAGGAATTAGATTCGCAATATGCACCCTTAGCTACAGAGTTAAAAAATCTAGCTCAAGGTTTTCAAGAAAAAGCAATTATAGATTTAATTGAGAAGCATCTATAGTCAACCAAAATTTATGTTCTTAACTTAAAATCCAGAACCAGGTTGCTGTAAAAATTCTAGTTCTGCGGGAGTACTTTGCCTGCCTAATATTTGATTGCGGTGGGGAAATCTGCCAAATCTTTGAATAATGTCTCGATGTCGATAAGCGTATTCGATTGAGTTTTGACTATTTAGATGAGACTGTAAATTTTCAAATAATTTAATTGATCTTTCCTGGTCTACTAAATTTTCACTATGTTCAAAGGGAAGATAGATAAACCAACGTTGAATGGGCAGTAATTGAGTATCAAATTTTTCTTTAAGTGCTCCTTGTGCATAGGTTTTCGCTTGAGCATCGGTGGCAAAGGCTTGAGGAGAATTGCGAAACATATTACGAGGAAATTGATCTAGAAGAATAATTAATGCCAAACAGCTTAGTGGTTTTTCTCGCCAGGTTGTCAATTCATTTGCTGCGGCTTGCTTATAGAGATTTTGGAATTGAGATTTGATTTGTCGATCAAATTCATCGCTTTTGACAAACCAGGATTTACGGGGTTTTCCATAATCTGGATCTTCTGGTTTACCAAACCAAAAATTCAAAACTTGTTGAGATTCCATCATGTTCTATTCGAAAGATGACAATATCATAAGGAGTTTTTTCGTTTCAAGATCATTTTTCTTGTTTAAAAACGACAATTGTTATCAACTTCTTATTAGCGATCGCCTGAAGCAGATTAAGCTCAATCAAATTGTCTGTTCAGAAGATTGATTCCCTTCAAAATAGACCCTGGTTTATTGATACTTTTGGAGTAATTCAGTAGCTTCTTGAGCGGGTAAAGGTCTACTGTACAAGTAACCCTGTATATATTCACAACCAAGATTTTGCAGTAAATCTCGCAATTCTTCGGTTTCTACTCCCTCGGCGACAACATTTATATTTAGACCTTTGCCAAGAGTAATTACGGTATTAACAATCGCTAGATCCTGAGGATTAGAATTTAAATCTTTGACAAACGAGCGATCTATTTTCAGAGTTTGGAAAGGAAATTGTCGAAGATATCCTAATGACGAATAGCCCGTGCCAAAATCATCCATCGCTAAAGAAATACCCATCTCATTAAGTTGCTTAAGAATCGCCTTCGCAGACTTTATATTCTTCATCGTCACGCCTTCTGTGATCTCTAATTCTAAATAATCTGGTTGTAATTTAGTCTGCTCTAGAATAGTTGCAATGTTGGCTACTAAATCTGGCTTTTCAAATTGGCACATAGATAAATTAACCGAAATACTAATCGGATCTAATCCCTTGTCTTGCCAAAGCTTGTTTTGAGCACAGGCAGTTTTGAGAACCCATTCACCGATAGGGATAATCGAACCATTTTTTTCTGCCAAAGGAATAAAAACATAGGGAGAGACCAAGCCCAACTGCTTACTTTGCCAGCGAATAAGAGCTTCCATTTTGGCAATTTTCCCCGTTCTCACATTGACGATAGGTTGATAATGGAGAATAAATTCATTCCTTTCTAATGCTAAGTGGAGTAGATTTTCTAAGGTTAATAATTTATGGGCTTGAGAGGAAAAAGTCGGATCGTAATACTGGTAGTTACTGTTGCCAAGTTGTTGTGCTTGAGACAAAGCCACGTCAGCATTTTTCAATAAAGTTTCCGCATCTGTGCCATCTTGAGGATAGGTGGCAATCCCAATGTTGATATTTACGTGAATGGTTTGATTTTCAATTTTAAATGGCGATTTTAAGCCCTCTAAAATTTTCTTAGCAATCTCTGTAACCTCGCTAGAATCTTGAACTTTGGGCAACAATAAAGTAAATTCATCATTTCCCCAACGGGCAATAAGCTCTTCACCTCGAACACATTCTTTTAGCCTCTTAACGACAAGCTTTAAGAGTACATCCCCTACCTGATGACCAAAAGAATCATTGATTGATCTAAATCGATTTAGATTGACAAACATTATTGCAAGAAGATGATTTTCGGCTTCAGCTTTGCTAATTGCCTCAGTTGTTTGGCAAATTAAAATACTTCGTTTAGGTAACTCGGTTAATGTGTCGTGTTGAGATCGACGATTTGCGATTATTTTTTCCTGTTCTCTGGCTGTAACATCTCTAAAGCCTAAGACTTTGCCAACTAGCTTGCTATCTAACTTTTGAGCTTGGAAATAAGATTCAACGATTGTGCCATTATTTAAAGTAAAAAGCTTATTTTCTAGAGAACAGAGCTTAAATTTTTGATCTCTTAAATCTAAAACAGATGGTTCTTGAAGATGCCCTGACATTAAATCTAAGATCTTTTCGATATTTCCTGTTATCAAAATTGAATCAATTTCCCAAAGCGAAGTAAATTTTTTATTAAAAATAACGACTTCGCCCTGACTGTCCAAAACCAGAATGCCATCGCCAGACGTTTCAAAAACTGCCAACAATAATTTAAGAGATTTAGCTAGTTTTTGATTCGATTCCGATAATTTTAAATTAGCGATTTGGCATTGATTATTAACTTGCTTTAATTCTACATTTTGCTCTGCTAGCTTTAATTCTTTGCCATAACTGCGCACAGCCTCTTTGACAGTCAATATTAGATCGGTTTCATCCCAAGGCTTAGGAATATAACGATAAAGAGCAGCAGCATTAACTAAATTGCCAACAGAATCAACATTTGCCTGACCAGTCAAAAGAATTTTTAGCGTCTTAGGATAAGTAGCATGAAGATTGACTAGCATTTCGTCGCCAGACATTCCTGGCATTGTTTGATCAGAAATAACCAGCGCAATATCTGTTCCCTCTGCCTTTAATTCGGCACATAAAGACAGTGCTTCTTTTCCACTAGATGCTAGCTCGATATCATAATCTTGACCAAGATTACGCTTTAACTGTTTTTCTAGACTACTGAGAATAATTTGCTCATCGTCAACACAAATAATTGCTGCTCTGTTGATCATGTTTTTGTTTCTCGATAATTTTGTTAAGAGATCGCTTCTCTAATAACCTTGACTAGTTCTTCTTCCGTCCAAGGTTTATATAGACAGGCATGAAGATTAGCCTCTTTTCTGGCTCGGCTGATCGCATCCTGATCGGCTTGTCCAGTTAGCATGACTTTGACAATCTCTGGGAAGCGTTGATGAATTTGAATTAAAAATTCATCTCCTTTTGTTCCTGGCATTAGCCAATCAGAGACGATCGCAATAATATTGATGTTTTCTTCCCTTAATTCTTCAATGATTTCCCAAGCCTCTTCAGCACTTTCAGCAATTTCATAAATAAATTGATCGCCAAACTTACGTTTGAGTTGTTTTTTTAAACTATCTAAAATGACTACTTCATCATCAACACAGATAATCGCAGATTCGGACATGATAATTAGTTGGTGGTTATTGGTTAGTGGTTAATAGTTAATGGTTAATGTTCATCAGTTGCAAGCGGTAGCCAAATGCTGAATCTAGTATGTCCTGGCTCGCTATTAACGACAATAAACCCCTTATGCTTGTCAATTATTTTTTGAGAGATATGTAAACCCAATCCACTGCCTTCTCCTGTTGGCTTAGTGGTAAAGAATGGCTCAAATATTCGCTCTTGAATGTCCTTTGGTATCCCGCTTCCAGAATCGCTAATTTCTACTTTGATGCCGTTATCTTCTTTGGAAGTTTTCACTGTCAATTGTCCACCATCTTCCATCGACTGAATACCATTGTGAATTAAGTTAGTCCACACTTGCATCAGCTCATCAGGATAACACCATATTTCTGGTAGATCTTCATAGTGGCGAAAGACTTCAATGCTATGTTTCAAATGATTGTGATAAATCGCCAATACGGTTTCTAATCCGTCTGTGACTGAGACTAATTGTTTGTTGCCAAAATGATCAAAACGAGCATAATTCTTAAGGGCAAAAACAACTTTGGCAGCTTTTTCTACTGAAGTAATAATGGTGCGATTATTTCCCATCAAACAAGACAGGTTATATACCAGGTCTAAAATCCAATCTACTTTTGAGTGTTGGAGTAAAGATAGATAATCATCAACTTCGGTATAGACGCCAATATCAATTAAAACATCAGCGATTTGTCTAGCATTTTTAATCTCGTACTCTGCGAGCTGTTCTTTGATTTTGCGTTTGAGAGGTCGTTTCTCCCTAGAAGAATAGAGAGGTTTGCTAGAGATCACGCAGTCAAGTAGCTTGAAGAAAATATCTTGATCATCTGAAGTGAGATGTTCGTATAACTTGGGTAATTCATCTATTGCAGCTACTAAAGACCTAGTATTGTCTCCTGCTGAAGCTCGGATTGCACCTAAAGGCGTGTTGATTTCGTGGGCAATTCCTGCAACTAATTGTCCTAATGCCGATAATTTTTCTTGTTTAATTAACTGATCTTGAGTTAATTGAAGCTCGTCAAAAGCATGTTTAATTGTTTCTGACTGATGTTTTAATTCCTCTAAATATTCTGCCTGTTTCAGAGCGATCGCTGATTGATCGGCAACCTGCATCATTAATTCCACTTCTGAATCTTGCCAAATTCGCTGACCATCATTTTGATAAGTACCGAGCAATCCCCAGAGGTTTTCACCCTGAAAAATGGGTACGACTATATAGGCTTTGGCTTGAGTTTTTTCGAGTGCTTGCAAATAACAGTCGGGAAATCCTTGATCGTAAATATCATTGACGACCGAGAATTTTTTGCCAAAAGAATATCTTCCGCCTTGGGTTTCTTGGAGAAAACTATCGGCCCCAAAAATATCTTCTTGTTCCAATTTGAACCAATCGCGCAGCAGACAACGATCGCTATCGGTTCGATTACTCCGAAGAACTTCATCCTGTGCTTGTTCGACCAGCAAAGAAGTCCAACCACTGCCAACTGATTCGGCGACTACTTGACCACTCCAGTCAGGATTAAACTGATAGACTACAAAGCGATCGCTCTGTAAAGCTCGACGCATCTCTTGGGTAATTATTTTGAATATTTCGTTAATATCGTAAGCATGACGTATTTTGTAGAGGATATGGGCTACTGCTTTAGAGCGATCAGCAGCAGATACGGCTAATTGAGTTTGTTGTTTAAGTTGCGCTACATATTCTGCTTGCTTGATCGCGATCGCTGATTGGTTCGCAACCTCGATCATCAAATCGATTTCCGAATCTTGCCAAATTCTGGGAGCATCATTTTGATAGGTACTGAGAAATCCCCAAAGTTTTTCTTGATGAAAAATTGGAATGATTATGTAGGCTCTAGCTTGATTCCTTTCTAATGCCTCGATATAACAATCGGGAAAGCCCGCTTTATAGATATCATTAACAACTGAGAATTTTTTACCAAAAACATATGTTCCTCCCTTTGCCTTTCTGAGACAATCATCAACTTGAAAAATGTCGTCATCTTTCTCGGCAGACCAAGCCCTAGCCTTATCTGCATCTATTTGCGCATCTTGTTCAGAGGAAACCTGAGTTTTATTTTGCCGAGCAAGCAAAGAACTCCAGCCATCTCCCACGGATTCCGCAACGATTTGACCCGTCCAATCTTCATTAAATTGATATAGCAAACAGCGATCAGCTTTTAATGTCTGGCGCATCTCCTGGGTAATTATTTTAAAAATGGTATCAATTTCGTAGGTATGACGAATTTGATAAAGGATCTGAGCTATTGCCTTAGACCGTTCGGCATTAAATACCGCTGTTTGAGTTTGTTGTTTCAGTTGCTCAACATATTTTGCTTGTTTTAGAGCAATAGCAGATTGATTAGCAACCTGCATCATCAAGTCAATTTCTGTTTCTTTCCAAATTCGCTTGCCACTATTTTGATAAGTGCCCAACAATCCCCAGAGTTTTTGCTCCTGGAAAATTGGCACAATTATATAGGCTCTAGATTGATTTCTCTCTAATGCCTCAAGATAGCAATCGGGAAATCCTTGCTCATAAATATCATTGACAACTGAGAATTTTTTGCCAAAAGAATATCTTCCTCCTTTCGTTTGTTGGAGAAAACTATCAGTCCCAAAAATTTCTTCTTGGTATGTGCTTGCCCAATCTGAAATAACATTGTGATCCATCTGAACTTGTTCTTCAAGCCGAAGTTCATTGTTTGCTTGATTAGTTAGCAAAGAGATCCACCCCTCTCCCACCGATTCGGCAACTACTTGACCACTCCAGTCAGGATTAAATTGATACACAACAAAGCGATCGCTCTGTAAAACCTGGCGCAATTCCTGAGTAATGATGCTAAAGATTTCGTCAATGTCGTAAATATGACTGATTTTGTAGAGAATATGAGCGATCGCATCCGACTGTTGCGTTTGGATTTCTTTTCGTTGGGCTTCTTTCCGCAGTCTTTTTATATATCCTGCTTGCTGTATTGCTATTCCTAATTGGCTAGAGACTAACATCATTAGACTCGTTTCTGAATCTTGCCAAACCCGTTGTTGATCATTCTGATAAGTACAAAGTAGTCCCCACAATTTTTCTTGATAGAAAATCGGGACGATTATGTAAGCTTTAGCTTGATATTTTTCTAGGGTTTCAATGTAGCAATCAGAAAATCCTTGTCCGTAAATATCATTCACAACCGAGAATTTTTGACCGTAGAGATATCTTCCTCCCTGAGTTTGTTGCAGATAATCATCTATTTTGACAATATTTTCTTGCTGATATTGTTCCCCATTGTGAGCATGACTCTCCGACTTTTGGAGTAGAGATATCCATTTACTACCGACCGACTCTGCAACTACTCGACCACTCCAATCAGAATTGAATTGATAAACTAACAGGCGATCGCTCTTTAATAACCGACGTAATTCTTGAGTCGTTGTCTGAAAAATTGTACTCAGATCTTGGGAACACCGAATTTTATCGATAATAGCCGTTATAGCCTTAACTCTTCCCGAAACTATCGCTTCCATCGTGGATTGCTGCGTTTTTCCCTGAGACTGATAGTTTTTCATTGCAAAAGTAGCCTGTTACTAACTACAGTTTGTCTTTGTTAACTATTAAGGACAATAGTAAATATCCATAAACATAATATTTGTATATTTTATGTTTCAACTATATTTGGATATATTTTGGTTAGTAACATTAAGAAAAGAAACTAAATATTGACTTCGCCCTTAATCAAAAAAAAGAGATTAAATCTAATTTTTTAAATTTTCGATCAACTAGCTTTTTGTTATTAACTAGTTATTAATTGCCATCTTATCGATAGCTTTTGATTTATAGAATAAATTAAATTTATTTATCTGTTAGTAGATGGAGGAATCTACATTAGCCAATTAATAGGTAACAATATCTACCGACTAACTTAAGAGTCAATACTTAAGGAAACTAAGTATTTTTTCTATACTAAATTTGGAAAAGCCTAAAGCAAATATAAAATAGTCAGTATTTTCCGTTAATCCTTACTTCTCTAGTTTGATTGCTAAAAACCACCTTAAAAGCAAGGTGGTTTCGAGTTTATTAAGTCGAGTCAAGATATTAACTGCGATTACTATTTGCTTTTTTATCTACTAAAAGTTTAGGCTAGGATTTTCTGATCATACTCAACTAGTGAATTTATGCTGAGCTTTGTCCAGCAGAAGAACTAACTATGTTGGGATAGTGAGAAGGTTCTAAACGGTCTTTTTCTTCAATATCAATTTTATTGCTAGTCAAACTAGAATCTTTAAACTCAATGACATCAGGATTTAGTCTGTAGCCAACATTGCGAACTGTTTGAATTAAATAAGGTTGTCTTGGTTTTAACTCTATTTTTTTTCGCAAAGAAAGCACATGTGTATCTACTGTGCGAGGATTATCGATTTCATTTGGCCAGGCACGGTGCAGTAATTCTGCTCTACTTAAAGGCTTACCTTCCGACTGAGCTAAAACATATAGCAAACTAAACTCTTGAGGAGTGAGTTCTACAAAATCGCCCTGAATCATAACTCGACGTTGAACTAAATCAATTCTGAGATCTTTGTAGTCCAAATATAAGGGTACCGAATTAACTTTACGTCGGCGAATTAAAGCTTCGACTCTGGCTAAAAATTCTTGCATTCCAAAGGGCTTTGTTAAATAATCGTCAGCTCCAGCTTTAAGTCCTGCAACAACGTCCTGTTCGCCCAAACGAGCAGAAAGAGCCAAGATTAGAGGTCTTTGATTAGAACAAAGCCAACTACACATCGCCAAACCTTCTCCATTGGGGAGATCCGAATCTACCACTACTAAAATCGGTTTAATTTGCTCAAAAGCCTTCTTTCCTTGATGTATATTGGTTGACTGCTTAACAATATATCCACCTTGCTGCAAGTGCCATCCGAGTAATGAACGTAGATGAGGATTGCTTTCTACAATTAAAATTTGTGTCGAACCCACTTGAATATTTGTTTAATTTATGAAGTTTATGGCAAATCTTTTAGTAGTAAAAGGCTACCAGAGCTAATGTTTGTGTTTTGTAACTATCGTTACGAAGAGTTGTCGTTATTAATTCGACGACAGAGAATGAACCTTCCTATTGATAGTCAATGACTACTCTTGAATTGATTAGGATTGGTTAAGTTAATGAAATTAAATCTAAATACATAAAATGTTGCTGCAAAAACCATAGAGTGTCAAAATTGTAAGGTCATGGTTTAAGAAAAAATAAAGTAGATTATTAAAATTTTGTTTTTGGTCACAACTATCTCAACCAAAATTAGCGTTGGGCTTTACCAAGACTATAAGGAATTACATTAATACCGTATTACGTTCTATCACCTAAAATATTACTCAAACTAAGGAGACAACTTAATGACTGTGGAGAATACCGGCGCTAACGGAAAAAATACTGGTTCTGGCGTAAAGAAAACTACCGCTGCTAAGGCTACCCCTGCAACTAAAGCCACAGCAACTAAAGCGACTGAGTCCGAGAGTACTAACGACACTAAATCTCTTGCTTTATCAGTTCCTCAAAAAAGAGGATTACCTCAAAATAGACCCATTGAGCCTAGCCACTTAAACGTAGTAGATACTTATTCTTCAGTTGGCTCTTCTCGCCCTATCACTCGCGGCACAGTAGAAGTTAGTAGTACTCTAACTATTTCTGGGAACCGTCCTATTGCTTTGAGTGGATTAGAGATTAGTGACACTGTTGTCATTATGGGTAATCGTCCTGTGGCTTCTAACGAAATTGATGACGCGTCTACTTTGATGGGATATCTTGACTAAGGTTTAGATAGTTAATTTCAGGTCATAAAAATATTTTAATTGGTGAGCTTAGGCTCATTTTTTTTTCCTGAATAACTTTTGTCTTGTAAATTTTCTAATCTGATTCAAGTTTAATTTGAGCTGAAATCTACCCTACTTGTTCTCATGGTAATTAATTAATGAATTGGTTAGCCCATCTTTTTTTATCTCAATCAAATGGCGAACATCGCTTGGGTAATCTGTTGGGAGATATTATGAAGAGTAAAGAAAGAACAAACTTGGCTAGTCGCTTTAGGTCTGGGCTTGAGTGCCATTTACTAATTGATACTTTTACCGATTCCCATCAAGTGGTTCGTCGCATTGACATACTCCCCATGTCTAAAGCCAGGGGATTCTAAATTCAGGCAACACTAGCCATCAAAGATGGTCTTACGGTGTCTAGCTTAAGGGTTGATGCCCCAACCCTATGAATATTAATAGCTGCGTTCTTATCTCTATCTAACTTGGTATGGCAACTTGAACAATCCCAGAATCTATCCTTAAGAGTTAGATCTTGATTGATATGTCCACAATGAGAGCAGGTCTTAGAACTAGGGTAGAACCTATCAATATAGTGGACTAGTTTCCCTTTGTTGTTGGCTACAGTCTCAAGGATTTCTAAGAAGGTGGCAAATGCAAGATCACTTATCTTTCTACCCCATAGTCTTTGCATTCCCTTGAGGTTTAAGTCCTCAAATATCAACACATCATAGCTATCTGTTAACTCATGAGAGAGTTTCCAAAACCAGTCACGACGCTTATAAGATATTTGCTCATAGACCCGATTTAGATGATCCTTGGCTCTATACCAGTTTTTAGAGCCTTTTTTCTTCCTAGATAGAGAACGATTAGCAGCTTTTAACTTGTTTCTTAATTGCTTGAAGAATAAAGGGGATTGAATAGCCGTCCCATCACTACTAGTTAGAAATGTCTTAAGTCCAAAATCCCAGCCTGCGCTTTTACCCGTCATGTTTGGGATGGTTTCATCTTGATGATTAGTGATAACTACCAAGAACAATTCACCTAAGTTATTTCTTTTAACAGTTAAGGTCTTAACTTTTCCTTCAATCTTTCTACTAAGAGAAAACTTAAATACTTGCTTGCCTATTCTGATTTTGTTATCAGAGATAAATTTATATCCAGCTTGTTTGAGAGTGAAAGATTTATACTTTCTACGCTTTCTGAACCCTGGCGGTCTAGTTCCTCTTTTATGATATTTAAAGAATAGATCATAAGCTTTCTGGATACGTTGAATTATATCCTGTACAGCTTGAGAACCAACCTGCTGCCAGTATCTAACACGCTTTCTCAGCTTAGCTATATGCTTCATGAGACGATACTGATTCAAGTGCTTATCAAACATTTTGTAGTAGCGTTTATGCAACGCTATACAGTGGTTATAGATAGATGCACTAGCGTTAATTGAATAGTGCAAATATTTATTCCTTTTATGTCTGTATAATTTGAATTTGTAGGTCTTCATACTTAATATTGTACTATTAATTAAGTCTGTTTCACTATTAATTTATCGTCAAGCTTTCATCCCCATGTCTGAAGCCAGGGGCTTTTCGCTTGAGCTTGGTAAAAGAAGAATAAATATTCAGCACCGACGCTACAGTGGGATTTTAATCGATGTTTTTTATGATTATTTTTTAGCAAGAAATTGGCAAATTTATGCTTCGGTTGATTTAGCCTGTTTCACTCAGGAAGTTTATGCCTCTTTATTAGAACCCCTAGATTTAATGCCAATCAGAGTCCAAAAAATTGTTCACAGAATGATTCAGGATGACTGGCTTGGGTCTTATTACTATTTGTCTGGAGTGGAAGCTACTTTGCATGGCATCAAGGCAAGATTATCGAGTCGCCATGGTCAATATTTTTTGGTCGATGCTTTTATGGCAGAGTTAGAAATGAATTCTGAAGAGATAGAGGCAGATTTTCACCAGTTTTTTCCTGATTTGATTTCTAAGGTTAAACAGTAAGTTTTCAACTATATTTCATTCACTTTATTTCCTTTTATTTGCTATCAATGCATTTAATATTGCTTTTAATTTAATATTGCTTAAATTTGTTAACGCCCAAAATAATGTGCATTACTTTCTGATCTAGAACCTGATAACGAAATATGTAAGCAGTTGTGAGAATTAACAAAATTTTGCTATTACTAGGATGCAAAGTTCGATTTAACGGTAAAATCCTTAATCAGTAATAGCTAGCACTACCTCATTCACCCCCAAAGCCATCATGCGGAAAAGAGCTATCTTTAGCATTTGCTCTAACAATTATTTTCCCTACGCCCGTGTTTTATTTTCCTCACTAAAAAAACATCATCCCGAAGCTAGTTTATTTCTGTGCTTGGCTGACGTTCCCAAACTAGAAATCAACCTCAATATTGAAGGGGTAGAAGTAATTCCCGCCACTGAA
>CALKUU010000280.1 GCA_937996665.1 uncultured Xenococcaceae cyanobacterium | reverse complement strand
ACCTATGCTCCTGTAGCCCAATTGGCAGAGGCAGCAAGTTTAAGCCTTGTTCGTTGTGGGTTCGAATCCCACCAGGAGTACCAAATATCTGCCCTCGTGACGGAACTGGCATACGTGCTGGTCTTAGAAACCAGATTTTGTGGGTTCGACTACATGCGGCGCTTGCCCTCGAATGGGGGAACTATGCGCCTTTGTACCGAGGGTACTGATATAAAGACATGATTTAGCGATTTATGTCTTTATGTTTCGTGGTGTCCGAAGCCGAAGTGGTGGAGGCGCTTGTTTGTGAAACAAGTCATTAGCGGGTTCAACTCCCGTCGGACACCCCTTGGAAGTTGCCGCTAACTGGATGGCAAGCGGTCTTGAAAACCGTGGTACGGCAGAGGATGTCGTAGGGGTTCGATTCCTCCAACTTCCGTAAGCTACTAGACTCCCTCGGAGAAAAGTGGTTTTGATTCAGTTTAATTATTATCCAAACGAATTATGTGGAAATTTTTTACTACCGTTATCAGTCGATATATTAGCGATCGCCTAATCCTCATGAAATCTACAATGCCAATGCTCAAGCCAAGGGACTCGTTACCAAAAGCAAATATACCAATATTCCCCCTATAGCCAAAGCTATTTGAACTTTTATTTTTAACCTCTTGATTATGAAATCTTTTAACCATTACCGATCGCCAAACCAGCTTGTTATCTTAGAAGAACCGTTTGTGGGACTTTGGTGCGACTTCCGAACTCCTCTTTTGTTAAAGGCTCTAGCTTGTCGTGCCGCCTTTCCCCGAACGGTTATAAGAATTAGGAATTGGGAGTTAGGAATTAAGAATTAGGAATGAAATGGGTTGAAAATGGCTATGTATTTTGCATTACCAGAGGAAGAAGTAGCAAGAGAAGATTTATTGATGTTTATCAATGCTTGTCTTTCTTGTACAGGGCAGCGAGAATTTTATGATGACGCTTATGGTCAAAAAGTCTCTCTGGATTTTTTGCATGACTATATTCTGGGTAACTATCGCCGTCTCTATTGTCGTACTCTCGCAGCAGGAATCAATCATTTTAATCAGATCCAAATCATTCTGAAGCTCTTAGCCACAGGCAAAGATACTAAAGCTGAAGACAGAGAAGAAGAAAATAACCTGATCACCTCTGCATTGCACAACTTGCCCCCTCATCGCGCCTGGAAATTATTGCTGCAAATTCGTCGAAGAGGAATTAACAACCGTCGGGCTAGAGCGATCGCCAAACATTATCTAAACAGCCGTGAAGATCGCCTAGAATTCAACGCGGTTAAATATCGCTCAAAACTTCAAGCGATCGCCACTCACAATCATTTTAAATTAGCACCCGAACTCAATAACTTTCTTTTCCGTCGTTGGGATCAATCTTTTACCTCGGAATTGTTTGAGCAGTTTCGGGCAGGACATTATAGTGCTAAGGCAATTTATAACTTACCCTTTACTGTTGCCGAAGGTTTGGCTGTTAAACATAATATCCCTCGCGATCGCTTTTTAGCAGGAATTGAGGGACAAATGACAGCCCATGAAAAATTACGATTGCAGGGGAGTAGCGAACAAGCAGGGACTAAGGTTGAGATCGATCCTCGCCGCTTACCACTGACAAAATTAGCGCTCTATATTCTCTCGTTGCCAATCAAAACTCGTGAGCAAAAAAGATCTGAACTGGAGCAAGCAATTCAAACGAGGATCAAGACAATTTTAGGGCGATCGCCGATTAAGTTTGGTCGAGTCTGTGCGGTTTTAGATCGCAGTTATTCTAGTTCTGGCTCATCGGAAAAACGTCGTCGCCCCCTAGGGGTAGCTTTGGCGGTTAATTATCTTCTGGCTGAGTCGGCGCAAGAGTATCAGGCTTTTTGGACAGTACCAGTTAGCGATCCTTTGTTGGTAACTCCCAGAGGGCAAACGAATCTAGCCGATCCTCTGTTATCTGCTCTAGCTTCCGAGCCAGATCTGGTCATTATCATCTCTGACGGTTGGGATAACGATCCGCCTGCGGCGACTGCCGAATTGCTGCGGGTCTATCGCGGTAAACTTGATCCTCAAAGCAAGGTCTCAATTATTCATCTCAATCCAGTATTTAATGCTGATAACTATAATCTCAAGCGTCTTAGTCCGCTGATTCCGACAGTCGGGATTAGGGAGGCTGAGGATTTACCGATTGTTTTGGAGTTTGCCAAGTTTGCGGAAGGGAAAGGGACACTTGCCGAGTTAGAGGAATATTTAGGCGATCGCGTTAAACAATTATTGCAGGGGTAAGTTATGGAGATCAGGTTTCTCAATTTGGATATAGTCATCCACTCTCAAGAGGACTTAACCCTGTTAAACAATGAGTTAAAAGATCGAGTTCTCATCTTGCACAATGGTTTGATCGAAGGGGAAAACGGTGAATACTATTTGCTATCTTTTGAAGCCGATCTAGATACAGATATTCCCAATGCGAGTGAATCTTTAACCTTAAATCTATGCAAAATCATTAATAACTTATCCCCAAGATCGGGCCAAATCTGGAATCAGTGCGATCGCAAAGTCTTTGATTATGGTTATGAGAGTGGTTTACAGCCTTCGTCTTTTAGTAATGAATTATCGAGTAAAGCGATCGCTCAAATAGCTAGTTTAGAAGCAAGTATCGCAACCACCATTTATCCCTACCAATTAGAAAGTCAACAATAAACTGACCTCGTGGCTAAAAAAATCCCCTTAATCGAAACCATCTCCCTCAAAGGCTTAGAAATTGCCCCCTCCCAAACTTGGGGTGCAGTTCGGCTCGTCCCCCTAATTCGAAAGCAACCCAGAACAGATCTACGTCTCTTTAAGCGCGAATACGATAGCGATCTGAGTGTGGTCTCCGTCGAGAAAGATTGCCGATATATATCCTATGTACCCCATAGCTTAGTTCTCAGTTGGAGTGATGATGGTAACCCCATTGCTGCAGCAGGAGGACAACTAATTACCGAAGGGAAAAAGTTTGCTTGTGGCGCGACCAAAATAGATTTACTTCATCGCATGGCAAAACGTGAGAGTAAAAATAGCCTGCGAATTTTGCCCTTACATTTGGCAATGGAAGGATTTTTGGCAATGTATTTTCAAGGTTCGGCGATCGCCTGGAAAGAATATTCTAAACAAGCCCAATCTCATGGACTTTCCCCTAGAACTGAGTGGTCAATATCTGGCAGATCGATTGCTTATCTAGAAGATGCCTTGCGAATTTTTGAAATTCACGAACATCAAGTGGGAGTCCTGCTATTCGTTTCTGAGACCCTAGCTTCTGCTTTCGTCGTCCCCACCCCCGAAGATTACCGAGCTTTGCATAATAGCCTCTTAGAAGATTTCTTTGGTGAAACTCTTTACTATCAAGGTTTATATGGGATAGCTAGTAATCTAGCAGCTACTATCGACGCAGATAAAGTTCATAACTTTGATGATTTGACCAAAGCTCTAGCCAAGATGCGTAATGACTGGTCTAGTTTTCAAGGGTTTATGGCAGGGGATATTCTAGATCGTCAACTGCAAAGCAAGCGCATATATACAGCAGGGGCTTTTAGTCTGCAACGCTTTATCACCGATCTAAATCTAGAGCAAAATAACTATATCGGGGAGGCAATCGTGGATGATGCTTCTCATTTGCAATACTTGAAAATCTATGGGCTTACAAGAACTCAAACCAAACGAGCCTATCTTTTACAGCAACTTGCCAAGCACGACTGGCACTTTGAGCGAACTGCCCAAGCCCAAGGCGATACTCTAGAACAATTAGTCCGTAGAATGGAAAAACTCGGTTTTGGTTATCTGATTAACAATCAACTAAGAGAGAAATGTCGGCAAAAGTAGCATCTACTTAAGGCAGTTTCACATGATAATCTTTATCCATGCAACCAGAATCAATCATTATCTCAGGAATAGTTAAACCAGGACACCAAGTAGCATCAGGACTTGCCGAAGATAGTCCCTACGAGGAAGGCACGATCGCTATGCAATTACCTCATTTTCAAAAGCTAGGTTTGGATCTAAGTGGTTATTTTCTTGGCACGTTAAATATCGACATCGCACCCCATAAATTTAAAGTTCTCAATCCTCAATTCACTTTTCCCCTGGTGAAATGGCATCCAAACTATCCTGCGGAAACTTTCTCTTTTTCTTCTTGCCAAGTAATTGTCAAAGATATTGAGTACCAGAGTTTGATTTACTACCCTCACCCTGAGACTAAAATTGGTCATTTTCAAGACGATGCGATTTTAGAAGCGATCGCGCCACCTATTACAAAGATTAAGTATGGTGATGCTGTGGAGTTAAGAGTTAATGGTTTAAAAATTGCGATCGTTTAAATAATCTCTAAATTAAGACATCTAAATCACCAACAAATTATGTTTTACAAGTGATTTCAGACAATATTTTTTGATAATTTTAAGAGAAGAAAATCTGGGTCACGTTCTTCTACAATTTCTAAATTTAGTTTTTGGGTTAAGAGCTGCTCAGGCGTTTTATTTAGAGTAATGTCGGGATTATCTTTAATGTCAACAAATCCTATTACTCCTTCTACATCTACAACCAAAGAATTATCGTCTCGAATCTTAATAACTTGCCCTGAGACAATAATTTTCTCTTGCTTATATTGATGTAATCGCGTCCACGCAATCCTATGGCTTATTTTTGCCAAGGATAGAGATATATCCAAGCCTTTAGCAATATCGTAGTCATAATTGACAACAAATTTATAACGATAGTTAATTTTCAGTATTTCTCGAATAGATACAGTCTGATATATAGATTGTTTTATGCTTAACTCTTCTTCAATTGTTCTCCAACAGTAATGAGCTTCTGGGATATAAACGATTTGACTCATAGGAACATAGATAGGTTTCCTAAGACCTATCTCAACCCAAGCCCCATCCTCTTCTATTTCTTTGACTTCTCCTGTAATGACATCCCAAGTTCGACCTTCTTTTTGTAGGCTACTTTTGCCTATGGCATAAATATTACTTAAAAAGATTAAGCTCCAAAAGTTACCAAAAGGAATAAATGAAATTATTTTCAGAGGAAGTTTATGACCAATTAAATCTTTATCTTTTAGATTAGGATCGAGATGAAAGTGAGGAACAAACCCTAAAAAACTTTCGACAATTACAAATAATCCCAACTCGTTTTGATCTATTACTTCAGCATAGATGGTGATATTTCCTCGATGTATTTCGTCAACTCTGCTATGCCCTTTTAAATAACCTAAAGTTTTTAAAGAAAGTAATAATACGCCATAATCATTATTATTTTTGCTGTAGAGATCTACAACAAATTCATAAGATCTAGCAATTATTAATAAATCGCTTATGGATGTATTGGGATAACAAGCAGGATTAACAATTTGCACTAATTTAATTTCAATCAGTTTTTCTATACCCAGATCTACCCACGCACGATCTGATTCAATTTTAATTACTTTGCCAACTGCAACATCCCCACGAAAATATTTTCTATCTGAGGTTACAGCCCAGCGATGACTGAATCCTAATACTTCACCTTCACAAGAATAACTAGCAACAATTTTAACGGGAATAACTTTTCCTACTAAATCTTGATTAGGGATATCTGTACACAAATGCAGATTAGAAATGGGGAAAATTTTTGATTCAACTTCAATATAGATGCCTCCAGAATCTGCTGCGATCACCTCAGTATAAATAGTTAGATTTTCCTGCAACAATTGACGAATACGATTCTCTATTCTCAATCTTGGTAACAAGTCAGCATCTAGATAAAGCTCGTAATTATCATTTTCATTCGGAGATCTTGATACTAAAAATTCTAATGTCTCTCCTAAACTTAGGCGATCGTATTTCTCCTCAGAAATAAACTTGGAAGGAATATTGACTAGTTCTTTTAAGCCAACATCAACCCAGACACCATCATCCCCAATTCTGATAATTTTTCCCACGATCTCCTGATGAGATTCATAGTGCTTAGACAAGAATTGTTGAATTTTTTCATTCATTTGCTCTTAAACTTAATGTACTCGAAATAAATTCTTGGCTTATCTCTCAAGCAAGCAAAAAAAGCGATCTCCTTAACCAAAACCCGACACAATTCTAATCTAGCACTCACCCCAAAACCTCTTGAGTCGCTAAACCAAAATATCGAAGTTACAATGGCGACATTCAGATCATAGTCAAAACCTAGATAACGCCATGAAACTCAGGATTATAAGCTTACTGCTTGGGTTAACTGCTATTTCCCTAGCTGGCACAACTTCATTAACAGCCGAAAACTTGAGTGATCTTAATAAGTTACTAGGGACGAAAAAATGTCAAAGCTGTGATTTGAGTAGATCAGGCTTAATCCATGCCAATCTGATCGGTGCAGAACTCAGTAACGCCAACTTAGCCAATGCCAACTTGAGTCAAGCAAACTTAGCAGGAGCAGATCTCAGTGGCGCTAATTTAGCAGGTACCTCTTTATATGGAGCAAACCTCACGGGGGCAAACCTTTCAGGGGCAAACCTGGCAGGAACAGATTTACGGAATGCCTATCTAACCAATGTTGATTTAGAAAATGTCGATCTAGATCAGGCGAATTTGGATGGGGTCAAGGGTCTTTCTTCTCAGGCAGGAACCCCAGAACAATTTCATCGTTGGGCGGTGAGCGAAGCCGACAGAGGAAACTATCCTGCCGCGATCGCTCATTACAACCGCGCCATTAATCTAGATGAAGAATTCGCCCCCGCCTATTTAGGACTAGGGATTGTTTACTATCAAAACGAAAATCGACCTAAAACCAAGGAACATGTGCAAGTAGCCCTCAATCTTTTTGAACAGCAAGAAAATGAGCTAGGCAAATCAACTGCTCAGAAATTTTTGAGCGAACTAGAACTAGCCGAAGAACTAGAGCTAGAAGAAGAGGAACGACAAAAAAGAGGGCAAGGTTCAGCAAAACTAGGTAAGTCTTTGGTCGGAATTGGTTCTTTACTACTTAGATTATTAATCTAAATCGAATTCTTAATAAAAATTAGACTGACAACAACTTATGATTGGAACATAACTAAAGCATTCCTACCCAATAACCTTGGGAAAAACTTGGGCAACGGCGATCTCTAAAATAAAAATCAGAGCCAAGGGCTTAACATCTGGTAAATTAACTAAAGTTGACATAATCAGATCTAAATTTATTGTTCGCCAATTTTTTAGTTATCCGTTGTTGTCTGTAAAGCGAGAAAGAACTTCTGAATGCATATTGCTTGGTTAGGAAAAAAATCACCATTTTGTGGTAACGTCACTTACGGTAGAGAAATAACCACAGCACTCTTAAGCCACAATCATCAAGTTAGTTTTTTACACTTTGCCGCAGACAAAAGCGGGAGTAAAGATAACCAGCAAAAAGATAGCACTCAATCTCCAGAAGTACTGCTACCTTTTTTCTACAAGTCTCAGGTATATACAATTCCTACACTGCAAGCTAGTAAGGTTTTTATGCGATCGCTTAGAGAGCTAAAGCCAGATTTGGTTCATGCCTCCCTAACTCTTTCTCCTTTAGATTTTTTACTACCCGAAATTTGCGAAGAATTAGATCTTCCCCTAATTGCGACCTTTCATCCTCCCTTCGATAGCAAACTTCGCAATTTTAAATCCAGCACTCAATATCTTACGTATCAACTCTACGCACCCTTTCTAGCTCGTTACGATAGCACCATTGTCTTTAGCGAAATTCAACGCGATTTACTCGTTAAATTAGGTGTTCCTTCTGCCAAAGTAGCGATTATTCCCAATGGAGTTGACGAACAGAAATATGCACCAGGGACTTCTAGCCTCAAATATCAATTACGAGCCAAAAAACTATTTGTTTATCAGGGCAGAATTGCCACCGAAAAAAATGTCGAATCGCTCCTAAAAGCCTGGAAACAGTGTAAATTCCCTCCCGATTGTCAGTTACTAATTGTGGGGGATGGGCCGCTACGGGCAAGTCTTCAGGCAGCTTATAGCAGCGAACAAAATATTATTTGGCTGGGCTTTATCGCTGAAGAGAAAAGACGTATTGATATTCTACGGGCAGCGGATGTCTTTATTTTGCCGTCCTTAGTTGAAGGCTTATCGATCTCTCTACTCGAAGCAATGGCTTGTGGTGCTGCTTGTATTGCCACCGATGCAGGGGCTGATGGCGAAGTTCTTAACGAAGGTGCTGGCGCAGTCATTGATACTCAAGATGTAACCACTCAACTAAAAACATTGTTACCGCTTTTTGCTCAGCAACCAGAAATCAATATCATCCTAGGGAATAAAGCTAGACAAAGAATCTTAGAGCGTTACACCCTGTCGAAAAATATCAGTCAACTCGAACAACTTTATACCAAGGTAACTTCGGGAAAGCACCTCGCTGGCGCAATGGAACTAAGAATCAGCGATTCTTCCCTGAAACCGTTTAATAATTGAGTGGCAGTTACAAGGTGCGATCGCTCAGTTTTTTGATTTTATTTGGCAAGAATTCGACCTTATGATCGATTTTCAGCGAGGAAGATTCCAAATTTCACAAAAAAAAGAAAGCAAAACTTGCTTTCCTCTAAAATTAGATTATTTTGACCAGATATGTTGATGTCGATGTCAAAAAAAATTAACTCAATTATTTAGTTTGTAAGACTTTTTCTTTCTTGATTCCCTGAATAAAAGAATCGCAAATGAATAAATCTTGATCTGGAATGGATTGGAATCTTGGTGCTAAATCCTTCTTAGTGAGATCAGAGGTTGACTTACTTGAGTTATCGCAGACAATATCGAAACCCTCATTTTTCATCATTTTAATGTGAGTAGAATGTGGTTCTCGATTTAACAAATAGGTTCGATTGCCTCTCAACAATTTCCACATAAGATCGGAATAAGCCCAATGTCCATTCCACTCGGAGGCAGTTCCGTGACATTTAAAATCAATCGCATGTGATACGTAACCAGTTGGCTTCAACCATGATTTCATTGATTGATACGTAAATGGTAAGTTGTCCACATGCTCAAGAACAGCTTGGGAATAAATCATATCCACTGATTCTTTTTCAAGTACAGTTGAGTCATTCCAAGGAACTTTGTATTGAATAAACGACTTATCTTGTTGGGATGTCGCAATTGAATTTCTAATTTTTTCCAATCTTGATGTTTCGAGGACTCTTTCTAATCGCTCACTATCGAGAATATGAGAGGGAAATTCATAGTTTTCTAACAATGGTTTTACTGCTGGAAATTCCTTATCTCCAGGAATAGGCGTTTTATTCTTGAAAAGAGTTACCAGCTCATCGAAAATATCCAAACTCCGTTGGACATCGTTATATTCGACAACATCAAAAGCAAAATATTTTTCGCATCCAGAAATTAGAGCTGCTAGACCAATGCCAATAGAGTCACCAGGTCCAAGTTCGGCGACTGTTTTTGGGGAAGAATCTAGTCCGTTTTTCTCGGCTAATACTAAGTGACGCAACCAGACAGAGTAACAGTATCTAGCGGAATCGGTTCCACCTGTTTTACTTTCAAGAATCCTATCAATTCCCGGGATGTAAGTTGCAATTGCTAGAATAAGTAGCTTAATTGTCTTCATTTTTACTTGTATTCAAATATTGCTTTAATAGAATTTTTTTTTGATTCTAAAACTATTAAAGATAAAAATAAGATAATTTTAAAAAATTCTTAAAAGCTACATTAATGATACTTAAGTTGTCATCTTTTAGTATTTTTTTTGTAAGTCAAATTTTATAAATAGTTAGTTAAATTTATCGATAAGCCAAACAATATAATGCACTACAAATAGAATTTTTCTGTTTTAATTTAAGAAAAAAAGAGAAAAGCTTAGAAAAAAGGATAAAAAAGAATTAAAAAAGGTTTTTAGGGTATTTATTTTTTAGATTAAAACTGCAAAGTTGGCTTTAATTAGATTGTTCTGTTTTTAGTTAAAAATCTTGGATTGAAATTTTAAATTTTTTCCTTGCTATTTGAAATAACTTGAATTTAACTTCAAGATTATCAAGAAAAGTAATAATTAAGATGATTAAATTTGTTTTTAATTTAATATATTGAAAGTGAAATAGTTAGCTACTTTTTATCTTATATTGCCCAGATAAAATTATTTTTTTTGATTTTTATTGAAAAAATTATTGACTAACAAAATTCCTAAGAATCATAATGTTTTTAGGTTGAATTGAGCTAAAGCTAAATCAATAAAAGCAATATTGACATTCAGTTTCACCTTCTTCTACCTAATCTACGAAGGAGAATGTATCTGTGGGGACAACAAAGATAAATTATCAAGCTTGTGAAATCTATGTTCGTACCCTCGCAGCTATTATTAACCAATAACGGATTGAACCCATTCTGAGTTGAAGATTGCCGCATAGATACGGTTACTAATGATTAGGCGATCGCCATCTTGTTTAATTAAGCCCGCAAGTAAGAGTTCACTAGTTTCGGTGCTGTTATCGAAAGATATGCTGCCAAATTCGAGAATTTGTTGATATTTACTTAGTAATGCTTGGATGCGATCCGGATTTTGTAGAAGGCGATCGCGGATGGTTCTCAAGTGTTCTGGTTCGTCGTTGGTTTCCCAATTAGCAATAATTTTGCTGTGGATAAGATCGCGAATAAATTGCAATTCATCTTCGATTGGTCTATTGGTGCTCCCAATTATTTGACAAATTTTTTGAGTTAAAAAAGGCTGTCCTCCCGTCCAAGAAATAATTTCCTTGAGAACAACTTGCGGACTGTTGAATCGATCATTAAAACCGCGAATTAAGGGTTGGGCTTCGTGAATTTTAAATCCATTCAAAGGAATACTCCGTCCGATATTAAAAGGAGTTCGGTGCTTATCTTGAATTAGCTGAGAGGGC
>CALKUU010000279.1 GCA_937996665.1 uncultured Xenococcaceae cyanobacterium | reverse complement strand
CTCGATTTTATTGGCGTTAATGGTGGTCTTCAATATGGGGGGTATGGCTGTTACCTATATCAATAACGGTAAATTATTTTTTGGACCCCACTTGATAGTCGGCTTAATCATGGTTGCAATTATGGCGATCGCTACAGCGCTTGTTCCTTATATGCAAAAAGGCAACGAGATGGCTCGTTACAGTCACATCAGTCTAAATGTAGCAATTTTAGGTCTATTTGGCTGGCAAGCAATTTCTGGGATGGAAATTCTACAAAGAATCATCGGCAAGATGTAATGCTAGAGAAAAGAGGATAACCAAACTGAGTTTAAGATTCTCTTTTGGAAACCGAAATACTAATTACCTACAAATTTAATACAGCTATGGATAGTAAGGATTTAGCAAAATATATAGAAGACACAGGGGGGATTTCTAAACCCTGGTTACTTTTACAATTAAGACTTAAAAAGTTAGAAGAAAATAAACTGAATCTCAGCAAAAAAGACTATATGAGTCAACTAGAAGATATCCATCAAGATCTAATGAAAATAGGAGAGTGGTGGAAAGGGAGAGAAGGAGAGGTGTTTGGTAAATAAAAATAATTTAGTTCTTTCCACAACAACGAATAACAAGCTATCTTTGCTCAATTTTGATTAAAGAGGGAAAATGCATCTCAATTGACGCTCAGTTAAGTTTTTACAGAGGTTTTCTGTTTTACTAGAAATACTGAGATTCTTAGAGCGTAAATGAATCGGATTTTGGGATATGTAGTGAAAAGTAATTGATTTTCTTTCCTTGTGCGTTGGTGGCTTGGCGCGATGGAAAATATTTGCTGTATCGATAAGTGTTGCTGTATATTCACTACCAGTACACGCAATCCATTTTTCTGGATCTAGATGAGAACTCATTACATCGTCATCAATTAAGCCAGATTTATAACCCAAACTTTTTTTAGCAATTTCAGTATCTTGTTTGGAAAGATATTGAAATGGGCCACCAAATTCATCAACGTCATTCAAATAAATAATAATTTTCAGCATTCGATAATCTTCTGTATCGATATGCCATTTACGGACACCTAAAGATTTCCCATTGGTTAATTCTCGCTT
The DNA here is from genome assembly GCA_937996665.1 of uncultured Xenococcaceae cyanobacterium. Lineage (GTDB taxonomy): Bacteria > Cyanobacteriota > Cyanobacteriia > Cyanobacteriales > Xenococcaceae > Hyella. The sequence continues at coordinate 1,984 of CALKUU010000279.1, read as the reverse complement.
CACTTGGGCGCCAAGATAATAAATTGGTAACCCAATATAGTTCTCTGCCATATCTAGTAGCTGAGGATCTAATCCCCATAAAAGAACTTCGGGAAATTCGCGTAAAATGTGACCTCTAATTCCTACTGTAATCTCTGTTTCGTTGAATTCAGGAGCATTGAGAATCAACCAATTTGCCTTATCTACTAATTCCTGAGTTTTGGGAATATTAAGATCTTTTAAACTAGTCATCGCCACACCGTTACTATCTACGATGTCTAAAAGATTTTGATGTTCTGCTGATATTGAAGGTAAATTTGGTTGATAATTTAACAGTTTTTGTTGATAAGACTTTTGCACGAAGTAACTAATAATCGGCATCTGTAAAACTTCGCGCTTGAGTTTCCCTTTAACTTGATTAAATAATAAATTGAGTTTTCTATTTAAGCGATCCAAGCTATTTTTAAGATTATCAAAGTCACTTGCTATAGGCTTGAAATTTGAATCAGTCATAATAATATATAAACTACTCGTAAAGATAGTCTAATCTAAATAATCTTTCTGCTCATGTGATTCAGATCACAAGTATATTAGTCGATAAAGTATTAGCAGAAAAAGAGCAATTGTCTCAAAATAACAATCTTTATTGAAACTTGATTAAAACTTTATTCAATCTTTTTATAAGATAAAAAAAGAAATTTTGTGCGTGAGTTATTACTTAAATGAAACTTAAATGTATTACAGAAGAAATGCTAAATAAGTACACTGAAATAATCTCAATATGAAAATATTGACTTAGTAGTCTAAATCAAGAATAATTTGCTATTTTATCTGTTTTTAAGTGGTTTTTAGGTATTTATCTTGATCTTGTCTCTGAAACTGATAAATACTGTTGCTACTTTAATTATTTTGCTTGATTATGAAAATATAAATCAATCAAAAATATCTTTAATGTTAATTAATATTGATTAGATCCATTTTTTTTTCTTGAGATAGTGAGCTTAAAGACCTATGAAATTTTTACTTAAATTTGCTTATCTGGATATTTTATTGAGAAATTTTCAAGGATTATAGGTAATTGTTCTCAAAATTTAGTTTTGCAAATCAGTTAGAAAGCTGACTGCGATTAGATTATTTTTTTGTTGATAGCTAAAATTCTCTACATGCTTAACTCTTAAACTTATTTAAGTTTTGTGAGAAAGATTTTTAAGCAAAAATAGCTAAAATAAGGCAATTTATTTTAGTTCTATGTTTAATCAATTTTGGCAAGGTGTATTCATGAAAAGAAACCTTGTCGTTATTTATAGAAATTGTCTCACTAATATAGTTAGCATAGTTGCTACCGTAATTATCAATGGATTTGGAAGTTTCTTCTTGCTGTTATAAAAGGTTTGGGGAGAAGTATGATTTACTGAAAATGACATCTAGTCTTTGATTGAGAATCTGTTAGAGTAAGGTTTAATCTTGAACCTAGAATTTTTAAGAGCCTATTTGCAAAATTTCAGTTGTTGTAGCATGACAATTTGAACTTTTTGTCTAGTTATAAGGCGGCAGAATTTACTGTTTAAAAAATCTCTTAATTTATCATTGGTCTAGTTTGTCTCGATTTTTGGGTCTAATTAATCTCTTTATTGATGGCTAGATTATGTTAACTAAGCAGGATATGCAAAGTATTGATATTGCAACAGTAACCCCAGAAATTGACATTTCGGCAGAAGTTAAAGAGTTAACTTCAATATCGTCTGTAACTACAGAAGATTTATTGAGTGTGTTTGCCGAATTTTTGGACATTGATGTTAGTGCAGGGGATGCGGCGTCAGACACTCTAAAAACTTACCGTCGTCAACTGCAACAGTTTTTACTCTGGTGCGATCGCTCTTCGCTTCATCCAGCATCGGTCAGTAAAGACAATGTCAAGTATTATCGCCGCTGGATGATTAAAACGAAAAAATATAAACCAGCAACGATCGCCCTAAAGTTGGCAGTAGTCAGAAGATTTTATCAA
>CALKUU010000278.1 GCA_937996665.1 uncultured Xenococcaceae cyanobacterium | reverse complement strand
AATCTTGGAACTCTAACTCTCTACACTGCGAGATTCTAGCCAAAGAATGCAACTACCCAAGAGCCAACCACATAATAAACCGCCAATATTAGCAACGAAATCAAGTAGTTCTCGATAGCGATTTACCATTGGTTGTATTAGTTCGATCCCTCCACTCCAAGCGATGATAACCAGAGTGATGAGTAGCCAATTTTTAGGTTTTTTGATTGCTGTGGGTAAAATCAGTGTGCCATAGGCAATGAAGTGGCGGGTTTTGTCGCTTTCTGGGACAAGGGGTAATTCTGAAACTGGGTAGAGAGATAGCACAGTAATCGCGCTGAGCAGGAAAAGGGTGAGGGTTAGCCAGTGTTTGGTGATGAGGTTGATTATTGGTTTCATTCGGCTTGGAGTTATCGCTTGGGAGGGATTGCAGTTCCACGATAGACTACCTGGCTGGGATTGGGGGTGATGGTAAGGCGATCGCTTGGTTAGGGTCATGGTTAGGAGCGATCGCCGTTTGGTTATACAGAGCGATTAAGCCATTTTAGCGATGCTCAAAAAACCAAACTAGAAAAATACTGGGAAGCAAACTAATTTCTCACCCAATGCCTCCACCAAGACTGCTACATTCGTCCCGAAATCCGCCAATACATCGAAGCCAATTTACTCCTACCCCTCGAAGCCATCCAACCGCCTCCGCTTTAAATCTCAATTGTTGAGAGGTTATCCAAGACTTGAAGTTGTTGCACTTGATCCCCCTAAATCCCCCTTAGAAAGTGGGACTTTGATTCAGAACTGATTATCTGGAGAGTATTGAATTTATCGCAGAATAACTTTCTCGATAACCTTGTAGATTTTAGATAGCTGATCGGCTAAAGCTGATTAATTTAAACCTAAACACTTCAATCCATACGGCAGGGGTGTGGGGAGGTCGTAATCCTCCCCATATTTGGGGGCGCGGGGGATTCGTCCCCCGATATCCTGGTTTTCATACATCTCATTATAAATACGATAAATTCATCGTATTTATTTTTAACCATAAAAAAAGAGCGATCGCTGTGATCGCTCCTAACCAAACACTTAAATCACAACAGTTTCTAAACCTCAGACTCCTGCTGCTTATAAAGATAGAAATAACGACCCTTCATCGCCATCAACTCCTCATGAGTTCCCTGTTCCACGATCGCCCCTCTATCCATCATCAAAATCACATCCGCATTCTTAATCGTTCCTAAACGGTGCGTGATAAAGAAGACCGTCCGACCTCGCAACGCAGCTTTCAGATTTCTCGAAACCTCCTGCTCCGTTGCATAATCCAGCGCACTAGTCGCCTCATCCATTACTAACATCGCAGGCTGCTGCAAAATAGTCCGCGCGATCGCAATTCTTTGTCTTTGACCACCCGAAAGTGCCGAACCACGCTCCCCAACCTTAGTGTTGTAACCATTAGGCAAGGTCATAATAAACTCATGGGCTGCTGCGATTTGTGCCGCTGCAATAATCTCTTCAGTCGTAGCATCAGGGTTAGTCAAACCGATGTTATCCATAACCGAACCCTCAAACAAGAGAGTTTCTTGAGGAACAACCCCAATTTGACGACGCAAAGAATAAAGCTCCACTCTGTTAATGTCATAACCATCAACCAAAATTCTGCCGCCTTCTGGTTCATAAAGGCGAGAAATTAATTTAGTAAGGGTACTTTTCCCAGCTCCACTCTGCCCAACTACTGCGGTAAAAGTTCCTGGTTGGACTTCAAACTCAACTCCATTAAGTTGGAGTGGACCACTACGCTTAAAGCGGAAAGCCACATTTTCGTATTTAACCCGACCATCAATCGCTGGCATCGGAATGTTGTCGCGATCGTCTTCTCCTTCCTCGGGATAATCAACAATATCCGCGAGACGTTCTAGGGAAAGAGCAGTTTCTTGGAAATTTTGCCACAACTGGGCTAAACGCATAATTGGTGAAGTAACGTAGCCAGAAATAATTCTAAAGGCGATTAACTGCCCCAAAGTTAGTTTTTGATCTACTACTAGATAAGCACCCAAACCAATAATTAGAATTCTAGATAGACCATTAAGGAAAGAACTCGAAGTATTGGCGATCGTTGAGGTGATTACAGTTTTAAACCCAGTTGAAACATAGCGAGCATAACGATCTTGCCATTGCCAGCGTGATCGCAACTCAATATTTTGAGCTTTAACCGTTTGAATTCCTGTTAAGACCTCAACCAAATAAGATTGGGTCTCGGCATTGCGTTCTGCCTTAACTCGTAATTGTTTTCTGATCAGTGGGGAGAACATCAAAGTAAGAACGACAAAGATCGGAATAATCCCCAAGGTAACCGCAGTTAGTAAAGGGCTATAGAGCAACATAACTGCAATATAGATTACCGAGAAAATTACATCCAAAACAACAGTTAGGGCATTACCTGTTAAGAACTGCCGAATTTTCTCTAACTCGCCGATTCTTGTTGAAATCTCCCCAACTGGTCGTTTCTCAAAGTAGCGCAAAGGCAAGCGCAACATATGGTCAATAATCTCGGAGCCTAGACTTAAATCGATCCGATTGGTCGTATCGACGAATAGATAAGTTCTCAGGGTCGTTAACAACGCTTCAAAAACATTGAGAACCACTAGGAAAACTACCAAATAACCAAGGGTATCAATACTTCCTTGACTGATGACCTTATCAATAATGACCTGAATCATTAATGGATTTGCCAAGGTAAATAGCTGCACAAAGAAAGAAGCAACGAAAACTTCGATCAAGATTTTTTTGTGCTTTTTAACTGCTGGTAAAAACCAATTAAGTCCAAATTTTTCTTGAGGTGTTTCTTTGGTTTTCTTGAGTAAAAGAACATCGCCAGAGTCGCCCCAAGTGCTAAAAAAGTCTTCGGGAGCATAGGTTTGGATCCCTAACTCTGGTACCGCGATTATTAATTCTTTCTCACTAATTTCGTAAACTAGTGCCAGACTTTCTTGCCAACGCACAAAGACTGGTGCTTCAAGACGAGTAAATGCTTCACTAGGGATTGTTACCAGTTGAGGGTTTAAACCCATCAATTCTGAGATCGCTCCACACAAGGGCAGAGAAAGTGTCCCCGTTCGCTCTAGTTGTTCGCCAATTACTCTGCGAATAACCTCTCTTCTAAAGGGCATCCCAAAATACTTACTCAGCATTTGGAAGCAGGCAACCCCGACATCAAGATTGGTTTTACCAGAGACAAAGGGATAATCTTTTTTGTCCTTGGTAACAATCGTAGTTTCTGGTTCTATGTTTGCCAGTACAGGCAGAGCTTCTTCCGAGATCGGGACATCTTCCCACTGCCTATTTTTGAGCGCATCGTCTATTTGGTCTGGGATAACTTCTAGTTTGGTGGGAAAGCGACTAGCATTATCGAGATTGAACCAATTTTTTCTGAGTACCGAGAGTAAGCGAGCTGGCTTTTGACCATTAACTACTAAAGTTTGATCTTTGCTTAACTCTAAGCGGCTGCCAACTGGGTAACCTTCAATATCCCCGCCACTAACTAACCAGAGGCGATCGCGATTTCGTAGTGGTGCTAGGGTATCTCCAGCGAAGTTATGAGTTCCTGGATCTAGATAATGAATAGTTGCCCCATCAGCCGCTTTGATGGATAAGTCTTTTAGCTCCCAATCACCCTGTGCTTCTTTGGCGAGCTGGATGCCTAAGATATCAAAAATTTCTACATGAGCTGGCTGCAATTTAAATGTTGCTCGTAGCTCTGGATAACTATTAACTAAGCGTTCAAATTCAGAATTATCTAAAGCCAGACAAACGACTTCTGTACTTGCCATTGCGGTTTCGCAAGCCACGCCACGGGCTAAATTAACCCAGCCAATAATTTGACCTGATTGTAATTTGTCTAGAGTGGTGGGTAACTTTGTTCTCGGGTCATATCCCAAGACTCGAACTTCTCCTTCTGAAATAATGGCTACTTGTTTCTGCATTTTCTCACGCATCACCATTACTTTTCCCACTCCGAATCTAAGTGGTTCCAGCTTATTGGAGAGTTGAGCTATTTCTTCAGCCGGGAGGCTATTAAATTGAGGAACAAGAGTTAAAAACTGTTCGACAAGCTTAGATGTACTAGCATTATCCATATTTAAAGCTACTTAAATGACAACTGGGTTCGGAAAAAATGACACTTTCTTCTCTGTTTCTTGAGCGAGCCATTGGCGAAACAGCTCGTCTAGCATTCTCTGTTTCATCGGATCATCAAGTTTTGCTGAGATAAAATTCTCTAAACGAATAATAACAATCCATTCTCCGACCTGAGTCGGCGGCACTAGTTGTCCAGGTCGACAGGTAGCCAAAACTTGAGCAATTCTGGGATGAGGCGAGTTAACTTCAACAGGCCCTATCAGTCCTCCCGTTTGAGCTTCTGACCCCTCGGAGTATTTCATTGCTAAGGCTTGAAAACTGCTTTCCCCTTCTTGAATACGAAAATAAAGCTCTTGCGCTAATTCTGCTTTATTTGTTCGGATTAAGGAATAAACTACTCGATCTAATTGAGATTTTCTTTTAAGAAAATGGGCTTGTACTTGGTCTCCCCATCTTTCTTCTTTATATTTTTCAATTTTTAAAAGTTTAACCGCTAATGATTCTAGTTGCTCTTTAGTCATTCCTTGTCTATTGAGCCAAGCCGTCATTTTCTCTTCATCAGTTATTTGATACTGATTACAAAGCTGTTGGAATGCTGCTGTTTTTTCCTCTTCTTTGTAAACGACATTAGCAATCTCAAGATCCAAAACAAGTTCTTGGGCGAGTTTTGGTAAGAATTGATATTCCGCTAGAAGCGGAGCTAGCTCTTCTGCGCTAAAACTTCTGCCTTCTATTTCTAAAACTACACTCATATTATTTATTAATAACTAAGCAATTTCATTAGTGAATTAAGGATATTTATAATAACTAATGTTTGATACAGATGTTTGGGGCTTGTATTATCTAGGTTGTAGGTTTCAACTGATAATTTGGTTATTCAAACTTAACCTAAAATTTATCTTAATGACATTTTTTTTGTCTGTAATATTATCTAAATTAAGCTTCAATCAAGCTTTTTTCAGTAACACTACTGAGTAAGCGCAGATTCCTTTTTCTTCACCTGTTGGTCCTAATTTTTCGTTAGTTGTCGCTTTCACACTAACCTGGTCTTTGTCGATGTTAAGAATTTGGGATAGGCGATCGCGAATCTTATCCAGATGAGGCTTGAGTTTGGGCTGTTCTGCAACTACGGTCGAATCAATATTGCCGATTTGCCATCCCTTTTTTTGGATTAGTAGGTTGACTTGTGCCAATAGTTTGAGGCTATCTGCACCCTTCCACTTGGGATCGCTGGGTGGGAAATAATGACCGATATCTCCTAAGCTTAGAGCGCCAAGCATAGCATCCATAATGGCGTGAGTCAGAACATCGGCATCACTATGTCCTAAGAGTCCTAGAGTGTGGGCAATTTCTACACCCCCTAAAATTAAGGGTCTACCCTCTACGAGTCGATGGATATCATAACCATTGCCAATTCTAATGTCCATAACTTTAGCTCCAATAAAAATAAGCTCCTACCTTTAAGGATAGGAGCTTATCATAATTACAGATATAACTAATAGCGTTAGTTTAAGTTAATAAACTGAGCAATTAGTCCAAATCAGGCATAGCCAAAGTTGGTTCTGTTTCGCGATCGATTCCTTTCTCGAAACCACCAGCAGCAGCACGTGCGCGACCTGCATGCCATAAGTGACCAACGAGGAAGAAGAATGCCATCAAGAATTGGAACGAAGCCAACCACTGACGGATATTTACAAAGTTGAAAGAGTTAGACTCAGTAATGATTCCACCTACAGCGTTGATAGAAGCGTTAGGAGCATGAGTCATATATTCAGCAGCGCGACGTAGTTGCCAAGGCTGAATGTCATTTCTGACTTTGTCTAAGTCGATTCCGTTAGGACCACGCATAGGCTCTAGCCAAGGACCACGGAAATCCCAAAAACGCATGGTTTCTCCACCAAGAATGATTTCTCCAGTAGGAGAGCGCATTAGATATTTACCAAGACCAGTAGGACCTTGAGAAGAACCAATGTTTGCACCCATTTGTTGGTCACGAGCTAAGAAAGTGAAAGCTTGTGCTTGGGACGCTTCAGCGTTGGTAGGACCGTAAAATTCACTAGGATAAGCAGTATTGTTAAACCAGATGAAAGTAGCAGCGATAAAGGACATGAAAGAAACTGCACCAATACTATAAGAAAGGTAAGCTTCTCCGTTCCAAATTAGAGCACGACGAGCCCAACCGAAAGGTTTGGTCAAGATGTGCCATACACCACCAGAAATACAGATTAAACCAATCCAAATATGTCCACCAATGATGTCTTCCATATTGTTAACGCCAATAATCCAACCTTCTCCACCGAAAGGAGCTTTAGTTAGATAAGACCAAATTACAGAAGGATCAAGAGTAGGGTTAGTAATAATCCGTACATCTCCACCACCAGGTGCCCAGGTGTCATAAACTCCACCGTAGAACATCGCTTTAAAGACAAGTAGCAAAGCACCAACACCCAAAAGAATGAGGTGATAACCAATGATATTAGTCATTTGGTCTTTGTCCTTCCAGTCTTGGCGGAAGAAATTAGAATAATTTTCTAATACCTCAGGTCCACGAATAGCGTGGTAAATACCACCTAAACCTAGTACCGCAGAGGAAATTAGGTGAAGTACACCAACTACAAAGAACGGATAAGTATTAATTACTTCTCCACCAGGGCCTACACCCCAGCCTAAAGCGGCTAGGTGAGGAATAAGGATCATTCCTTGCTCGTACATAGGCTTCTCAGGGACATAGTGAGCAACTTCAAAAATTGTCATTGCACCAGTCCAGAAGACGATTAAGCCAGCGTGGGCGACATGAGCACCCAGTAGCTTTCCGGAAAGATTAATTAGGCGTGCGTTACCAGACCACCAGGCAAAACCTGTTGATTGCTGGTCGCGACCGCCACCACCCATACTGGGATTAGAGAGCGTTACCACGTGGTAGAACCTCCTCAGGGAATTCAAAGTTTTCGTGTGGTTGGTCTTGAGTAGCCATCCAAGCTCGTAGACCTTCGTTTAATAGGATGTTTTTAGTATAGAAAGTTTCAAACTCAGGGTCTTCAGCAGCTCGAAGTTCTTGGGAAACGAAATCG
>CALKUU010000277.1 GCA_937996665.1 uncultured Xenococcaceae cyanobacterium | reverse complement strand
TGGATTCAGCGATCGCTCTTAACTTGTCATTATTAGCAACACATTTCTCCAAGCTACTGTAGAAATTAGGATGCTCGACATCGAGAATTACAGGGAAAACTCTACCTGCTGTGTCGTTAGTTTTCTCAATAACCAGCTTGTCATATTCTCTCGCATCTAAACCAAGAGATGCATAGAACTCAGAACGCTGTACGTCATTGAGATACATAGTCGCAAATACAGAAAGCAAGAAGAAGCGACACCATAACCTAGCTCGCAAATCATTAAGCATGCTAGGCTGAGCTTTCATAATCGCATCGAAGAAATCTCCATGCCGATTTTCATCCTGACACCAGTTTTCAAAGAAACTGAAAATTGGATAAATCATATCATCAGGATTTTGTTCTAGATGACGGAAAATAGTCATATAGCGCCAGTAACCAATCTTTTCGGAAAGGTAAGTAGCGTAGAAAATAAACTTAGGTTTAAAGAAAGTGTACTTACGACTCTTAGTCAAGAAACCTAAATCAAGAGAAAGATTGAAGTCAGATAAAGCTTTATTCAAGAAGCCAGCATGACGAGCTTCATCTCTGGACATAAGGGTAAAGATTTCAGCGAGGACAGGGTTTTTTCCCTTTAGTCTTCTACCTAATTCTTTATAGAGAAGAAAGCCGGAAAATTCCGCAGTAGTAGAACGTTCTAAAAACTCGATAAATACTTCACGAGTTCTGCCGTCGATACTATCCCAAGAACGATTGAACTGTTCATCTCTAACGAAGTGGTGACGATTATAGTCGACCCGAAATTCTTCTAGAATTGCTTGCAATTCGTCTTCATTGATAGAGATGTCCATTTTTGCCACCTCCTCAAAATCTGTAGTGTAGAAACGAGGAGTGAGAATGGTTTCTTTAGCAGGTACTTTAGTCCCTGGACTAATTTCTTCAAACTTCGGTTTTTTAAGGCTGTCTACCATTATCTTTGAAAATTATAAATATATTGCTGATGCTTGTAAGCGAGCTGTCTCTGGATAGTCTAAACCAGACTATTTAAAACTGTGAGACTAGAGTACCCTCTGCTCTGAGTTTTAATTACTACTTAGGTTTACATTCTGCAATATTTTTGGCTGCTTAGGGTCGCTTAGTTAAAGAATTTTAACCATCTAAAAATTGGGTTAAATTCTCAGCAATATCAAAACATAGAGATAAAACAAAAAAGCACAAGAGCCATTCTAATGAAAACCTGACTAGAAAAACTCTTGTGCCGAAATCAACCTAAAGGTCTTAGCTAGATAAACTAAATTTCTTTAGCTGTTCTCCTAAATAGACCTTACAAAATCAAACTTAAATAGTTGCTATTTCTGAAGACCCAAAGATTGGCTCATCAGTATTACTGTCTTGACCTATATCTAAGGCATTGTTCTGAATACCAAGGAGACTCTCCCCAATACCTGTATTTGCCTCAACTAGGTTAGATGGAACACCAGAAACACTAGAAGCTGTTTCCACACTAGCAGCCATTAATGATTCATCAGCTTCTGAAGCACCAGATCCAGTTAAAGGATCGACACCACCATTGATGAAGAATTGCGCTCGTTCAAAAGCAGCGCCCCCAACATCTCTTCCTAGCTGTCTACCATCAAGATCTCCATCTTCAAAGTGAATACCACCAAAGATACGAGATTGACCAGACGCATCGGCAAAGTCGGTGAAAGTCTCATATTCAAGCGTAACCGTATCGACAGGTGTAATACCAGGCTCAAAACGAGAAGAGCCAGGCTCAAAGCTTACAGAAGCACCAAAATCGTCACTACCTGTATAGAGCTGTAATATTTCAGCTGCCGCGGCTGAAAATGCACTGTGACCAGAAACATATTCAGGGAATGGAGGGGAAGCATCTAGTGGACCAAATTGATAGGTGATGAAGTCTTCGGCGAGGATAGTTTGGGTTCCCAAACCAGGCCCGGCGTATGCATCAATAGCAAATCCGCCTAATTCTTCATTAAATTCACCAATTAATCCTTGTCTACCCAGCTCCCTAATTACGCGAAGAGGGCGAGCATAGTTAAACTCATATTTTGAATCCCAAGCAGCGATCGCTGAATCAAGCTGAGAATTTCCTAGAGCAAAGAATAATTCAATATCTTCATCGAGAGTATTGTTGTCTCTAGCAGAAACAAACTGCCCGAAAACTAGACCATTTCCTGGGGGAAAAGAAGTTCCTGGACCATCTTCCCAAAATTCTGCTATCAGTCGTTGCTCGTCAGTAAGATTTGCGCTTGCATCAACTATTGCTTCTGCCTGCTCAATAAAACCAGGATTGATAATATCGCCAATAAGATTGCTAGAAATATCTACTACAGAGCCATCGGCCAGAGTAATTGTTCCTGCTTGTAAATCAACATCGGCATCTACGCCATCTACCAAGAAAGGTTCTGGCCCATCTGGTCTAAACTGATCGCCAGATTCTAAAGCAAAAGGAGTTACCTCGCCAAACTGAGGTGTCAAGGCAGTTTGAGCCGTAGAATCAGCAAGAGGAGCGTTGTTAATTGGGGTATTTTCCAAGGTAAATAGCTCAATATCGACAACGTTATCAGGGGTATTGGGAGTGGTGTAACCAGTAGTATCAGAAAATGGCGTGCCATCGCCATTGGGATCGTCACCTAGAGCATTAGAACCGTCATTAGCACGAGCTCTGATCAAAGAAGCAGCGGCAAGATTTCCAACACCAGCAGGAGTTGAAGGATCGATAGATGCATTATTAAGATCAAGACCTAGTTCGATTAATACATTTTCAAAGATTTCTGTTTGTTCTGGCAACAGAGTGCTTAAAGTTCTAAAAGCAGCATAGCTGACAGCCTCAACTTTATTGGCATCTGTATTTTCCTCGGCAGGACGTTGAAGATCGTCAGTGCCGGTAGTTGAGGAAATCGCAACATCATCATATGCCGACCAAGCATCATAGATGGCAGTATGCAGTAAAGCAAAGTGATAAGCCGAAGCAGTAGGGCCTTGCTCCGCATCAGCAATAGCTGCTTGAGCTGCGCTATCCCAAATTACTGAAATAGTAGGAGCCTCATTGACAATAGAAACGCCTTGAAATTCATCAATGACAATTTCAGGAACCTCTGCATCGGGAGGGCCACCAATAGGAGCGCCAACTATAGGAATTGGCGAAATCTGAGTTAACTGCGCTTCGGCCGCATCGACGCCACTCTCTTCACCCAACACAAAAATAGTATCTTCTCCACTCAAGTCAATTGACAAGAAGCCGTCATTTACTCGCTCGAAGGAAATTTCGCCCCCAGCATCTAAATATTCAGAGAAGTCAAAACTATCTTCTGCGGTAATTTCTCTAATAGTGTCAGTATCGGATAAGCCATCGCCAAAAATATCACTTCCAAAGAAGAATGTATCTGCACCAAAGCCTCCGAAAAGAGAATCGCTACCGGCTTGACCATTAATGAAATCGTCATCTGCATTTCCGAAGAGAGTGTCATCTCCTTCGCCACCAATGACAGTATCGTTACCATTGTTACCGCGAATTACGTCACCACCAGCATTCCCAAGAAGAATATCATCTCCAAGATCGCCACGAAGGTCATCATTACCGGAACCACCAGAGATTATGTCACTGCTTTGGAAACCTCGAACAACATCATCTCCACCCAGAGCATCAATCAAATCGCTTGAGTTAGTGCCATCAAGATTTTCCCCAGTATTAGTTCCAAAAACTAAGTTATCAACTAATGAGGTATCAGTAGAAGGATCAAAATTAGACATAGAAAAAAACCTCTCGGAAAAAATAAAAATGAGAAAGGACTAATTTGGTATTAATGCATTACGAAAGATCGAAATATACCTTTGATAGGAAAAAAGGTTCCCAATTAGAAGTCACAAACAAAACCAATGGAAAAAAATATAATTCCTTAGATTCGGTTTCGCTTCAAATTTCTATCAGAGTCACTTATTTTTCCTCCCACAAAATTGAATTCTTCATTAAAACTCAATTCTGCATAATTCATTCAATTCGAGAATTTCACCTACTAGCATGCATTAAGGCTATTCTCATACTTAGACTAAATTACAATTGCAGGAAAAGAATTAGTACTAAATATTTTTTGCACATAAGTATAATAGCTCCTCAGGGTATTCTCAGAAAACTAATTTTGTATACCAGGCAACATAAAAAGCAGATAGGAAATATAAATGTATGAATTATTAATAAAAGTCATATTTCAAATAGAGAAATATACCTATTATCGAAGATTTTTCTCAAAAATTAAATTGTTGCTTGTCTAAATAAGAAAAGAAAAAATATTTTTTTACTTATTTTTTTGGAGGTTTGTTACAAATAAAAAAATAAGTAAAAAATTGGGACTCATTCAAAAAATTTTGTGATAGTAAACAACCGTTTACTTAAAGAATTTTAGCTCAACTCGAAGGGGAGGTTTGAGCAATCAAAAATAGAATCCTAAACATTTAAATTCGACAATATGTTTAGGTTCTTAATAAACGCTTAGTTAAGGAATTTTAACTCTCTAGGATTTGGTTTGAATTCTTGGCAATATCACAAAAAAAGCGATCGCTCGAAAGGCGATCGCTTAAATCAATTAAAATTCAAAAAGAATAGAGAAAAGATAGTTAGACGATTTGATTCAACTGTTCTTCAGCCGCATCAAGTCCACTTCCACTACCTAATACATAAACAGTGTCTTCTCCACTCAAGTCAATTGACAAGAAGCCATTATTTACACGCTCGAAGGAAACAGTTCCTCCCGCAGAAATGTAATCAGAGAAGTCGAAGCTATCTTCAGCAGTAACCTGTCTAACAGTATCAGTGTCAGATAAACCATCATTAAGAATATCACCGGCAAAGACAAATGTATCTGCGCCGAAACCACCGTAAAGTACATCATTACCGGCTTGACCGTCGATTAAATCATCGCCTTTATTACCGAATAAGGTGTCGTCTCCAGAACCACCGACAACAGTGTCATTCCCATTAGCACCACGGATAACATCATTACCAGCACCACCAAGGAGAGTATCTTCACCATTATCACCACGAATGTTATCGTTACCAGCACCACCAAGAATTAGGTCATTGCCTTGGAACCCACGGATAACATCACCGCCAGCACCAGCATCAATCAAGTCGCTAGAATTAGTTCCATAGATATTTTCTGAAGTTTCATCACCCAAAATTTCGTTTTCAGTTGGATTAATGAATGGATTATCAGTAACTAAATACCCTTCAGCAACACTGAGGTTATCACGAAGTAGGTCGGCAAGAGTTGAATCATTTACTTCAGGGTCAAGAATGTGCAGAGTCTCTTGCTGAGCAGAGTCAAGATAGAAGAACTCATCCCCATCTCTTACGCGAGTAAATTGGTCAGCTACGAAAAAACTAAAGGTAGGACCTAGAAGACCATCATTAACTCCTAGTTCGGAAATGCCACCTACCCAAAGATCAATTTGATCTACGGAATCATAAGCTTCTGCAAGTAAGCCAACAACATGGTCACTAATTAAACCTAAGCCACCAGATCCAAGATCGTCGAAGCTAGTAATCTCAACACCAAAGATATTTTCATATACCTCAGTATAGCCAGGAAGACCCTGTTCACGACCACGAGCGATGTTAACTGAGGCAAGGTCTAGACCACCGCCTCCAGCAGGGAATAAGAAGTTACGGACTCCATCAACAAGTTGATTATCGACTTCTTCGGCTGTTTGGAAAACCAAGCCAGTTAGGACATTATCAACTCCATTTGTTTGAACATCTTCGAAGTCAAAGAAAGCATCGGCAAGAGAAATGTCATTAATTCCACCATCATCAAGACGACGAATGTTTTCAGTCAAGAAAGTATGTCCTACGCGGAAAGCAGCATTAGCAAATTCGACACTGATTTGGGGGCTAACACCAGAATCAAAGCCTGAATATTCTTCAACTACATCCCCAATAAGAAGAGGTAAAAATTCGTTGTAACTAATCGCTTGGATTTTGGCACCAACAACCTGACGAGTAGCCTCATAGATAAATTCGTCTATTTGTTCTTCGCTTGCCTCAGTAAAAGTACTACCTTCACGAGTCTCAAATAAATCTAGTAAATCCGTATCGCCATCTACTAGACGGTCATATAAGCCTTCAGCGAGACGATTATGTTCTCTTACTAATAGAGTATGACCAGCGTTTAGACCAAGTTGTTCATTAGCTCGGATATCTCCAGCCAAAAACTGATCTTCTCCAAGAACGCCACCATCAGCATTTTCAAATTCAGGCGCCCCATCGATTACGGGATTGAGTGGAAGGAGATCTTCGCCATTTCCAGAAATACTGACTTTAAGCAAACCTCTTCCAGATTCTGAATCTCTTAAAAACTCAGCTCTCTCCTCTTCGGAACCATAAACTAGAGAACCATCTATGAAGGAGGTAATCTGATTCTCTACTTGTCTAGGAGTAGTTTCTCCAGTTCCTTCTACTGCGGGAACTCTAACAAAAGGAAGAAAAGATCCATCAGGAAAAGTAGAATCGCCGTTGGGTACAATAATTGGGGAAAATTCACCTGGATTTTCCGCATTACTTTCATTTAGACCAAAGTCATGGTCGAGTAGTTGACCCCATTGCCACAACCAGTTGCTTACTCCAAGTGAATTGGGAGTTGGTTCGACTTGGTCGTTAACGATATTACTTATAGAACGAGGGTTAGGAAGACTTGAAGTATCAATAAAAGCTCCGCTCATGCGGTCAACTCCAGATATTTCTCCACCGCGGGGAACGCTGATGCCATCTTCAAAAGCAGGATCGAAAATACGAATGAGTGGGGAGTGGGCTTCGCCTTGATTCCCATTATTATCGGACCCATCAATTGTACGAATTCTAGAAGAATCAGAAGCAGACATAAAATGACCTCTAAATGAAAAAAACAAAAATAAAATTAATTTAGTATCAATGCAAACACGATTATTGAAAATATACTTTTGACAGGCAGAACAATTCCTCGATAAACCATCACGAAACTAACCCAAGAAAAAACTATATTTTTCTGGATTTTGGTACGTTTAAAAGTTTTAGAAGGAAGGCTTATTTCAATTCAATGAAACCAAATCTTGGTTAAGCTCAATTGTGCATTATCAAATTGCTACAAGAGTAACACGGTTCTTAATACGCTTAAGGAAATTCTCATATACATGAAAAATGTCAATCGCGTAAATCGCTTAAAGATTAAGTGTTTATCACTACAAATATAATAACCTCTCAGCGTATTCTCAGATAACGATATCAATGAAGATAGTATAAATTCTTAGGTGGATAGTATAAATTCTCAAAGAAGAACCGATTTTACAGAAAAAAAACAGCCCCAATCCATTGATTTCTCGTAAAAATTAAGTAGAAATTAAATTATTTTTCTACTGGGAAAAAATAAAGCTATTAATAGCTTTATTTCTTTTTTGTTACAGAATAGTTACAAAGCAGAAATATGATCAAAAAAAACAATCAATTCACTAAAGATTTTTGCAAAAATAAGCGATCGCTTACCAAAAAATTTTCGAACCAATAAAAAACAGTAGATCTAGAAAATTCAAGATCTACTGTTTTTAAATTTACGGAGAGGGTGGGATTCGAACCCACGGTACTTGCGTACACTCGATTTCAAGTCGAGCGCGATCGACCACTCTGCCACCTCTCCAGGTAAGGCTTTAATATAATAGCAAACTTGAGTTAATTTGTTGAAG
>CALKUU010000276.1 GCA_937996665.1 uncultured Xenococcaceae cyanobacterium | reverse complement strand
GGAATCACACTATGAAAGTTTTCGTAATCTAAATAATACTTATTTTGTCCTGTTTTATGAAGAATATCGACAAACCGCATCGACCAGAGAATATCTTTTAATTGATAGCTATAACGAGAATGAATAGTTGAAGAAAAAGTCTCATCCAGCCCAGTTAGAATTACTAAGATTTCAGCATCAGATTTAATTAAAGACTCTGCGGTTTCTTGCCACAAAGGACTGTTGTGATCAATGGGATGCATAACCAACCAGCTTAAAGCAAAGCTAGGTGACTCTGACCGCAACAAAGGCAAATCATAAAGTCGTCTCAACTCCATTCCCTCGATACTGGTTTCATTACCCAAAAAGCTAACTTGAATTCTCGCCTCAATAATTCGGTTCTTTCTTTGATTAGCTACCCGAAACATAAGAGTATCCATCCCATTAAAAGGACAAATTACAGCTACTTGACTAAATAAGACTCTTGCTCTTGGTTGAGAAAAGCGACCATACATTAGCCCTGTTGCCATAGCAACTAAGAGCATTCCAACTAAAACTTCAAAAGTAACTAAGATTTGTGCATAAACAGTTTGTGGATACAGTGCCCCATAACCAATCGTCGATAAACTCTGAACGCTAAAGAAAAAAGCATCGACAAAAGATCCTGCCCTAGCATTGGCAATTCCACCATTGGTACTCAGATAAGCGATCGCAAACAAAATATTAATGGCAAAGTAGATCAAGCTTAATAAGCCTAAAAATTTCCACCAAGAGATTACTAATAGCCAGTGGTAAAGATCTTGAATTGGATCTTCAAAATATTTGAGCAATCTATTTTTTGATCTACTCGCTTTTCTGAGAATTGGTCTAGAGGGAGCAAAGTAGTTTTTGACTTGAAAATATTTTTGCAGTCTAGCTTTATCAAATCTAGACTGCCGATCTCGCTGAGGAGGCATGGTTAGTTTTTAACTTATGAATTTATGAGTTAGCTACCGCTACCTGAATATCTTGCCATCTTCCCATCGCCTTCCCAATCACTGACAATTCTTGAGTCATCAATTGATTAAATCTTTCAGGCGTAAGAGATTGTGCCCCATCGGACAGAGCTTTTGCAGGGTTAGGATGAACTTCAATCATTAGAGAATCAGTGCCACAAGCGATCGCTGCTTTTGCCATGTCAGGAACATAATCAACTTTTCCGGTTCCATGGCTAGGATCGATGGCGATCGGTAAGTGGGTCAAAGAACGTAGCACCGGAATCACACTCAAATCGAGAACATTTCGACAATATTTGCGATCAAAAGTTCTAATCCCCCGCTCACACAAAATGACGTTAGGATTACCTGCCGCCAAAATATATTCAGCAGCCATGAGCCACTCATCAATAGTTGCCGACATCCCCCGTTTCAAAAATACAGGTTTAGACTGAGCGCCAACTTTTTTGAGCAGAGCAAAGTTTTGCATATTACGAGCGCCTACCTGAACAATATCGGCAACTTTAGAAATTTTATCGACATCGGCAGTGTCCATTACTTCGGTAATAATTCCCAATCCGCTAGCTGATCTAGCGGCTGCTAATAAATCGAGAGCGCTTTCGCCGTGACCCTGAAATGAATAGGGAGAAGTACGAGGTTTGTAAGCACCACCTCTGAGAAATTTTGCTCCTGCATTCTTGACCTTAACGGCAGTTTCGACAATCATGGCTTCGTTCTCAACCGAGCAAGGTCCTGCGATTACGACTACTGGTTGATTATGACCAAAAACAACATCTCCATTCGGAGTTGGCACCACAACCTGAGAGCGATCGCCATGACGATATTCGAGACTAACTCTTTTAAAAGGTTTCTCAACTCTGAGAACTTTCTCGATCCAAGGGCTGAGATCTTCCATTTGCAAGGGATCAAGCGAGGCAGTATCACCAACTAAACCAATAACGACTTTGTGCTTACCAACAATTTTCTCTGGTGTTAAGCCCCAACTTTTTAGCTCGCTAGACAATCTCTCAATTTCTACCTCTGGAGAACCAACCTTCATTACTACAATCATGACTTTGCTCCTAAGAAACGATCCTGAATATAGTAATACTAATAATTTTTTCCTGGTAACTGCATAGATGAGAGTTTAGTTAACAGAAAATAGGTTGTAACTCAAAATTTTTGGTAATTTCGGATAATTCTGTGAATTTAATTACTGGTCTCTGTTTTTCCACGCGGAAACAGTTCTACCGACATTAGTTTTAAACTCAGCCACGCCAAGTAAACCACCGTCCCGTTCTTCATCCCAAGAAGCAGAAAAAACACTGTAGCTGAGACCAACAAAACCCAAACCAAATAGACCCGCGGTTACAAATACAACCAAATAAGGAGGAAACTCAACAATTTCTTGAGAAAATAACCAGTAAAAAACAAAAAATGACGCAATGCCTAGAAAAGTAGGAATCCCAGAAAAGAAAGCCATTCTCCGAGTCATCCTTTTACCGACAGCATCAGGAATAGCCGAGAGGCTAGAATCTTCTCTCGATCTCTTACTTTTTCGCTGAGATTTATCTTTTTTAGTAGATTTTGAGACGACAGTTTTTGCAGAAGCGCTGCTGTTAGATCCAGATTTTTTATTCTCTTTTTTATTTTTCTTTTTCTTTGGTTCAAAAGGTAAAGACTCTTTGGTCGATTTATCAGCCATGTAACTAGATCAATTATTTGTTAACTAATTGTAATAGGAAGAGTGCTCTTGTTGGAAGCTAATCCTAAGGCGACAAGGTTACTCAATTAAACTGTTGTGCTGAATTTAAGAATTAGGTTTAGAGCTAAATCAATCACCAAATAAATTCTTAACTTATGTATAGCTAATATTTATTTTTGTAAATTTTGCAATGTAAAGTAAAACTTATCATTACTATAAGTAATAGTATATACCTAGAAAAATTGGGTTTTAGCTAGTTTGTTGGTACTACCAAATAACTAGTATTTATTAATCTATTTCTTTAAATAGTTTGATACTCCCAAATTAATTAGAAATTTAACATCATTGTAGTATTTAAATTCAGGTGAGATTAACATTATGGCAAGCAAAGATTTTTTTCTCGATCCAGATGATGCTCAAACTTTAGGTGACATTAATTACATGAGAAAGTCGGTTGTTGTAAAACATACTTTTCCCAGAAATTTAAAAAATCCCGATGGATTTGCAGTCGTCAAAGAAGTTTCCTCTAGTGAAGAAAAGAAAGTTAGCGATCGCAACCAAACTACTTCAAATAATAATGTCATCTCCTTACCAGTAAACCCACAAAAGATTCAAGAGTTTAAGCCCCAACCGCAGCCAAGTATGGCAGCAGCAACCACAGATACATCAATGAATATGTTCCGTAATATGGCAAAAAATCTTCGTCGGAAATAAAAAAATAGAACTTAGTTAAAATAACTTTTTTAGGACACGCTGATCGTGTCTTTTTTATGCCCTATTTTGGAGATTAAAAATAGCTCAATTCAACCTAATAAAAGCAAATAATTGAAGCTACCAATTACTTTTACTAGTAATTTTCATTTGATAATCCCAATCATTGTTTTTTTGGTAAGAACCAATCCATATTTTGTAATTACCAGGTTGCCACTGACCTTCAATGAGAGGATTAATACCATTAAAATCATCATTACACCAAACACCCCCAGGACCTTCGATAATCAGGCTAGTATCAGAATTACTATTAACTTCTATTTTTAAAAACTCAAAAAAATTACTTAAAATTAAAGTATGATTAGGTCTTTTGTTAACAAAACCATTACAAAACCCAGTACTGGTGCCTTCGGTATCTAGAAGATCTGACGCTTTATGTTTCCCCCCAGTTTCCCCTCTAACAACTAAAGGATCAGGAATCACTTCATCTCCTAAGGTGATTAATTTACCTTTTTTTTGGGCTAAACCAAGTGAAGGAAAAAAAACAAGAACAAGCAAACAAAAAGATATTTCAAATACAGTGATTCCGATAATGTTAAATCGTGATTTTCGGCTTTTTTTCATAAAATTCAATTAAGTCAGATCAATCTTTGCTTAACCTACTCAAAAGACACAGTTAGCTTTTTCAATAATTTCAAGCTTGGTTCCATCCATGACGCTAACTAAATCTACCTTGTTCCAAATCAACTTATATATTTAATTTTCAAAGTAGTTTGCATTAAAACCTACTAACAAGTCGGAACAAGAAATTAGGGAATTAATATTTCGGCTCAAAAATAATTAAATTAGCGACCATTGACACTAGCTTGAACTTAAATGCTTAAAAACCCTAGTGATTTCTTCACCCTATTTAAGGTATTAATTGCGACCTCATTTGCCTGGGTGGCGCCCTTTTCTAACACAGATTCAAGATACGTTCTTTCTGCCATCAATTCATTGTATTTTGATTGAATTGGTTCTAAAGCAGCAACTGTAGTATCAACTAATAAAGGTTTAAACTGACCCCACCCCATTTCAGTGCATTCGGCTTGAACTTCTTCTTTGGTCTTATTCGCTAGCAATTGATATAGAGAGAGTAGATTATGACATTCTGGTCTTTCTGGGTTATCAAACTCTAATCCTTTAACTGGGTCAGTCTTGCACTTTTTAATTTTGCGCTTAATCTCTTCAGGAGAATCTAAAAGACTAATTCGACTTAATTCGGAAGGATCTGATTTGGACATTTTTTTAGTCCCGTCTGTCAAGCTCATAACTCTAGCACCTTGCTTACGAATCAAAGGTTTAGGGAGCTTAAGCACTGGTTCTTTTTTCTTGCCAAAGCGATCGTTAATTCGGATCGCAATATCGCGAGTAAGCTCTAAATGTTGCTTTTGATCTTCGCCAACAGGAACTTGATCAGCATCATAAAGTAAGATATCTGCTGCCATCAATACTGGATAATCAAGCAGACCAACGCTGACATTTTCTCCTTGTTTGACTGCTTTTTCCTTAAATTGAATCATTCTTTCTAACCAATTTAAAGGAGTCACGCAATTTAGTAACCAAGCCAATTCACTATGAGCACTGACATGAGATTGCACAAAAATAGTGGAACATTCTAAATCAATACCACAGGCTAAATAAAGCGCCGCAGTAGTCAAAGTATTACTTGCCAACACAAGAGGATCATGAGGGACGGTAATCGCATGCAAATCAACAACACAAAAGAAGTTGTCATAATTGTTTTGCTCTTCCACCCAATTACGGATTGCCCCCAAATAATTGCCCAGATGTAAATTTCCTGTTGGTTGGACTCCAGATAATACTCGCTGCTTACTCATACTGAATTTAACTTTGTGCGTTTAACTAACGATGATTCAAAATAATTCAATTTTTCCCAATTAAGTATTACACGAAATCCTCACCATAATTATGTTGCACTGGATTTTTAAGACATAAATATTCGCTGTGTTTAGGATCTTTATGAGGAATCAAAAAATACAGAAACAGCAGATTTAGAAGAGAAGATCGCCTTTATACTGAAGCAATCGAATAAAATTATTCCCAACTAAAGCAATCCGTTAGATTCCCGACAACGATATACTAGGCAAGGAATGTTTATAATTTAAGCAAAAATCTAAACAAATTCGCGACTCAAAACTAACGGATACCTTAACTTACAAGCAAGCATAATAATGAATTCAGGAATTGATCTCCAAGGGAGTTTCATCAAAACTCTAACCGAGCTAGGACTGTCCCCTGGTCTAGCCAAGACAATCTGGTTACCCCTTCCCATGTTACTCATGATTATTGGTGCCACAGTGGGGGTTTTGGTAGTGGTGTGGCTAGAGCGTAAAATTTCGGCTGCCGCTCAACAGAGAATTGGTCCAGAATATGCTGGTCCCCTGGGAGTTTTACAACCAGTCGCGGATGGAATTAAATTAGTTTTTAAAGAAGACGTTATCCCCGCCAAAGCAGACCCGTGGTTATTCACAATTGGACCAGCATTAGTCGTTGTGCCAGTGTTCTTGTCCTACTTAATTATTCCTTTTGGTCAAAACATTAACGTCACCGATCTCAATGTTGGTATCTTTCTGTGGATAGCCCTTTCTAGCATCGCTCCGATCGGTCTATTGATGTCTGGCTACGCTTCTAACAATAAGTACTCATTGATGGGTGGTCTGCGAGCCGCAGCTCAGTCAATTAGTTACGAAATTCCTCTAGCATTGTCTGTTCTAGCGATCGTAATGATGTCCAATAGCTTGAGCACAATTGATATTGTCGAACAGCAATCAGGATACGGAATTCTCGGCTGGAATATTTGGCGACAACCCGTTGGCTTTATTATCTTTTGGATCTCAGCATTAGCTGAGTGTGAGAGACTTCCCTTCGATTTACCTGAAGCAGAAGAAGAACTAGTCGCAGGATATCAAACAGAATACGCAGGTATGAAGTTTGCCCTCTTTTATTTAGGTTCTTATATCAATTTGGTTTTATCCGCCCTAGTTGTTGCGGTGCTTTATCTGGGTGGTTGGGAATTTATCATCCCTCTAAATCACTTGGCTGATTGGTTAGGAGTAAGCGATACAACTCCTTGGCTACAAGTTATCACTGGATCTTTAGGAATATTAATGACCTTAATTAAGGCTTACTTTTTAGTGTTTCTAGCTATTCTCTTGCGCTGGACAGTACCCCGCGTTCGCATTGACCAATTACTTAATCTTGGTTGGAAGTTTTTATTACCTGTGTCCCTAGCTAACCTCTTAATCACCGCTGCTCTCAAATTATCTTTTCCCTTCGCTTTCGGTGGCTAAACAGGTTTTAGCAAAACTTTACTGAAAAATTTGGAAACACTCAAAATAGATTTATCAAGCTGATCCCTTAAATTAAGAACAATGTTTAAAGTCCTCAAACAAGTTAAAGATTACGCCAAAGAAAGTTTTCAAGCTGCCAAATATATTGGTCAAGGTCTATCCGTAACTTTTGACCATATGCGGCGTAGACCGGTAACAGTTCAATACCCCTATGAAAAATTGATTCCTTCAGAACGATATCGGGGTCGCATTCACTACGAATTTGATAAGTGTATTGCCTGTGAAGTTTGCGTAAGAGTTTGCCCGATTAACCTTCCTGTAGTTGATTGGGAGTTTGATAAAAAAGCGAAAAAGAAAAAACTTAAACACTATAGTATCGATTTTGGGGTTTGTATTTTCTGCGGTAATTGCGTTGAATATTGCCCTACCAACTGTCTTTCGATGACTGAAGAGTACGAACTAGCTTCTTATGACAGACATGAATTGAATTATGACAATGTCGCGCTAGGAAGACTTCCTTATCAAGTAACCCAAGATCCTGCGGTTACTCCTCTCAAAGAATTTGCTTATTTACCAAAAGGAGTAGTTCAATCTCACGATTTACCACCAGGTTCCAAACGAGCAGGCAAACGCCCTGAAGAAATATTGGCAAGTATGCCGAAAAAAGAACAAGAAACAAGCGAATCATAATATTATTACTTTGACTACTTGAGGTTTTTGGCATCGATTTGCTGAAATATATGCACAAGTAGATTTAAATTGAGAGAAAATTCAGAGTAATTTTCTTAGACATTAGTTATCTGTAGGAGAAAACATAGGCGTGAGTATAGCCGAAGGCGTTCAAATAGTTTCTTTTGGTATCTTGGCAGTGATGATGTTAGTCTCTGCTCTTGGTGTTGTCCTGTTACCAAATATCGTACATTCAGCTTTTTTATTAGCAGGTACTTTTCTCAGTATTTCTGGATTGTATATTCTCTTAAATGCTGACTTTGTTGCAGCAGCCCAAATTCTGATTTACGTCGGTGCTGTCAACGTTTTAATCTTGTTTGCAATTATGTTGGTTAATAAACAAGAAAATTTTTCAGAGTTGCCTAACCGTTGGTTGCGTCAGGGTTCTACTGCTTTAGTTTGTATCGGTCTGTTCGCGCTGTTAGGAACTATGGTTTTGGTTACGCCCTGGTCAATAGAAACAAACCTACCGATCGCTGGGTTAGAAAGCACAGTTATTATGCTGGGCGAGCACTTCTTTAGTGATTACCTTCTTCCTTTTGAGCTAGCATCAGTATTGCTTTTGATGGCAATGGTTGGGGCAATTATTCTGGCTCGTCGTGACCTAATTCCTGAAGCTGAGGAAAATCAAGAAACTGTAGCTACTAGCTTGACTCTGCCCGAGCGTCCTCGTGAGCTTACTTCAGCAGCAACAGGCGACGACAATTAATTCTCTTTCTCTAGACTCAATTCTCTTAAGGGAAGGCAAAATTTTAAGTTCAAACATTATTTAAGGTTATGCAATTAGAATATTTTTTAATATTAGGCGCTGCCCTATTTTGTATCGGTATTTATGGTTTGGTAACCAGTCGCAATGCCGTTCGCGTTCTGATGTCAATTGAGTTGATGCTGAATGCAGTCAATATCAATCTAATCAGTTTTTCTAACTATTTAGACCCAGCAAATATTAAGGGTCAGGTTTTTACTGTTTTTGTCCTGACTGTTGCTGCGGCTGAAGCTGCGGTTGGACTAGCAATTGTTTTGGCGATTTATCGCAACCGAGAAACTATTGATATGGAACAGTTCAACTTGTTGAAATGGTAATTTTGGTTACTGTTTTTCATGATGTTCTTGACTTTGTGGGACAAAATAGAATCTAATATTTAGTACCCCTGTTCTCAAAAGACTCCAAAAATATTATGGAAAGTCTAACTCCCGCCCAACAAGAACTTTATGATTGGTTAGTTGAATATATTAAAGAAACTCAACATGCTCCTTCGATTCGACAGATGATGGTAGCGATGAATTTGCGATCGCCTGCTCCAGTACAAAGTCGATTGGAAAGATTGAGAAACAAAGGATACATCGATTGGACTGATGGTAAAGCCCGAACCCTCAGAATTTTGCATCAACCAGAAAAAGGTTTATCTATTTTGGGAAGCATTACGGCTGGAGGGTTAGTGGAGCCTTTTACCGAAGAACAAAGTCGGCTTGATCTAGAAAATGTATTTAGCCGAGCCGATTGCTATATCCTGAGAATAACGGGAGATAGCATGATCGAAGACTCGATTGTCGAGGGTGATTTTGCAGTTATGCGCAGCATCAAGGAGATTTCAGAAGCCAAAGATGGTGATGTAGTCGCAGCTAGGGTTCCTGATTATGGGACAACTCTCAAAAGGTTTTATAAAGAAGGCAATAAAGTCACGCTACAGCCCGCAAATGCTCGTTATGAGTCGATTAGATTGGACGCAGATAAAGTTGAAGTACAAGGAATTCTAATTGCGATTTGGCGCAATTTAGGGGTGAATTAATGGCTAGATTTTTCATAAATAAAAATAATTTTTGGCAGCATTTAAAGTTCTCACAAAAATAACTTTATTTCGGTATTAACTATTGCGAGAAATTATCTTATCAACAATAATCACCCTACTTTTATTTCAGATATAGATACAAGGCATCATTTTAGAATCAGCAACAATATCAAGATTAGTTCAGTAGCAAGTAGCTTAAATTATCGTAGATTTTCAGAAAATTGATTGAAAAATAGCAAACTAATTTTGCTTAGTTTAAAGAGCATTGTCTAATTTAAATAATCTCTCTAAAAAAAACTATTACCATTGGCTCCTTCTCTTTTTATGGATAGTCTTAGGATTTATCTTAAGAATAAATAACCTCGAATTAAAGCCCCCCTGGTCAGATGAGTGGGCAACTTTAGTTTTTAGTTTAGGCAATAGCTTTCGCTCAATCCCCTTAAATCAAGTTATTTCCCTAGATACCCTTTTAGATCCCTTACGGTTAGATGCGGCGAAAACAGCTCATGATGCCATCCACTATTTACTAGCAGAAAGTACCCATCCCCCCCTTTACTTTATTCTCAATCACTGGTGGTTAGATTTGATTGGCAGTGATGGAACTTTAGTTTCCATTTGGGGTGGCAGGTTTTTAAGTTGCCTGTTGGGAGTTGCCACAATTCCTGCCATGTTTGGTTTAGGGTATTTATATTTCCGATCTTGGTTTGTTGCTCAATTAGCAGCAGCACTAATGGCGGTATCGCCTTTTGCGATTTATTTATCCCAAGAAGCACGGCATTATAACTTAGCTATTTTATGGCTGATCGCTTCTTTCGCTTGCTTAATTATGGCGGTAAGAAGTATTCATCATCAGCAAAAAGTTTCCTTAGCTATTCCATTTGCTTGGATTTTCGTCAACGTTTGTGGGGTAGCAACTCACTATTTTTTTGCTTTAGCTTTAGTTGCTCAAACAATAGTTTTAATTTACTATTTTTGGGATGATGCGATCGCCAAGAAAAATAATTACCTTAGCAACTACTGGCAAAGAATCTATCTAGCTTTAGTTGGCACCTTGATCGGTTGTTTGCCCTGGCTCTTCATTTGGCGCGATATCCCTGACAACCAACTTACTAGCTGGATCTATCAAGAACAAACTTGGCTCAATTTTTATAAGCCGATCGCTAGAATTTGTTTATGGTTAACCACCAAAATCATCTTATTACCAGTCGAAGGAGTTAGTGATACCATCGCGATCATCTCAGGAATAATACTCCTGATCTTTTTAGGGTTTTTTATTCCCAGACTTTGGCAAGGCAATAAAATCCTTAAACAAGATCAAGCTCAGGGACTAAGTATCAAAGTTTTAGAGCTGTTACTAGGTAGTGCGATCGCTCTAATTTTAATTATTGCCATCTTTGTCGGCGCTGATTTAAGCTTATCGGCTAGGTTTCAATTTTTCTACTTACCCATTTGGCTACTTTGGATCGCTGCAAATGTAAGCTTAATCAAACAAAAACGTCAGAGCTTAATTATCGCTCTAATGATATTAGGTATCTGTGGATCTTTAACGATTAGCAACAACCTCGCTTTTCAAAAAGTAGAAAGACCAGATCTCGTTGTCCCTGTGATTGTAGAAGCCTATCAAGATCTGCCTGTAGTTATAGCGATTAATCACCACACGCATGGTCAAACAGGAGAACTCTTGAGCTTAGCTTGGCAATTTAACAAATTAATTAACAACAAAGAGATTGATTGGCAACCAATGTTTTTACTCGATCATCATCAAGCAAACGCAAAAAATAGTAATTTGGCTCAAGCTTTAAATTCTATAACTAAGCCATTTCAATTGTGGTTAATTAATTACACGGATAATGACGAACCAAATATTACAAATTGTATTACTAATTCTAATTTTAGTGGAAGAGAAACTGGGTATAAATACAGACTTAATAGTTGTACTTGATTCAAGCATCATAGAAGTATAAGTGATTTGATTTACTTACATTAAAAGCTTAAAAAATACATAAAAAATACATTTTATTTAATTAATTTTTATTCGTTACAGAAGTTTCAGAGATTTCATCTATATATTTTGCAAACAAAAAATATACATAAAAAATACAATTTATCTAATTATTTTTCAGTAAATATAAAATTAAAGGAGGAAATAATTTCAATCAAAAAAATAGCTATTTATCCCATGTTAATTAGATTATCAAGAAGTCAAAATAGAGTCAGATGAAGTGACTATAGACATACTTGAAGATGAAAATTGAATTTGATTATAGTTTTGACGAAAACGGATTTTTTAATAATCCTGAACGCCGATCTGCGTTAGAAGCCGCAGGCGAAATCTGGTCAAATTTTCTTCAAGATGATTTTGAAGCCATTCCTCAAGGAGCAGAATTTACAATCACGAATCCGACTAATGGCAATCTTGAGAATATAGTGCTGAGTCGGGAAGTGGATGATTTAATCATTTTTGTAGGTAGCGGCTCTTTAACTAATGGCATCAGTACATCTGCTTTAGAAATAAATCATGTTCATGCTCACGATTGTTCTTGCGGTCATTGTATAAATGCATTAACAGCGAATCTCGAAGATGTTGTAAACATTAATGATCAATCTGTTGTTCTAGCTCAAGCACAGGTTAACGGTACTGATTTACAAGGAGATATTTTTCAACGTCGTATTAATAGTGAAACAACTGACTTTGAACCCTGGGCAGGCTCGATTAGTTTTAACCCCAGTGATGAAATTGACTGGACTTTTGAGATAGATGAAAGCAGCAACGATCCATCTCGAATTGATTTTATTTCCGTTGCACTTCACGAAATTGGACATATTCTCGGCATTGGCACTGCACCCATTTTTGAGGCTTTAAGCGCGGGAGAAAGCTTTACAGGGGTTAACTCCTTGGCTGCAAATGGTGGGTCAGGAATTCCTTTAGAAGAAGATCTAGGTCATGTCGAAGAAGGGTTTGCTAACAATAGTGTTTTACTAGATCCCCTTCTCAATAACAATGGCAATCTGACCAGTCGCAATTTACCAGGAAATATTGATCTAGCATTGTTAGCTGATATTGGTTACGAAATTGCTGATTTTACTAATGTTGGCTCTGTTCCCGACTTAGCATCTGATCAGTCAGATAGCATTGTAGGCAGCAGTTTTAGCGATAGTATTGATGCTCTAGGAGGAGATGATCAGGTTCAAGGCAACGATGGTGACGATACTGTCAATGGAGGAACTGGCAACGACAATCTGTTTGGTAATGCAGGAGCCGATCTTCTTTTTGGAGATGAGGGAAATGATTCGCTAGTGGGAGGAGCAGGAAATGATGTTCTCTATGGTGGTTTAGATAGCGATTTGTTATTCGGTTCTGAGGACAATGATCTGCTTTTTGGCGACGAGGGTAATGATGAGCTTCAGGGCAATGAAGGTGACGATGTAGTTAATGGTGGATCAGGTAATGACACCCTATTCGGACAAGATGGGATAGATTTTTTATCAGGCAATGGTGGCAATGATCAATTGCAAGGAGGTGAAGGCAATGACAGT
>CALKUU010000275.1 GCA_937996665.1 uncultured Xenococcaceae cyanobacterium | reverse complement strand
AAAATATGGAGCATAGCGGATTTGAACCGCTGACATCTTGCATGCCATGCAAGCACTCTACCAACTGAGTTAATGCCCCTCAACTTCAAGGATTCTACAAAATAACACTCAATCTAGTCAAGTAAATATTAATCTTGGCAAAGACAGGCGGCAAGAGATGCTAGAATCTACACTGGTATTTTAAGCTTAGACATCTAAACCTAAATACCTAAAGTCATTGCTAAATTATTAGCAGACTCGATTAGGGTGCGTAGCTCAGTTGGATAGAGCACCAGATTCCGGTTCTGGGGGCCGCAGGTTCGAATCCTGCCGTGCTCGTTACTTAATTAGCTTTTTGGATAAGTTAAATCCAGTTGCCAATAATAACGTAGGGAGCCCAAAACAAGGGAATAGACCAGTTTGTCTCAGCTTTTATTAGATCTAATTGTGCTAATCGCAGGGCTTCGGCTTTATTCAGCTCGGGTTTATCAAGCAGATATGAGTAGAACTTTTCCATCAATACTGCTGTAGATTGATCAGGGATTTGCCATAAGGTTGCCAAAGTAGAACTAACTCCAGTTCGCACACTCATGCCTGCCAAACCCAAAGTTGCGCGATTATCGCCTTGAGCAGTTTCGCAGGCGCTTAATACCAGTAGATCGATAATTTGCGATCGCTCTAAGTTGTGAGTAAGGATCAAATTACTAAATTCTTTGATCGACAATTTACGATCCCAAAGCACGATGAAAGTTTCATCAGGGTTAGAACTGAACTGACCGTGAGTTGCTAAATGAACAATCGAATAAGAGTCAGCCGCAATCTTGGCAATTAAATTTTCGTTGGTGAACTGATCGTTAAGCAAAGTTTGACCTTTAAAATTGCTTTGCAGATAATCCAATTCATTTTTGACATTATTCAATGGGGCAAAATCACCTATTTGCTCGCTTACACCACCAGCTAAAGCTACTAACCTCTCACGCTTTGCTTGTGCTTTGAGTAGTCTTAACCCAGGGGTAACTGCGATCGCATAGTCTTCTAATAAATACTTCTGACCGTCATATAAGGCTGACATTGGTAGACTTTGCAATTGTCCATCCAAAACAAAAACTAAGGTATTAATTTTGTTCGGGGAATTATCAAGAGCAGGTTTAAGGGGCGAAATTAACCAGTTATAAACTTGGTTTGCCAACCGCTCAGTATCTTTTTGCTGATCTGGCTGTAGTAAATAATAATTCAACTCCTCAATGGTTGTTGACAATTGCGAGCGAGGAATAATTACTTCTTGAAGAACAAATTCGTCGTTAGGTAAAGATAAAATTACTTCTAAGCGATCTTGAGCCTCGTTTTGATTAGAACTTTTAGATTTAGGGTTAAGAGCTTTTGCTGGCAAAGTGATTGTATAAATAACTGCTGCATGAGGATCGATTTCTTCAATCTTTCGCTCCTCCGCAGCGACACAGGCATCTTGAAAGTAGTTATCTAATTCTGCTAGTTGCAAGGCTTCGATTATCTCGCGAACTTTGCGCAAATTGTTAGGGTTGTTGATTTCTTTTGGCTCTTGTTCGGTTAAAAGCAGTTGTGCATACTGACGATAGACTGGCTCTACCTGTTGACGAAAAGAAAACTGTACCTCTCTGTCTAGAGCAACTAAATCACTTCGTAAAGTTTGCAGGGTTTGAAATGCTGATTCATAAGCTGCGATCGCTTTAGGGTTATCACTGCGATCGCGATATAGTCTTCCTAATTGCCATTGCCAACGGTAGGCAATCTCAGGAATTTGTTTACTTTGAGCCAAACTTAAGGCTTGTTCTAAGCGAGTTTGGGCTTGATTGCTGTTACCCAGGTTATGTTCATAAGCCAGTTCAGCAGAGTAGCCCAAAGCATAAGATTCAAGGCGATCGTCTTTGAGTTGATGGGCTTGTTGTTGCAGTTTTTGGTAGATAGAATCAATATCTTGCCAACTGTAGTCAAGACCAGCACCTTGTTCTTTGATACTGGTCAGGCTTTGCGCCAACAGGATTTGATTTTTAATGGTGCGATAGTTAATAGGTAAGTCAGTAAAATTCAAATTAGCCGTTTGCAAAAGAGAGCGCGCTTCTTCTTGTTGTTGGTCTCTGGCATAGATATCGATTAAATTGATTTGGGCTTCTAGGATATCAACAGGCTCTGAAGAATCTGCCTTTTTAAGGTTCTGATAAATACCCTCTGCTTTACTTTTTTCTTGCTGAAATAGCTGCTGATCGTCTCTCGCTTTTGCTAAATTTGCTCGTGATTGGGCAATATGAGCAGCCGTAAAATCTATTTTGGTTCGCAATGCTGGGGGAAACTGATTTGCTTGTCTTGCTATCTGCTGGTTATGTTCGATGATTTTTTGCGCATATTCTAGTTGACCGAGCAACATCAAATTATTTGCCAGACTACTTGCTACCTTGATGTTGATCAATTGTGCATTGCTTGAGATTTGTGCATTAGTAGCCGTAGATTTTAGGAGTTTATCTATCTGTTGATCGGTTAAATTTTGACAGTCTGATGTTTGTTCAGATTGCTGCTCAACAACACCCAAGAGGGTTTTACAGGAACGTCGATAAAATCCTAAATTTTCTAATGCTTGCGATCGCGAAATAGCAATTCCTTTAAGTCCTAGCTCGTCATTGACAGATTGATAAAATTCTTGTGCTTTTGACCAACTTGTTAAGGCTTGCTCATTATTATTGCTTTTTAAATCCAGGCTTCCTTGGGCATTCCACAGTTGAGCAGAGACCTTTTGTTTCCCAACTCCATCAGCTTGAGAAGCTGTTATGGCTATTCCCTCGTCAATAGCTGCCTGGGCTTGCTGCCAATTTTCCAATTTTTGGTAATTGAAAGAAATTAGTGCCTGAGTCTGTGCCTGTTGAAGTGGTTTATTGGTTTGGGTAAATTCTTGCTTGGCTTGTTTGAGTAGTTGGAGCGCAGCTTGAAAGTCATTTTGCTGATAGAGTTTTTGTGCTTCTATCAAAGTTCTTCTTGCCCTATTTCCAGAAATAGTATTTTCTGGTGCAACATTCTCAGAAAGAACCGATCGCCCTAGCCCCAGGCTTAACGATAAACCCAAGAACGCAATTAAAATCAACTGCCAAAAACGTTTCATCTTTAGTTTTTGCTTGCTAAAAAGAATAATAAAAACATCATTATTAAAATCGACATCCTTATTCCGAATATTACTATTTAGACAGTCATAAATCTATAAAGAATAAGCTAATGTTTCGGTTTTTGTCGAATTGGCTTGTTTTTCAAGGCTAGATATTAAAGATTTGGACTAGATTGCTTGCAAGAAAAATATTGATCTAACACTACTTGTCCAATCGCAAACAGGCTAGCTGTCTGGGACTTAAATTTGGAATGATTTGTTGTAGTTCTTGGGCGGGTAATTTTTGACCCAGAATTATTTTAGGCGTTCTAGATGTATAGCCAAAAGTAATTGAATAACGATTGCGCTTAGCTGGTTTTGCTCGGTGAAAAATACTGCAAGGATCGGTAATAACTACATTTCCCGCTTTAGCAGCGCAAGTTTGCCAAAATTGCTCAGAAATGATTTTAGCGATCGCGTCCTCTTCAACAAATCCAGATTTGTAGTCAAGTTTGTTAATGAGTTGCTTGGTCAAGCGACGAGGAATATATTCAAACGGCCCGCCACTTTTACCCACGTTATTAAGATAGATAATAACCTTGATCATGCGATCATCATCGATATCAAGATGCCAATTCCTAGCATCGGTTAAGGGGGCATCGGCAATGTCTCGACGCAGATCGACTCCCGTAAAAAACAGTGGCAAACCAATATAGTTTTCCACAATATCTAGTAGTCTTTCTCCTAAACCCCAAAAGAGAATTTCGGCATGGAAAAATTTCCGAGATGAGGGGATTCTAACCCGCCAATTACTGGCATGGGAAAGAGTATAAAGATGAGGATGCAATAAATTTAATTGCTTAACAAGGCGCTTGGTATGCTTTAGTTTTAATTCAGCCAACGAGCTTATGTAAACTCCTTCTTGTTTAAGGGTGGCTACGATTTTTTGATCTCGCGAGGATAATTTGGGTAGGAACGGATGATGTTTTGCTCTTTCTAATTCGTAATTACGGACAATCGGTAAGGCGAAGTTTTTTTGGACAATTTTTTTGACCTTGAGGTTTGCTAGTTTGGCTTTGCTTTTAATTCGCTGCAAATTTTCGGCAAGTGAATTTTTGGTTGCTAGGGCATTATTAATTGTTGCTTTAAGATCTTCGATTTTGTATGGTTTGAGGATGTAGCCGCTAGGATTAGTTTTCCTGGCTCTTTTTAGGGTTGTGCGATCTCGCGAGGAGGAAAGATAAATAATGGGAATATGGTACTCGGTTTTAATCTGCCCGCCAACATCAACCCCATCCATTTTTCCTTTGAGGACTATATCAATTAAGACCAAATCAACTTCGGTCTCCATAATGTGTTGAATTGCTTTGCTTCCCGATTCAACAATGCCGCTAACCTGATAGCCAGCTTGTTTTAAATCCACTGCCAAAATCTCAGCGACACTACGCTGATCTTCTATAATCAGGATGTTAATTGTTGGCATCGAAACTTCTCTTATTCCCTCAGGACAGCGTTTTCAGGCAAAAAGGTTTTAGAGTTTTCTCTTCAGCTTATTTCTGAACTTTCCTGTAATACTTTAACTCAAGCAAAATCGATTTACAGAGATAAAAATCTGCTCATAGCAAAATGAATCAGCGAATTTTTTTAGAGGGTGATAAGTTTGAGAATTATTCAACTTCGGATTTAATTAAAATTGTCGATAGTAGTTTGTTACTTCAAAGGGCAAAAGCACTATTTTTTCTTGCAAAACGTTGTAAAACTGAAGAAAAAATAATTCCAAAGGTTACTAAAAAAATATTTGATTCAGAAAATAGAACAGCAAAACTTCTTGGAATGGTTACCGTCTCTTTTTTGGGAATAGCTGGATTAGTAGAAGCGAATACGCCTAAAACCAAAAAAATTATCAGTGACTTCAGAAAAACTCTTTCAAAATACGAGTATGAAGATCTTGTCTACTTTTTAGAATCATTCGACACTGAAAACATTAGTCTACAAGAGCAAGAATAAAAGTCTTCGTTCTCAGTATTTTAGTTGCTGTTGAACAATTAATAGGTTGTAAAAGCTTTTGCTTTTTCTTTTTTGTAACTGTAAATATTTTCTATTCCCTCACAATTAGCCGCTGATATTAACAAATATTTGTTTTTATTTAAAAAAATAACATTACACAGAAAAGCGAGCTTTTAAAAAGGAGTAAGTAGTAGAAGTGTTTAGTATTACATGCTTAATTTTGGGGCAATCTAGTGGTTGCGATCGCCAAGAATTCTGGTCTCAAAAATTTTAGAGTGAGAATTTTGATAACTTTTTGCTCTTCAGTTTGAAAATAAATGTTATTCGGAATTGATTCTTCGAGAAGTTACTTAAATTGAAAAAATGAATAAAGGTATTTCTGAGCCAAAAGCGAAAAAAGTTGCAGTTATTGCTGTACATGGGATTTCTGATCAAAAGCCTTTTGCCTCTGCTAGAGAAATAGCCAATTTATTGATTAACCCTAATCCTGACAAAAAATATGAAAGCCGGTTTAGCAATTTTAAGGAGCGATTTGTTCGTTTTTTAGTTAAACCTCTATCTTTAAACGGAGTTGCGACAGATCAAGATCAAGCAGATCTTAAATTTACTAAGAAGCAGCTAGAAGACTACGAAAAAACTTCTTTATATCAAACCATTTGTTTGGAAGGAGAAAGTGACGATAAATCTCAAGAGGTTCATGTCTATGAGATGTTTTGGGCAGATTTGTCGCGCTTAGGAGAAAGTTTCTTTCGAATTTTTGGAGAACTGTATCAAATCTTGTTTCACCTGAGCAAGGTTGGAACACAAACAGCCGAAAAAGCAGCGGAGAAACAGCGATCATTAGGTCGAAGTAATTGGTTTATAGATTCTTGGGTACAATCTCAAAAGTTTTGTAGTTACTTATTATCTTCAATTATTCCCGTCTTAAATCTTTATTTTTTGATTGCAGTTTTTCTGAGTATACCTATCAATATAATAATTGATAGGTTGATAAAAGATGAAAAACTATACAATATTTTTCTGGAAAAATATAGTTATATCTTTCTCTTACTATTCGGGCTATTTATTTCTTTTATTTGGTCAAAAATACTACTGTTTAGAGAAGAATTCGAGTGGGTAAAACGGCTTAAATCTAAATTTGAAATCGACAAAAAAAAGTATTCCAGAGAATTGTTTAATGCTGTTTCCTGGCTTTCTCAATTTTTCATAGGTGCAATCGTTGCTTTTCTGATTAATAAATGGGGGTTCTCGGTTCTCTTTTCGATGGGATATTTAGGTAAAAAAGAGATTTTTGTCTACTTAATTACATTAGCCTGGATATCGATCTTAATTTCCCTACTTTGGTTTACTTTGATTAAAAGTTTTAATAGAAATCAACCTGGTATCTCAACTTTGTTTTCTTTGACAGGTATTGCCTTGTTAGTAATGCTGATTGTTGAAATTAAGTTTATCACCAAAATTTCTAGCCCAGATCAATCAATTTTTATCTATGGTTTGATTGGCTTAGGGTTATTTCTAGCTATATTTTTTGCCTGTAAAAAATTTCAAGAGAGTCATAGTGACTCAAAGGTAGTTGAGAAAGATGAATTTATTGGCGTAACCTACGCTGGGGCAATTATCCTTATATCTCTTGCTCTGGGATTTTTGCTAATTCTTTCTTATAGAAGTCAGAACTCATTTTCTGGGATACTCAATCTCAATAAAATGAATGAGTTGTTAGCTACATCTAGCTTAAATATTATTGAGGTAATTTATTTTTGCTTATATGTTTCTTGGTTTCTTTTTATTATTTCTTATCTGGTTAGTTTTGGTAGTGGATTGTTGTCATTTGACTGGGGACGTATTCTTAAAAAGTTATTTGTTCGTCAGAATACTCAGATAGAAGAGACTAATGAAGGTTTGAAACTGCTAAGAGCTTTTGGTGTTTCTATTGCTTCGTTGATTTTGCCTGCATCTTTGTTTCTTTTTACTTCCCTAACCATCTGGTCTACTTTGAATAATTTAGGGTCGAGATTTATTTATGGACTGAACGAATATAATCCGATAATTTTTCGTGGTCTGACTTGGGCTATCTACGGAATGGAAAAGCCTGCTCCAAGACTGACTCAATATTGTCTCGACAAGGGTACGGATATTTCTGATTTAGGAAAAACAGTTCCTGGCTCTGATTGTTTTTTGCAATTGGTTAGTGATTTTTCGACATCTAGTCAGGCTAATTGGTCTTTTCTGTGTTTTGGTCTTGTTTTACTTCTAGCTGTGTGGACTCTGTTCCCTGCAATCTTGAGCGATATCTTTCCTCCAGATGACAAATCTACAGCAAAAGATTCTTGGGGTCTTGGTAACTGGTTGACCAATGGCTATACGGTCTTGGTTTGGTCGTTTCTTCTACTTGTTTGCATTGGGATACCTATTTTTGCTGTCATTGGCTATAGTTCAGTTTGGCATGACTTTTTTATTAAGTTTGAGGGGGAGCTTACCTCAAGCCCTTTTCTGCAAATACCTGCCTTATTTTTAACTGTTTCTGCTGGTACTCTAATTGCGCTGGGTTCTACGCTTAAAAAAGTTTCTCTTGGTTTAAGAGGGGTTTTGGATGCAGCTTTGGATGTTGATAATTATCTTCGTGAGGAACCTGAGGATGATACCCCAAAGGCTAAGATTTTTGCTCGATATGCTTCTTTATTGCGTTATATCTGCGATCGCCCGATAGAAGATCAGTATGATGCGATCATTATTGTTGCCCATAGTCAAGGCACAGTAATTAGTGCGGACTTGCTTCGTTATTTAAACCAAGATTTTCTCCTGAAAGGTTCAAGCTCATCAACACTAACCGAAGAATTTAGAGCCTATAATGCCTATGATCTTCAGGTTTGTGATTCCCTACCCAGTCAGGTTAAATACTATTGCGAAATTCCCCAACAAGAATTTATTATCGCCAAAAAAGATAGAGACGAAGAAATTTATCATCTTCATATTTTTGATCGGGATGGCAAAAAAGTTGTTTATAGAGCACTCAGCGAATCGAATGATGAAGCTTTAATTTCTGAACTAGATTTATATAAGAATCAACCTATTGATGATGAGACCAAAAGAAAACTTATCCGAAAAATCATCCTGAGCTTAGGTGCAATCAGAGTTCCCAATATTTATCTATTCACAATGGGATCGCCAATTAAGCAGCTTTATAGTTTCTCATTTCCCCATCTCTATCACTGGGTTTATAATTTACCCAATCAAACCGAGAGAAATCCCAATCCTGATGAATTGTTAAAAGTTCGTCAATGGGTCAATGCTTATCGTAGTGGAGATTATGTTGGTCGTTATCTATGGCATGAGTCAAGTTGTCCTGGGTTTGAAAAACGTTGGGAGCAGGTCGATCTAGATAAGGATTATAATCAGTCTTTTATTTATTCTCCAGAGATAGAAAATTTATCTAAGTCGGAACAGCAAGACTGGAGCGCGAAAGATTTACAAACAAGAGAGTTTTGCATCGGTGCGGGCGGACATACCCACTATTGGGATGAAACTGCTCCTGAAATTGCGATCGAGCTTGATCGTCTTATTAGAGATGCATCTGCCGATTGACAAACAATTAGTGAATGTACAAAAAAGTTATGTTAAACAACAGCTAATCAAGTTAGCCGACATTTAATTTGTTAAGACGACATCAATTTGTTACCGATGACAAATAATTAGTTAATGTACAACAACATCGAAAACGAAAGTCGATTCTACATATCCTGCAAACAAAAGCTCTCGACGGGATTTGAACCCGTGACCCCTTCCTTACCAAGGAAGTGCTCTACCCCTGAGCCACGAGAGCATGATAACCAATATACATTAAAAGCCTAAAATTAACTAGACTGCATTTTAAAGCATTTAAATTTGGTTTTTTGATTGGTCTAATACAATGGCGATCGCTAGCTTCCAACAAGAAGGAAGGAATGAACAAAAACCATTCCCTACCTTATTTACCTAGTTAACAAAGGAAGGCATTTCCCGAGGCGCTCATCTAGATACAGAATTTTGGGGTTGGTATTAATTGAATCGATCGCGGTAATCAAATTATCAGAGTGAGTATCCTTTAAACAAAAAGAGTTAACTCCAAAATCATGTAGTAACTCAATTATTTCTGGATGCTGGCAGCTACTCCAATGGAGAAAAGAAGTATTAGGCGAAACAACTTCAATGATCGAGATATCGTTTACATTCATGCCTGATTGGATATCGAAAATAATCAGGTCAATTTTAACTTCTTGATATAAGAGGGTAAAAACTTCCTCAATATTTTTGGCAACAGTTAGATTGTGATGAGGTCTTTTATGGGCGAGTAATTTTCCAAAGAAAGAACTTCTAAACTCGACGGATTCAATAATGACAATATTTAAAGGTTGATACTGATTTTTAGGAGAGTAAAATAATCTATCAAGCATAAGATTCTAAAAAGGAATGCTAGGTACAAAGACCTAACTATAATTACTTAATCATACGTCTTTTTTTAGATCTATTTGTTCTCCTTCGGCAAAACTTGATGCAAAGTTAAAAAAACATCGTCGTTAATACTTAAAGATGAGGAGTGAAAGTTGGTTTAGGTTTATATTTCTGAAATTTATTACTTAAGTAAATTAATTAGATAAAAATGCCATTTAAGTAAATTAAATATTGCCTAATTTCGTCAAGCAAATAAATATTCTCTCAATTGTTTCACCTAGACTTTTGTGTCTAAATTGCTGTGTGATAGGATGACAATCACAGTTTGTCTTTCAAGTTTCACCTTATAAGGTAATGGATATCGGCTTTTCTAACGCTCGTGAATGTGGGGTTTCAGCTCTTACCCCTGCGGCTCTTAAATTGGTAGCTGACTTCTTTAAAGTACTTTCTGAAACCAGTAGATTGCAAATTATTTGCTCTCTTAAAGATGGTGCCAAGAATGTTACGGAGATTATTGAAGCAACTCATTTGGGTCAAGCGAATGTGTCTAAGCACCTTAAGGTTTTGACTCAAGCAGGTATCGTTACTCGCGAGCAGCAAGGAGTAAGTGTCTACTATCAAATTGAGAACGATTTAATTTTCGATCTATGTAGTTTGGTTTGTGATTCTTTGGTAGAAAGATTTGAAGTACAAAATCAACCGCTACAGGAATTAAATGCGATTCGCGATCGCTTTAATGTCTAGAATTGGTTGTGGGTATTTTTTCTTTGTAGATGTGGATCTTAGATCTGGATTTCTTCAAGAGTTAGGATTTATCAAAGGTTATTTTGATTGGGAAAAAAGTATTCAAAGGTATGGTGATTGTAATAATAATCGACTGATAAGTATGCTCTTAAAGATAAAATTCTGAGAAGTAAAGTAAATCTTGATCGCTCTTGATTGTCGGTAAGTATTTGGAGTAATCGGGTTGATCCAGAAAAAGTAGTTTAAAATCTACTATGTTCCTCTTTCTTTGCGCTCATGCTTGAAGATCCACGCCGAAAACAACAGCTCGAAAGATTAATCGTTAAATTAGGCTTGCCAGCGAGCGCCCCCGTAGATTGGCAACTATTGGATACAGCTTTAATTCACCCTAGTATTTCGGCAACCCAAAATTATGAGCAGCTCGAATTTGTGGGTGATGCGGTAATTAGATTAATAGCAGCAGAGATCTTGTTAGAAACCTACCCCCATGAGCCTGTAGGCGAATTTGCGGCAGTGCGTTCGATTATGGTTAGCGATCGCGTTTTGGCGAATTTGGCTGAGTATTATGGAATCGAACCCTATTTGATTATTGGCACTAACGCAACAGGTAATCCGATTGGCAGACAGTCTTGGCTTGCTGATGCCTTTGAAGCGGTTCTGGGTGCTTTATATCTTAGTACTCGCAATATGGATTTAATCCGACCTTGGTTAGATCGCAAGTTAAAAGATCAAGCGGAAACGGTTCGTAACGACCCCGCTCGCGAAAACTATAAAGATGCGCTTCAGGAATGGACTCAAGGAAAACACAAAATCCTGCCTACTTATAAGGTTGCCGAAAACTCCTCCTTTCAAAATCCAGAAAACCGCTTTCTTGCCAAGGTTTGGTTACACGATCAGCTTTTAGGTGAAGGGTTTGGGCGTTCTAAAAAAAGAGCTGAGCAAGCAGCAGCAAAACAAGCTTTTTTCGGTTTAGAGGAGCAAAAAACTAGCGATAGTTAAACCAACCTATCGCTAGCAACCATCATCAATAACTATTAATTATCGCCCTGCATATCGTTCTTGCGCCCAGGGTTCGCCCCGTGAGTGGTAGCCATTTTTCTCCCAAAAACCTAGTTCTTCGCGATCGCAAAATTCAATTCCCTTAATCCACTTAGAACTCTTCCAAGCATAAAGATGGGGAACGACTAAGCGCATCGGCCCTCCGTGATCGGGAGGTAAAGGCTCATTCTCTAGAGTATGGGCAAAAAAGTTTTCTGGTCTTAAAAAATCTTCTAGGGTTAAGTTTGTAGTGTAACCCCCGTAGCAATGCTGCAAGATATGTGTTGCCTTAGGATCTAATTCGACTAACTCCATCAAGTCTAAAACCTTAACCCCTTGCCAGGTTACATCTAGCTTTGACCAGCGAGTAACGCAGTGAAAATCGGCAGTAAACTCATGCTGTGGTAGATCCATAAACTCCGACCAACCAAGGGTTTTAGAGGTGGCAAGTCCTGAGATCTGAAAAATCCATTCCTCTGGAGTTACTTGAGGAGTCTCGCCATAGGAAAGAACAGGGAAACCTTTAGCAAGATATTGCCCAGGAGGGACGCGATCGCTCTCTTGAGCAGTTGGTTTTTCAAAAAATTTCCCTGGCATAAGCAACTCTTGGCTAATTTTATTTCTTGAAGATATTGTCTTTTAACAAGGTCAATACCTAAAACTAAAGATAGCTAGCTAAAATAAATTGAACATTTACCTCAAGCTAGCCACACAAATAATTTCGTAACCGTAGAACTAGCAGAAACTAGAACTTTACTCTTCTTCGTCTTCATCTTCATCCTGAGGATAGACAAAGCTATTGGAGCGACCAGTAAGTACTGATTTGCCTAAGGACAAAGCTTTTTTCGCTTCGACAGCAGCCTTGTGCTTCCAATGCGCCTTGCGACTATCGCGCTTTGATTTAGATGTTTTCTTCTTAGGAACAGCCATGCCAATTTAACAAGAATTCAATACAACCTTTCTATTCTAGTCGATTATCTAGCTGAATTTAAGTTATCTTGCCAAGATAACTTAAATCAAGTACCTATTTATCTCGCTATAGCCAAGCTAAACAGGGCTTGCTAGCACTTCAAGACAAAGCATCTCATTCAATATTCATTTTCGCCTCACGAGAGTTTCAGAGTGAATGTTTAAAGTATTGTTAATT
Source organism: uncultured Xenococcaceae cyanobacterium (assembly GCA_937996665.1). GTDB lineage: Bacteria > Cyanobacteriota > Cyanobacteriia > Cyanobacteriales > Xenococcaceae > Hyella. Next base: position 17,799 of record CALKUU010000275.1, on the reverse strand, counting down.
ACATAAATTGTCGTTTCTCAACAGGTATCTAACAATGCAAAAAGTAGCCATTACCCTCTATCGCTGGGCAGGTGCTTGGGGTCCATTCAAAGTTAAAATTCCTTGTGGGGAATGTACTCTAACTAAAGACATAATCTTAGATACTCTCGAAAATGAATTAGCAGATATTCCCGTCGAGTTAGAGATTCGTGACTGGTTAACAGAGTGGTGGAAACCCTTACTTAAAGGCGGCTGGCATGCACCGATTGTGATGGTGGCAGGAGAAGTAATTACTCAGGGTCACGCTTTGAATCGTGGTTTACTAACTCAAGCAGTGGTTGAAGCCTATGCTAAAAATAACCCTGTTAAGAGAAGTCATCTATTTGGAAAAGAAAGTTGTCCTCATTGCAAACGGGCTAAAGCTTACTTAGAGAAAGAAGGAATCCAGTATACCTATCATGATGTTGTTAGTAGTCCTCGCGATCTCTATGAAATGATCTCTAGAGTTAAACCCAGAATAGATCCTAAAACTCCAATCACTGTTCCTCAAATCTGGTTAGGCGGTCATTACATTGGTGGTGCGGATCAGCTTCAAGAATTTCTTGAGAAACAGGAAGATAAAAATCGAGTACATCAGAGTTAATTCATTGACTGGTATTGAGCTTGTTGGGGCTAGGTAGTAACTCTCCAAAAGTTATTTGGCTACTTTGTTGTCGTTGATTTCTGCTGACTACCTTTAGTGCAGAGATATTGAGCGCATCATTTGCCCCTGAGCGATCGCTCTATCTAGCGCTTCTTTTAACGCAAATGACCAGTTTTGAATAAATTACACAACCTTCTTTGCTAAAAGGAGTATGAGTACTACAGTGAAGATTATCCAAGTATCCTGAGTGTAGGTTCTATGCTCGTCTGTAAATATTCCTTTAATTGTATAAATTTCTTCTCTATTCAAATACTATGTTGTTGGAAAACAATTTCAGGTTGCCATTCAACTAAAGATATATTTTCTGCACCGTACCTTAGATCTTAGCAATAAGAGAAAAAATGCTTACTAGCGAATATCTTAATCTTGCGACTAAGTTTTACGAACAACAACAATACAAATCGGCGTTAGCTGCATATCAAAAAGCGATTGAGTTGGATTCTCGACAACCAGCTTGGGTCTATAAAAATATTGGTGATATCTTGCAGCAGCAACAGGAATTAGACGCAGCAATAGATATTTACCATCAGGCGATCGCAATTGCACCATCCTATCTGAAGCCCGAAATGTACATCAAAATAGGAGATGTTTTAAATAAGCAAGGAAAATCAACCGAAGCTCAAGCTGCTTATAAACAATACCGCATAGAACTTAGTAAATATAATATCGATCAAGTTATCGACTTTTTGCGACCATATTATCCACTTGATGGAGAAGCTATAACTATAGATTTACTTGATAATGGGTGCGAAGAAACAGGACTACAACTTTCTTTATTGGCAGACAAAATTAAAGGTAGGGTTGTTGGCACAAATATCGGAACTAATTTTCCTGATCGCACAGTAGAATATCACAGGGAAAATACAGAATTTTATTGGATGGACGGTCAACAACTCACTTTTCCGAGCTGTTCATTCGATGTGGTCATGTCGATAAATATCTTGGAGCATGTTGCTAACCCCATAAAATACTTACAAGAATGTTGTCGAGTACTTCGTTCAGGAGGCGTTGCCTATTTTAGTTGGTATCCTGTCTGGTCTAGTGCCACTGGTCATCATGTACACCCAGATATGATCAGTATGGCGGCTGGTAATCTTGGTGTTGAAGTCCCAAATCATTACGAACTTGACGGCACAACGATTCCTCTTTGGGGTCACTTATTGCTAAATCAGGAAGAAATGTTGTCTTTACTCGTCGAACAGAAAAGATATGATTCTTCTTTGGCAAAGTGGATCGTTAATTGTGTTTATCAGGATTCTCATATCAACCGCTGGTTTTGGGATGATATTTCCGCAGCATTTAACCTGACTTCTTGGAAGGTTATGGAAATTAAACCCTCTCGACGAAATATTCCGCTTCAAGTATCAGAGTTGCTCCAAAAAAAATATACTCAGACAGAACAGTTTGCAGTTAGTGGTTGTCAAATCGTGGTTCAGAAAATATAGAAGACTCTAGGCTAACCAGGTTTCAATTAAATTACAGGCTCGGTCAATTCCCGATTCTTGATCTATCTTAATTTTAATTTCCTTGGCTCTTTGGTGGTAATTTTCGGTCAGAACTTTTTTAGCTAAAACTTTGGTGATGCCGTCTGTGGTTAGTTTTTGGGGATACATGGCTGCACCTACACCCCAAGTTAAAACTTTTTGAGCATTAAAACATTGTTCGTAGGTGTGGGGTTCTAAAAGCAGAGGACAACCATTCCTTAACGCCCTAGCTATCGTGCCAATTCCCCCATGAGTAATTACCGCAGCAGCTTGAGCAAACAACCAATCTTGGGGCATAAAACCCGCAAACATTACTGCATCACGATCTATATCAGTTGGTAAATGACTGGCATTAAAATCTGACCATCCCCCCTGAATCAAAATCCGCCGACCTAATTGCATGGCAGCACGCACATGGACAGCAATAAATTCTTCTCGGTTACGGATAGGTTGACTACTAAAAGAAAGTACCAAAGGCTTGGGATCTGCTGTCATAAAATCCTTGAGCTGTTTGTCTGGCTGCCAGTCTAGCCATTGAGGATCTTGGTAAAACCAAAAACCTGTTTGGTTAGAGGGGAAACAATAGGGAGGAGAGGGATATAGATAGGGACTCGCTACAAAAATCAGGCGATCGTATTTCCAGTAAGGTTTCCACTTTTCCGAATCGGTCAACCCTTGCCTAACTCGTAAGAGATGATAGCGATCGTAAGTCTTATTTTGAGTTTGTCGCATCCACTGAGATATTCTCCACCAATTATTTGGCTGATACAACAACGCAGGTGTAACTATTACTTGAACTAGAGGAATTGATAGCTGCTCAGCAACGATCGCTGCAAAGATAGCTTGTTGCGGGCTACAAACAATTAAGTTGGCATCAGCGGCAGCTTCTAATAAACAATCAATCCCTTTTTGTAAATCAAACCAGGTATGAGATTGATTTAATTCTTTTTTTGCTTCTAAATCATCAGGGTTGGTCGACCATTGATCCCACAAGAGGGCAGTTTTTCTAGCTGCTTCGGGATTTAGTTGTTCGTGACCGACGTTGACCGCCTTTAACCCTGCCGCGATCGCCTGAGGATGCATCTGTTCAGGAATTGCCATTCGAACTTCATGCCCTCTAGCTTGCATTTCTTGTCCTAATGCGATGTAAGGCAATACATCCCCCATTGTTCCATAGGCAGTATTAACTATTTTTGCCATGTTTTGTCTTTAACTATTAGAGTCGTTGGTCGGATTTCCTTTTAAACATTAATCTTTTAAACATTAATATTGTTCGATGTTTAATTATTATTTAGTTCGTTTCTCCAGTTAAGGGAATCGGAGTAAATGTTAGCCAAATCGCTAAACCAAGCAATAGTTAACTCCTGATTAGACACATCCTCAATTACTTTTTTAAGTTCTTCTATCTGTCTTTGATTTACTGTGCCATCAGGATTAGCAAATTCTTGAGGGTGTAACATACAACAAGCAAATCCATAATGACTGATTTGATTCTCAATTTGGTATAGAGTTATTTCTGCGGGAACACCGTTAGTTTTTCCGTGGGTTTCGTCTTGGATCAAGTAAGCAGAGGTGGCAGAGACTACGGGAGCATAAAGTGGCAATGCTTCTAATGGCTTAGGGTCTGAATCTGGTGGCTGTTCCCACAAACGTCCAGAAAGAACGTTAATATCGTTTACCTGACAAGCCTCTAAGGTAAGGCGTGGGTGAAAAATATTCTCGTGAGGTGCAAATGTTTTTGGTCTATGTTTTTCGCCAAAATATTTCTGACACACATCATTAGTTTTTTTGATATGTTCTATCTGAGTCTCTAAGGATGCTGTTTGATAACTTAGTTCAGAATCCCAACCATGATTATAAATTTCGAGCAATTGTGCTTCACTATTTAAGAGATCGCGAGTGTATCGAGCAAAACTATGATTCCATTGGTTTTTATCATCACTATATAAATACAATTCTAGTAAAGGGATAGTTTTACCAATAACTCCAAGACTAAGCTTTTGCTGCTTTTCAATAAACACATCAATGACTGATTTTTGAATATTTTCCATCCACCCAGATTGCCAGTCATCTAGTCGAAATATGACTAGAGGTTTTTTATTTTCTATCTCTCCATTTTCTTTTTTCATGCTGAATTTAAATGACCATAAAATACTTGCCTAAATTATTTAAAATTATTTATCCGTAATTATTTTGAATAAATTTAACTCTAGTTAAGTTCAGGTTGATTAATTCTTGTTCAATAATCTGAAATTCTTCTAATAGTATTTCTCCAGGATCTGCTTTAGCTAAGATTAGAGAAGACTTCTGTTCTAGACTGCGAGCAATAAATTCATAATCTGGAAGTAAATTTAAATCAAGAATAAGTTTTAATTGTGTTTTTTTGATGTCCTGCAACAAATCATATTCTTCTTGGCTTAACTCCTGCTGCTCTAAACAAAAACTAATTTCCGATGCAAGATCTTCTAGCTGATTTAAGGCTAGGATTTTTTGTATTCTATTCTCCAGTTGCTGATATTGCTTTTTAGTCATTTACTTTTTCAAAATAAATTGTAAAACTAGCAGCAGGTAAATAATTTTTGTATATTTCCTGCTGCTAGCCTAATCAAAAATAGGGAATGAAGAAATCCCATCTGTATTTGCTATTGGGAGAGAGCTGATGATTTATCTAAGAATTGACTCTTGCTAACCAAGCATCATAATTGCCATTGTTCGTAGCAGCTAAATCCCCTGCGGTTTTTCCTGCTAGATAAACATCCTGTTCTGAGGATACAGCGATCGCAAAACTATAGTCATTAGCTGCGGTACCAATCTGTTTTATCCATTGCTGATTTCCATCTGGGTCAAACCTAGCTACCCAAGCATCATTATCCCCAAAATTGCTAGCACCTAAAGTACTTTCTGTGTGCCCAGTAACATAGACATTTCCTTGCGGATCTACCGCAATATCGTGGGCTGCATCATCAACTTCGCTTACTTCCCCCAGAGACTTAAACCATTGTTGATAGCCATTAGAGTCATATTTGACTACGCAGACATCAGCCCAGCCTGAAATAAGCTCGCCTGTTAGCTCCTTGATATAACCCGCCAGGTAAATATTATCTTGGCTATCAACCGCGATCGCATTAGAAGCACTTTCTCCTGCTCGGCAGAGATGTTTAACCCATTTCTGATTACCCTCAGCGTCATATTTTGCTAGCCAAGCATCGCTTTGAGCTAATAAATTACTGTTCGTTGAGCCAGTCAGATAAACCATCCCATCGCTAGCTACAGCGACATCACTAGCTTCAGTCCAGCCCCAAGTACCTAATTCTTGTAGCCAAACTCTCTCTCCTTGAGCATCGAGTTTAGTCAACCAAGCAGAAGCTTGAGCAGATTTACTATTGCCGCTTAAACCGCCTAAAGTATAGCCAGCAAGATAAACATTGTTTTGACCATCGACTGCTACAGCATTTGATACATCATGGTCTGAACCACCAAACTGTTTTTTCCAGATTTCGTTTCCTTGTGCATCAAGCTTCATTACCCAAGCATCTGACTCTTGGGCTTCCTTGCCAGCAAGATTGCCACCGGTATATCCAGTAATATAAACATTCCCTTGACTATCTGTAGCGATCCCTTTGGAGGAGTCCCAGGCGCCTGTGCCTAATTGTTTGATCCATTGTTGATTTGCCTCGGAATCGAATTTTGCAACCCAGGCATCAGCTTGACCATAGCTGCTTGCGCCTAGTTGACCTAACGTTGTTCCTGTCGCAAAAACATGACCTTCAAGATTTACTGCTAAACCATTAGCCGTATCGTAGTTTGAACTGCCAAGCTGTTGTTGCCATTCTTCTTTGACATTGAGTGATGCCCAGCGATAAAAAAGATGATTAGGCGAGCTTGGGATTACATGAGTCTGAAAACAATTACCTTGATTGTCCAAAGCAACATTGGTAAAACTAAATCTTCCGCTATTGTCTTCTGAATAGCGAATAGTTTCACCCCAAGTGATAGTTTTACTCTCGCTGTTAAGCGTTCCTTGGCAATAGTCCAAACAATTATTGATAACATGAGTAGCGATACAGTTACCTGACTCGTCTAGAGCAACACTACTTAAATAACCTGGAGCATATTGACTGCTTCCTCCCCAATCCACAATACTGTCGTTCAATTTCCCCACACGAGAATAAAGGTGGTTATTTTTGTCTGCATAGGTGACTAAACAATTGCCTTGATTATCGATAGCAACACTACAGTTTCGATAATATCCTCTACTAAAGCGAGTCCCCGATTTTTTCCAATCGATTTTTTTGGACGTAAAGTCGACTTTGCCAACTCGATAATAAAGACCTGAACCGCCAACATGCACTTCTAGACAGTTGCCTTGTTCATCTACGGCGATGTCGCAGTAAGTTCCTGAATCGTACTCGTCGTATTGTCTACCGTCTCGCCAATTAATTGTTTTACTACTAAAGTTGGCTTGTGCTACACGAGAATAAAGCCGATTTCTAGATACGTGAACTTCTACAAAATTTCCCTCACTAATTAAAGAAATATTTGTCGTCGTACCGCCGGCATAGCGAGTGCTAGTGCCAAAATCGATGCGGCGATCGCTATTGTTGATAGTCCCAACCCGATAATATAGACTACCTGCACCAACATGGGTTTCCAGACAATTACCTTGGTTATCTAAATCAAAACTACTTACTGTCCCTGTATCGTATTGAGTACTAGAATTCCACTCAAGCATTTGCTGCGCCATAATATTTAGTTTGTTATTCAAATAAATTTTTAGAAATTACCAAAGCTGATTCCAAATATTCAATTTGGTTTTATCCGCAATCCAGGCTGCCCAGTCTTCGGGGACAGGCAATAAATCAGCCTTTGTTTCTGTTAGTATTTCTAGCTCTAATGCTTCTGGCTCTAAATTTTCTAGTTGTTTTGCTTCTAGCTTGAGATAACTAATTACTTGGTAGTCTGGGTCTTGTTGTTCACCACTAACCGTAATGGTCAAGATATGATCGCCCACAGTCATTTTGGGCAAAGTAATTTCAAGCTGTTGGAATTCTTCAGAAGATGATTTAATAACAGGATTTAATAACGGTTGCCCATCTAGTAGAAAGCAACTTTTTTGCCTGCCAAAGCAACCATAAAAAAGTGTTAGTTCTTCGGCTTCATGGTTGCAGTCTAAGGTGAAATAGATATTGAGTTTTCCCGTAGAAAGATGTTCCTGGTTGTCGGCTTGGGTGTGAGGAATTGCAACTAGTTGGGGAATTGAAGGGTTATTAATAGAATCGCTATCAATCTCGACTGTATAGTTATATTCGCGGAACCAACTACCTTGCTTCGGTTCAATTTCCGCAGGGGAATCATCTCTGCCAATTTGCCAGAGAGTTACTGCTTTTGTCTCAGTCATAGTTAATTATTAATTTGGTTGCTTGTTTTACTTAAACAAAAAGATGGTGGTGGTTTACGCAGGAATATCTAGGACTAAACCTACTTGCAACTCATGGGGATTATGTCCAATCAAACCCAGATTTGCTTGATAAATTTTACTCCAGTGTTCTTCACTGTCGTAATAGACCTGGGATATTTTGGCTAAAGTGTCTCCTGTTTGAACAAGGTACTTTGTCTCTTGTTGTTCTGATGAAGATAATTGTTCTGTAGCAGTTTCGGTCATAGATGGGGACTCCACTAAATATCTTATTATTTCCACTAAATATCTTATTATTTAAGATTTAGATTTACTTGTTTTGGGACTTTTAGCTTCTTGCTAAAAGCTACTTTGCTTTAATCTCACCATTTTTTAGCAGCATATTAGACTCGCTATTCTAAATTAGGATAGAGACCTCTTAAAAGTAGAATACTATTTAAAAGTAGAATACTATATTTCTAGCTAATTTAAGTTATTAAACAATGAAAATCAATTTAGTAAAGATAAAGAAATATTTAAATGGTCTCACTTAAAGCATTTAAAAAGATATTAAATTTTCTTCTTTTTTGAGTAAGTATTTTTTCGATTTCAAAGCACTTACAAGAAAACATTAATGTAGCTTGTTTGTATTTAGTGATTTAATCCAAAATTATATTTATTGAAAGGTAATTAGCTACTAAATCATGAGTTTTTTCTGATTTAGAAAAGTAAATAGTTTTTATTGGGGGTCGATTAATGCTGATTATTAATCAAATATATTTATGTTTAATTCTTTGTTTTTCTCTCTAACAACCTGGTATCTATCTTCGGGTAAGTATCTTGAATATGCCAATGAACTATTCATTCAATAATGCTCAAAACCAATGGTTTTTTAAAACCATTGTCTTGTTGCTGTTTCAATTAATTGATGTCGAAATAGAATAGTCTATATTTGTTATTTGGAGATTGTTTGAGCGACTTTAAAAGGAGACTTCTTCCCTAAAACTATTTTGCTCTGCGCTCGATTTTAGCTGAAATAAGAATATCGCTTCTTTTAACCCAAATGACCAGTTTTGACATAAATCACACAGCCTTCTTTGCTAAAAGGAGTATGAACACTACGGTGAGGATTGCGCAGCCAAGTACCTTGAGGATAAGTTCCATGTTCGTCTGCAAAAGTCCCTTCAATTACATAAATCTCTTCTCCACCCCAATGACTATGTTTTTGGAAGATAGTTCCAGGTTGCCATTTAACTAGAGCAACATTTTCTTCTCCGTAATTGTGTAAGGCGTTATTTCTATCATCCGCCGCTCTACGCTAGGTATTGGCGAGTTTACCCAAGGAATTTTATTTGTGTTGCTAACTACTCTTTTCAAGCGATCGGCATTTAGTAACATGATTTATTTCCAAAATGTTTATAGGTCGGCAAAAGTTGCTTTGTCGGGGGCGGATTTTTTAATTAGCAAGAACAGTTTCTATTTGTGCGGAAGATTCGAGTAGTTTGTGGACGGGGCATTTGTCGGCGATTATTAGCAGTCTTTGTTTCTGCTCGGTGGTGAGATTTCCTGTTAAATGGAGACGGACAGAAATTTGATATTGGCGGTTAACTTTTTGCTGAGCAACATCAACTTCGATATTTTCTAATTCCCAGCCTTTGCGTTCTGCATACATTTGTAGGGTAATTGCCTTACAAGAACCCAGACCCGCAAGTACCAAATCTATAGGGCAGGCTCCCGCATCGGTTCCACCAAGGTCTAATGGTTCGTCGGCGGTAAGCTGAAATTTGTCGTTGATCTTGATGTCTTGACGATAGCGATCGCTAGTTGAAGAAATTTTAATTGGATACATAACCATATTCCTAAATCCTAAAGTTCTAACTTATTAGAGCTTACACACTGTAAAAATCAAACTTTTTCTGACGATTGCTGATTAAAAGTGTTTTACTTTAGGTTTTGTTGATTTTAGTACTATTGCTACTACTCTAAATATTGTTCAGCTAAACTTATTATTGCTTTTTCCTGAAAGTTATCTGCTAAATATTTTAGTTGATTTGCTAGCGGTGAATATTCTTCCTCTAAATTATCTAAATAAATTGCGTAATCTTTGATTTTTTTCATGCTACCCAACATCGCTAGCTCATAAAGTTTTTCTATTTCTGCTGTAGGTAGAGTAACTTTAAGTTTCTGATTTTTTTGACTGATTTGACCTAAAAGAGTTTGTTCCGATTGAGAATTATCAGCTATCCACTCTAAATCTAAATGCTTTTGCAAAGAGTTTAATAATTCTTCTTCTTTGATCGGAGAACAAAAAACCTCATTAAAATATGAGCGTTGATCTTCGTTTAACTGATCTTGTGTTTCTACTAAAGCTAGTTTAGGTATTTTAAATATTTCTTGATTTTGATTTAAGCTAGTCAGTAAATCAAAGTTTTCTTGAGTAAAATTATCAGTCAAAATACAGTCTGGCTGGTTGTTTTCTAGCAGAGTTGCTAATTGTTTAACATCTCGATTAGAAATAATTTCAAAGCCAACAGAATATAAAATATTTTCTAGTGAAAATGTATTTAGTTGATCCTTGCAAGCAATAAAGATTTTTTTGGTCGATCCTTTAAAGCCAGATATTTTATTTCTTACTGGTTGATAATTTGAGTTTTCTTTTTTTATTGTTGGTAAATTCACTACAAACCAAAAAGTTGACCCTTGGTTTAGGCTACTTTTAATTTGTAGTTGACTACCCATCATTTTTAATAACTGTTGACTAATACTTAGACCTAGACCTGTCCCTGCTGCTTGACGCTTCCATTCACTAACCTGTTCAAAAGGATTGAAAATTCGAGATACTTGCCCTTGATCCATTCCTATTCCTGAATCTTGAACCGTAAAGTTAAGAATTTGATAATAATCATTTTGGTTTTCAATGTCTGAAATATAGTTATTGGTGTCAATTAAATCAATCGATAATATTACTTGCCCATGATCAGTAAATTTGATTGCATTACTAAGCAAGTTTAATAATATTTGCCTGAGTCTTTTTTCGTCTGCATAGATACCAATTGGTAAATTATTATTTTCAATATATTTAAAATCTAATTCCTTTTTCTGAGCTTGTGGCGCGACTAGCTCGATAGTACTTTTAATAAAATTTTGGAGATGAATATATTTGGGAAATAATTCTAGTTTTCCAGCTTCTATTTTGGCATGATCTAAAATATCATTTATCAAATTCAATAAATGATTGCCGCTATTATAAATAATTTTTAGACCCTTTTCTTGTTGAGATGTTAAAGCAGAATCTCGACGTAAAATTTGAGCATAACCAAGAATGCCATTAAGTGGAGTACGTAATTCATGGCTCATATTAGCTAAGAAAATACTTTTCGCTTTATTGGCTACTTCTGCTTCATTTTTAGCTATTTCTAGTACTTGATTTAGCTCTAGTAATTGGTTTTTTGTTTTTTGAGATTCTTCAAATGCTTTGCGAAGCAAAACTGCTCGACGCTCATTATAACGATCCTGAATTATGGTATCTTCTTGCACCCGATGCAATTTCTTTCGAAGAATACGATTCTCTTTTTCGAGCTTTTTAATTGTTTCTTTAAGGTCTTGAAACTCCATATATTTAATTTGAATTATAGATATGTCTTAATACATTGGAGCGTGATTAATTTGTTCCTATTACAAGGGAAATTAGAGTGTAATTATGAAAATTTGATTTTTCACATTCTTTTAAAGGAGCAATTTCTCCGAAACAATAAAATCCAAAGAAAGGGAACATCTCAGGTAATGTAGATTTGATAATTTCCCATTCTTGGACTATATTTTGGCCTAAGAATATTCTTCTTGCTGCACAGGAAAAACATAGTAAAAATTCTGGTTGATTACCTGGGTAACTATTGAAAGCACTGGAAATCGAGGTTTCTACCCCATTCAAGATGTCTGTTTTGTTGGCTTCAGTAAGCTGAACTCTTGATCCTTGAGGAATATTGCCCATCAAGATCATTTTCCCATCGCTAACATCAATTCTTTTGCTAAAGGTTCTTATATAAAAATCATCTTGGTTTTCCTCAAATACTGCTAACCCGCAATCAATAGGATCTAAAATCAAATCTTCATAATATTTACGATAAAAAGAGCTTGCAGGCTGATTATCTATTTCGTAAAGGATGTTGTTTTCAGATTTAGTTACAACTCCTTTAGAACCCATCGTATGCCAAGTGTTACTGACTCCGCTTGAAAACTGAATATTCCCAGCAAATATCAGGATGGGAATTGAATTAGTTAAAACTTGATTTTTATAAAATTGATGGGTGATTTTATATTGGAGTTGATCACTAGTTGATCCTCCAAAAATCAGAGTTTGCTGAGGTAAAAATTCATTCAACAAATCTGTGACAACGCTGCCGTTAGCTTTAAGTCCATCAGGAAAAGTAAGACAAAGTTTGACTTCTTGCGTAATATTTTTAGTGGCAATTTGAATAGCTTCGGTAACTGCCTCTTGAGGACTTTTATCTACTTGTTGACCAACCCCAGCAGAAATTTCAATATTATCTGAGACAAATAGGGAAAGAACTAGGGAATCTTGTTGAAATCCTTCTTGAGCAGATAATTCTCCAAAAGAACTACCTCCAACTAATTCCAATTCAGGAAAGTGTTTAGATATGTACTCTAAAATCTCTGAGTATTCATGGTCAGGCGCAGCAACCAAAATTCCTGCTTTGGGTATGTCGCCATCTAGTTTCTGAAGACAATCTTCAATGACTTCCGCGATCGCCATTTCCGAATCTGGGTCATTACTATGGCTGACGACTATTCTAAGCATGAAATTGAAGTTACTAAGTATTTGTTATTATTATTCCCAATTACAAAAAAAACTTGATAATGATTTATTGATGATGAAAAAAAATTGCCAATATCTATGATGGAAATCACAAATACGGCAAAAAGGCGTTATGGAATAGATGATTTTTGATTTCTATACTAGAGAGAATTGCTTAAAAATAGATTAAAAAATATCTACTTTAAGTTGAATTATTTTTTAAAAGTGCGACGCTGAAATTACTGAAGGTTCTTGTCTCTAAACAAGCCTAAAAAATGAGAATACTGGGTAATTTCATACTTTGGGTGATTTTCGTACTTTTCTCTAATTAAGCTGATAGTGTTCAGATAGCTTTTATTTGTGGTGAAATATTTCCGAAATAGATTTCCATAACTCAGCTAGAAGCTTTTTAACCTGCCTTTCTTTTTTGGCGATCGCTGTCCCTGTTTCCCCTAATTTTTGCTCAAACTCTTTCTGCTTTTCTTCTATTTTGCCCGTAAAAACTTCAGGATTTTCTTTGGCTTTTTCATACCAGGTTTTAGCCTCATCAAGATATTGACCGATATCGCCATAATTTTCACCATATCTACTAGCCAAATTTGCCTGGACGATCGCTAATTGGGCCTTTAGTTGCGCATAACGCTTTTGCAACATAGCAACTTCTTCACTATTTTTAGCAGTATGGATCGCTGCCGTAATTGCTTCTTTTACTGGAGCTGATTTGTTTTGACTATCGGTTTGAATATCTTCTAATACCTCATCTATTTCCTGTTGGAGTTGTTCTTCTTCTTTGTCTACTTCTACTTGTAGAGTTTGAATTTCTGATTGCCGATTAGAGATTGATTTCTGCCTAACCTTGCTAATCCCCTCGATCGCCCCTTCAATAGATGCGGTGACTTGCTCTTTAATTTCTCCTTCCTTATCTTGAAAGATTTCGACAACTGCGGCGATCGCCTCTTGAACCAGACTGCTAATTTCTGCTCTACCTTCTTTTAGCTCTGATGCAGACTCAGACACTGCCGTTCTCACAATATCCCTGATACTTTCAGTTTTTAGTTGTCCTGTTTCTTTGGCTTGCTTTAAATTGTTCAGAATTTTTTCTTTTCTAGATTCATCCATAACCTATCTCTAACCTCAAACTACTATTGGTGTTGCTGAATCAAAGTACGATTATCTAGATTTTGCGCTTGGTAACAAATTCACCAAAAGCAATTGTCAATGAACAATAAACCATGAGCCATGAACCGATAAATTGTGAGTTTCGTTTCGTTCCTCAAATCAGCAACGCTATTTAGCTACTACTCGCTTAACTCTGGATATCTTTCCGCAAAATAGTTGGTGATGAAAGTGTTCACTACCGATAAAACTATGGGGGCGAAAATAAATGCTAAGAACCCAGCCACTATAAACCCTGGAACAAACAGAGAAGCTAACCAAAAGCATAAACCATTAACAACTAAGGAAAATGCTCCTAAAGTCAAAATAGTCGCAGGTAAAGAAAGGATCGAAATAATGGGTTTAACTCCTATATTGACAATTCCAATGATTAAAGCAGCAGCCATTGCCGCGGGGAAGTTGGCTAAATCAACTCCTGGAAAAATAATATCAACTACTAATAAACTAAGAGCGGTTGCCAGTATAGTTAACAGTTTTCCTAACATATTTTTCTCCTTAGAAAATGTTGCTTTTAAGGTCTCTCTTTAACAATATATTTTTTGCTTCAAAGTAGAACTAATCAAACCTTAAAAAAAGATTAATTATATTACTTAATATAAAAAAATATAAGAGTTAGCTAAAATTTCATTAGGTACTTGTGTGTATATTTAATAAACTCAAGAATGCAATGAAAATTATGCAAATTGCTGCGTCTATTTTAATTCCGCCGCTAGGAGTTTTCTTGATTTCTGGTGTTGGTTCTGCCTTCTTTATTAATATCTTGTTGACTCTCTTGGGTTGGGTACCAGGGGTGATTCATGCCCTATGGATACTGTCTAAGCAGTCAGGAGAGGTGGATGCATAAATATTATTTAGGATCAAACAATAGTTTTAAATGCTCAAGGTAACTTCTTTGATGGTGAATCATTTGGGCTTGATAACCGAAAAATATGCTAATCTGCCTTGGTTGTTATTGGCTAATAAGCAGCAATAATTCTTAGCTATTAGTGATGGGAAAAAGTGAATATTTACCAAGCTCCTGTTCATTTTAAGAAAGGAGAAAACTCAGGAGTTGACCAACGAAGTGGCAAACTAGCTTTAACTAAATAACCCTGGTTTAACTGAAAGCGAATTAATTGTTCTGCTTCGCTAAAAGCACTAACCTCTGCACCAGACCAAATTATTTCGGGTTCCTGTTAAGTACAATAAATGGTGCTGTTTTTTGGCTTTGGGTTGTGAATTATGGCGATCGCTAATTTAACTAGGTAGTTTAGTGGTTGGCGAATTATTTTCAGAATTATCCAGAATGGGATCAATAAACTTGGGTAGCGAAGGTGGATTAGCTTGGTGAGCCTTCTTGAGTGCAGATTTAAGCAGCTTGTTTTGAGCTTCTAATTGTTTATATTTGTCAGCAAGAACTGTGAATTGTTCAAAATAAGCGATCGCTAATTCTTGAGCATCATCAGGATTCTCAACAAAATATCGTTTGTAGCATTCCGATTTAAATTGAACAGAAAGAGGAAGAGAGTTCATAGTTTTTAGGATCTCCAAGATCTACGAAAATTTTAGTTTCCACTCTTAAAAATTTTGCTTTAGGGAAGATTGTTAGCCATTTTTGGGTTCTATCTTCCCCAAATTAATTTCAGTAGTGAAGGTCATTTAAAAGGAAACTATTGACTTACTAATGGTGTTTGCTGGAGTAAGGTATCAAGTTTGCCCGATCTTTCTAGCTGCGCTAGGGCATCACTACCACCTATGTGGCTGTCATTAATAAATATCTGCGGGACAGAACGTTTACCATCTGAACCTCTTTTGACCATTGCTGCTCTAGCCTGCTCATCACCATCAATGTGATATTCGATATAGTTAACCTTTTTACTGTTCAAAAGCTGTTTTGCCCGACGACAAAAAGGACAAGTCAACCAAGTGTATATTTCGACTTTAGCCATGATTCTTACTCCTATAGAAAATAAAGTTGTTTGTCCGTTTAATAATTGAGGGGGATTTATTTAGTTCTCAAGTCTCTGTCGAGATCGCATCGGCTTGACAGGCTCTCTTGTTCTGCTCCAGACCAATTAACAATTAAATTCTCAAAACCACAATCTTGAAAACCGAACCAATTCAACCAATTTAACCACTGAAACATGAGTTAATACCTGCCAAATAATTGAACCAATTAAACTAATTTAAACATTAGAAAATGAGCCAATCCCGATAATTTAATGAGAGGATCATTAAGCATTAGTTAGAACTTCAATTCCTTTCATTCCTACAAAATTTGGCAATTTTTTAATCCTTTCGATCCAAGCCAGGATCTGAGGATATGGTTCAAGAGAGACTTTGCCATCACCAGCTAAGGCAATGTAGGGAAATGCCGCAATATCCGCAATAGTTGGATGCCCTAGTTCGAGCCACTCTCTAGTTGCTAGGTGTTGATTAATTTGGTCGAGAATGAAAGCTGATTTTTGGTGAGCAACTTCGATATTTACACTCTTGGCGCCAAAAAGGTGAAACTGTCTTGCCTGTTCCACGCCCTGGCGGATTTCCCCTGTGGTTGTAGATAGCCAGCGGACAACTTGGCTTAATGCCAATGCTTCGGTGGGTAGCCATTGTTCATCTCCATATTGACGAGCAAGGTAAACCAAAATTGCCTGAGCATCGGGAATTAAGCGATCGCCATCAACGAGTAATGGTACTTGTCCAAAAGGATTTAGCTTTAAGTATTCAGGCTGTTTATGTTCTCCTTTGAAGAGATCGACTCGAATATATTCATAGTCGATATTGAGTAGGGCTAATAAAAGTCTGACTTTATAAACATTGCCCGAAATTTCGTGTCCGTAGAGTTTAATCATTGTTTATTGTTCGATTTTTTGCTGGATAATTTAGGATGATTGTTAATTTAGACTGGAAAAATAGATTGATTAGATTGCTCTTCGGCGATCGCTATTAGTAGGGTGATGAACCAAAATAATGATGTATTGGCTATTTTGATTCATTGCTAGTTTGCCTTTTTTATAGCTGTGCATAGGCAAAAGTAATATTGAACTCTTTGCACCAAATTCCTAGTGAGCCATAGTTATTTAAATCAATTCCTTCGGGAATTTCGTAGAGTTGGACGCCAGTAAAGCTTTTTATAGGTGCAATGGTTACATAATTTTCTGCTTTGATATTGAGAGGAATAGATTGGTTTTTGTGAAGGATGATTTCGACATCAGGGCCTTTACCAGTCCGAAAACTATTATCAAACTCAATATATTGTTTGCCGTTTTCTTCGATAATGCTGAGTTTTCCTGTTGTTGCGTGTCCTGGTTCAACAGTGACAAATTGACTATCTTGTTCGGCTTGGGCTACTAAAACACCGTTAAATGTAGATCTTGATGCTTCGGGTTTAAACTCATTTTCTAGGGCTTTAACGCCTGAAGTGGAAAGAAGTAAGAGAGTTAAAGAAATAGTGGAAAAATCAATTAAGCGTTTCATAATTTCGTCTCCTGAAGATGGATAAATTATTGGGCTATATAATTAAGTTGTACATACAGACAAGTCTGTCTAAAAATAACAAAAAAAATTAACTCAGTAGTTGTCTCATCGCAGCTTTCCCCGACTCAAATGGCCAAAGGTCATGATAAATTCTGCTATCGACTAGTGCGCCCTCAATAAGGAGATAAACAGCAGTAGCTTTAATTTGAGCCACTTCTGGTTTGGTATCTGCTGGTAAGGCGCCTAGAACCAATTTTTCTGTATATTCTTTGAGGTCGGTTTTGCATTGAGCAATTAGTTGGCGAGGTTTACTTTCTGGCTCCGAAAATTCTGCTGATATATTCAGAAAAATGCAACCTTTAAAGTTTCCTTTTTGCACAGAGTCTGCCAAGGCATCAAATAAAGCTTCTATTTTTATCCCTGGTTCCTGGTGCTGTTTGTCTAGTTGTTTGAGCAGATTGCCAAAAGCATTATGATAGTTCTCCAAATACTCCAGAATTAAGGCTTCTTTAGAAGAAAAATGCTGGTAGAAACTTGCTTTGGCTACTTGAGCTTCAGCAATGATTTGGTTGATTCCTGTCGACAAATAGCCCTGCTCACAAAATAAGCGTTCTACTGTCTTGAGAATCCGATCTTTGGGGTTTAGTTGTTTAATAACCTTGTCCATGAATTAAATATAAAACAGACCAGTCTGTCTGTCAAGTAAAATTATAAATTTATTTTTTGTCTGGGTAATAAGTCGATCGCTAGAAAAGAAATATTGCTCTTAGTGAAGATCGGTTAACTATCG
>CALKUU010000274.1 GCA_937996665.1 uncultured Xenococcaceae cyanobacterium | reverse complement strand
GAAAACAATCAAATCAGAGGGAAAATAACTATTTCTCAGCATCTTGCCATGCTTACCGAAAATCTGAGTGGCAGAATTCTGTTAGTAGACGATCTGGTTGATTCAGGAATTAGTCTCCAAGTTGTCCAAGATTGGCTGAGAACAAACCATGGTCAAGAGATTAGCGAACTCAAAACCGCTGTACTCTGGTATAAAAGCTGCTCTGTAAGTAAACCTGATTTTTTTGTCGATTATCTGGAAGATAACCCCTGGATTCATCAACCCTTCGAATCTTATGAACAAATGCAGCCAGAAGATCTAAAATCAACATAATTAAGTTTTTTGATGAGGCACAACATAATCACAATTATCGATTCACACGCCTAATTACTAACTCCTAATTCCTAATTCCGAACTCCGAACTTCACCAAAATCTTACTCATTGAACCTTTAAATATCTTTTTTGACAAAACCTTTTATTGATAATGTCTCAATTCAATATCCAAGCTCCTTTTGAACCCAAAGGAGATCAGCCAACTGCGATCGCCGAACTAACTAACTACCTAGAAACAGGGAATCGTTTTCAAACCCTTCTGGGAGCCACAGGCACAGGGAAAACTTTTACGGTGGCTCAGGTCATATCCAAGCTCAATCGACCAGCACTAGTTTTAGCTCACAACAAAACCCTAGCAGCCCAACTATGTAACGAACTGCGTCAATTTTTTCCGCGCAATGCAGTCGAATATTTTATTAGTTATTACGACTACTATCAACCCGAAGCCTATATCCCCGTAACCGATACCTACATCGAAAAAACCTCCTCGATTAACGACGAAATTGATATGTTGCGCCACTCAGCAACGCGATCGCTTTTTGAGCGCAAAGATGTCATTGTTGTGGCTTCGATTAGTTGCATCTATGGTTTGGGAATGCCCTTGGAGTATCTCAAAGCAGCAGTCAAAGTTGAGGTAGGCACAGAAGTTGATATGCGCGAATTGATTCGTAGTTTTATCGCGGTGCAATATTCACGTAACGATATCGAGCTGGGGCGGGGTAATTTTCGCGTCAAGGGCGATGTCTTAGAAATTGTTCCTGCCTATGAAGATCGCGTAATTAGAATCGAGTTTTTTGGGGATGAAATCGACAGTTTAAGTTTTGTCGATCCGCTTACAGGGGAAACCCTTGATAGTTTTGATGAGATGAGTATTTATCCTGCTCGCCACTTTGTCACCCCTCAAGAGAGACTAGAAAAAGCCTGTCATGATATTAAGGCTGAGCTTGAACAGCAAGTTCTCGATCTAGAAAAGGAAAATAAGCTTCTAGAAGCCCAAAGACTAGGGCAAAGAACTCGCTATGATTTAGAAATGCTCCAAGAAGTGGGCTACTGCAACGGGGTCGAAAATTACTCACGTCATCTTGCTGGTCGACAACCAGGTTCACCCTCAGAATGTTTAGTAGATTATTTTCCTGATGACTGGTTACTAATTATTGATGAGTCGCATGTGACAGTACCTCAATTGAGGGGGATGTATAACGGCGATCGCGCCCGTAAAAAAGTATTAATCGATCATGGTTTCCGCTTACCCTCGGCTGCCGATAATCGACCTTTAAAAGCTGAAGAATTTTGGCAAAAGGTCAAACAATGTATCTTTGTCTCAGCAACTCCCAGTAAGTGGGAAATCGAGCAGTCTGAAGACAGAATTATTCAACAGATTATTCGCCCTACCGGAGTAATCGATCCTGAAATTATGGTGCGTCCTAGCGACGGACAGGTGGATGATTTACTCGGAGAAATCAAACTACGAATCAAACTCGAAGAAAGAGTTTTAATTACAACCCTAACCAAAAGAATGTCCGAAGATCTCAGCGAATATTTTGCAGATCGTGGGATTAAGGTGCAATATCTTCACTCAGAAATTAAGGCAATTGAACGAATTGAAATTTTGCAATCTCTGCGCAAGGGTGAGTTTGATGTTTTGATTGGGGTCAATTTGCTCAGAGAGGGGCTAGATTTACCAGAAGTTTCTTTAGTCGCAATTTTGGACGCAGACAAGGAAGGTTTTTTGCGATCAGAAAGCTCGATTATCCAAACTATCGGGCGAGCAGCGCGTCATATTAACGGCCAGGCGATTTTGTATGCGGATAATTTAACCAAGAGTATGGCAAGAGCGATCGAAGAGACCGAGCGCCGCCGCAATATTCAGGTTGCTTACAACAAAATGCACAACATTACGCCCAAACCGATTCGCACACAAGCAGATAACTCGATTCTTAATTTCTTGGACTTATCTCGCCGTTTAAGCTCAGAGCAGTTGGAAGAAATTTATGAAAAGTCACCTGAGTTGTCATTAGAAAAAATCCCCGAATTAATCGAACAACTAGAAGCTCAAATGAAAGACGCTGCCAAAAATTTGGAGTTTGAAACGGCAGCTAAGTACCGCGATCGCATTAAAAAATTAAGAGATAAGTTGTTAGGAAAAAATTAACTACTTTTTTGTCAAAAATATCAATATATCACCCAAATCAAAAATCAAAATTATTTGCCCCAATAGTTAATTTGGATGAGATCACATTACAAATACCGACAAGTCTTTACAATAAAAACATAAAAAAATTACCAAAAAACATGAAATTTTCTTAATAAGAGGATGATTTATATGAGTTTTATTACTCAGGCAATAAAACTCATATAACAAAAAGGCTCTAAGTTTAACTTTTGCCATACAGGAATTTAATAGTTCTTGAATCTCTGGCTTAACTTAATAAACAACTAAATTAACAATGACTAAGTATATGAATAACAATCAAATTCAGCTAAAAGATAAGCCTCAGTTTTTTACTGATTTTGATTTACCAGAAGTATCTGATTTTTCCTGTCTCGATAAGCCCGAAAAACAAACAAATTTTTTTCAACAAGATTTGTCATTAACCCAAAAACCCCTACCCAAGAAGCAAGCCACTAAGAATTTTGCAATTACTTATGGGCACTGCAATATCGAAATGCCAGCTTTGGATGAATATGATTTTGAGGATGAATTCTTTTTGCAATTTGGCTTGTAGTCAATCTACCTCGCAGCATTATTGGTGTTTGATAGGCTTTGGACAGAATTTATCTATTCGCAAAAGTTTGCCATATACTGACCAACAACAAACCATAAATTAGCCACATGCTGATTATCCCTCAGAACTATCAGAATCGGTTTATCGCTAGCCAAAAGCAATTTGATCACGCTGATAATCTGGGGGTTTGATGTATATAAAAATTCTCATCGGATGTTATCTAGCCTGAAGTGCAAACTCAACTGCCTCGCTAATTTCATGAGACGACAACACCTCATTTGCTTCTACAATCAAATGTATTTCCACAAACACCTCTTGCCGACTAATCTCTAGAGACGATGTCTTGATAATCAATCACTCCAGACACAAGCATTAATTCTTGATCAATTGTTTCCGTAGCGATCGCAATTTAATCAATGACGACCAGCATTTAGTTGAAGCTGACGATCATAATGAATAGATCTTCTTAAACTTATTCATCCCAAAACCTTTCAAGTTGGCGTTGCCAAGCTGCCAAAAAATCCTCTCTCTCTTGAGGGTCACGGTCAAGATCGCCGAGCATTCCTTCTTGATAAAATCGCTCTAAGTTTTTAAAAGTAGCCTCTTTGCTTTGTCCTTGAGCTTTTGCTGCTCGAATAATTTGTTTAACTCGCTGCTGAACTAGTTGTTGAAATGCCTCGGATAAGCCTTTTTTCTTGAGTGCAACCATCTTGGTCACCACATTTTGAAAATCTGTGGCTGTAAGTGTCGTAAAATCGTGTTGAAAAACTCCCCAGAGCAAATCTTGAGCAAGAGCGTAGCGAAGTTCTTCTGTCTCCGCAAAATTAGCCTCCATTAAAGCACTCAAAAGAGGCTGAGCTTCAACTTGCGAAGCAATTGGAGTCATGACCCGCAGCCAGTTGCCACCTGCTGAGAGAAGAACTAGTAACCGTATTTCTGAACTATTTACCTGCCAAGTCTTTTCATCTTTAATTTCTACTTCATCGGAAGAAAAAATTTCTTGCAGAACTAGATTTATTTGGGGTGTTTCCATAAAGACCGGCGTTATTTATTTGAGTGAGA
This sequence comes from uncultured Xenococcaceae cyanobacterium, assembly GCA_937996665.1. Lineage (GTDB taxonomy): Bacteria > Cyanobacteriota > Cyanobacteriia > Cyanobacteriales > Xenococcaceae > Hyella. The sequence goes on along the minus strand of CALKUU010000274.1, from coordinate 1,492 downwards.
TCCAAAGTTCCAAATTTAACTGTTCACTACCAGTAGTTAATTGATTGTGCTGGATTTCTCTCAGAATGTGGAATTTAAAAAATCATACTGTAATTTTTTAATCCCAAATTAAGCTTGATAACGAAATTCTGCTGAGGTTTCGGTATATTCGATGGGAAGAACTCCAACCACGTTATCAGGAGGATTAGGCACGATGTAGTGAGTAACGACTTCGCCGCCATAAGCCTTTGAGGCAGCAGCAAGTCCTGCTTCCATAGCTGGGTTAACTTCAGAAATTCCGCCGCGAATAACCACCATGAATTGACCACTTTCTGCTTTATCAAAAAAGACAATGGTCACTCTTCCGCCTTTAACCATTGCGTCCGCAGCAGCCAAAACACCGGGAAAGCCTAAAGTTTGAATTACACCTACTGCTTCTTGTTGCGCCATGAATTTTTTTGCGACTAGTTTCTTTGCTTCTTAAATCTTAATCGAACTAGGTACCGATTGAGAAGCTATTAGGCGATCGCAACCAGATTTGGGCTTTGCCCATTGATAACGATATTCAGCAGGATCCCCCCAACATAAGCCCAAATAGACTTCGGTTTTGGTGCTATCTATTTCTGCCCACTCTGCCTGCTTAATTAACTTAGCGACATAGGCAGAGCTAATTGACTGATAGGGTGGTTTGGGATTACTAGAATTAAGTTTTTGGTTAGGATCTTGAGAACTTTCTGATTTCGTCTCTCTGGCTCTATAACCTCTAGATCTATCACTACTGCCTGGGGCTTGAGCTAACCAAAATTGCATTTGAGGGGTGACTGAGTTCCAAAAATCGATTACAGACTGTTTGGCAGCGATAAGAATTGTTTTATCGGTTGGGAGAGGAATTAGTTGATTATGAATTTCGGGGTAATGAACTTGCTGATCTCTAAAACGGCAACTACACCAGATAATTCCTGAAACTTGGTATTCTAACTGATATTGATGAATCTGAGTCCGAAAATCTTGATAGGCGAATACTTTGTTAACTCGATTCATGTCCAGTAACTTGGTAACAACTGGATCATTGATGCGCTCTGCTGAAGATAAAACAACCCGCTTCCCTTTCCAGTTCGCTTTTAATTCACGATCTAGAATCTCAATCAAGTCTTGCGTTGTATAAGTCATGAGTCGTTTTAACTTCTCTCGCTATAGAGGCATTTTAGCTATTTCTGAACTTCTAAGCTAAAAAATTTTCACCATAATAGAGAGTTTGGGGGATGAGAAGCTTTGTCCTTTAGGGAGGAGAGGGATAATCTCCCACGCGAAACAATGGGTTCGATACCCTTGAGTTTTGCTAATCGACAACTTACCGGTTAGGCATTAAATCTTTATATAACAAGGCTTGTAAGCGTTGTACTATAGTCATAAGCTGAAATCGAAAAGACACTCTGTAAGCAGGAGGAAACGGCTACCTCAGTAGGCTAATATCAACGAGCGATATGAAAATCTGCTAGAACTCTGGGAAAAA
>CALKUU010000273.1 GCA_937996665.1 uncultured Xenococcaceae cyanobacterium | reverse complement strand
TCGCCAAACACCCTCTGCACTCAATTGATATTCACCAAATAAGGCAAGCTCGATCAAGGCTTGATTATTGGCTTTGATTTCTCTGTTGTGGCTACTTAATGATTGCCAAATTTTGGTAACTTTGATTGCTGAACCCAAGATACTGGTAAGCTCGGCTATGGGTCTGGTTACTACTGTCCCATTGGAAGCATAGATCAATTGCCAATCGCCAACCAAGCTATTAAGGCTACCTGATGATAGTGGTTGGGGTGTGGGGTTAATGGCTTCTAGTTGTTTAATGGTTTGATCGATTGAAGTGTCGGCAAAAGGCAAAAGCGATCGCTCTTGACCGACTGCTTCTATTTGGCTAAATAGCTGTGTTTTTAAATCTTGACTGGGTTGGGTCATCATTTTTGAATCTTATCATCCTTGAGATAGAGACAAGATTCTCTGAAAAAGAATTTATTATGGTTACTTTCCAAATTGTTGACAATTAAAGTCCACATCGAGTTCTAGCTTACTCAGGCTTCGCTTAGTGATCCGAACATCTCCATTAGTAGTACATTTTGTGTCTTTGGCATTAAACTGAGGCGGATTTTCGGCGATCGCCGCTACTTCTGTTAAGCCAGAAAATTTCTTTGCTAATAGCTGTTTTCGGTACTTATTAGCATTGGTGATTGTTAGTAGTGGGTTGGTCACATTGATACGGGCACTTGTCTTTTTTGGTTCAGGATTTTCTAGTTCTAATTCAGAAATTGTTTGCATACATTTATTTAACTGCCCCATCCGTGCCTGGATATCAGTCATTCCTGCAAAGGAAATTGTCACCTTCATTTCTTGACTACTAGAGAAGGGAACATTATCAAATGAAACTTTCGATTGATAATTCTTTTGAGGGTAGGAATAGTCCTTGATTTCGACTGTGCAACCTTTCGCTTGATTAATACCCTTAAAAATAATATCGGAATTGCTAGTAATTAGTTTGCTTGCTTCTGAGAAGGACTTACCTGAAACTCGAAGGGTAAGGTTTAATACGGCTATTTCTGGCTCAACTAAAAAGCGATCGCGGGCTGGATCATTATAAGTTGTCGATACATTATTTCTGCCTTCCCGACTAGAAGAACTGATCAGATTGCGATTATTTTGAGCTGTAACTGAGGTGGCTGAATCTTTGTTGTTTCCGCAGGCAAAGAAGATTAGTAAACAACCAGGAATGGCGATGAGGTGAAATAGTTTCATGATCTGTTTTTAGCTAGACAAATTTTCTAAGTAAAAATTTTGCTTGGCTATGATGACAATAAAGAGAAGATATTGACCGATTTTGCTTCTTTTTTAACCTGGTTTTAATAATTTGGCTATTTTATAGGGTGAGCGATCGCCCATACTCCCTCGAAAAGCTTTTCTCCAAAGAATAGATTTAGTTAGGCTGTTTTGACAAAGCGAATAATTTCTCTAACATGACCTAAAAATTGACTGTCTTCGCTGATTTGGGCAACTGCATTTTGGGCTTCTCTGGATAGTTTTTCATGAGAGACTGTATTTTTTGCCTCGTATTCTTCTAGTAGTGCCGAAAGACGTGCCAACTGACTACGATTCTCTTGCGATTGCTGATGTTGCTTACTTACTAAAGAATTAGGATTTTTGAGATCTAATAAAGTTTCAATCTTTCTAAGGGATTTTTCGATGATTTTTACCCTATTTCTCAACTCAATAGCATCTTGACGAGGATATTTAATCTCTTTTTTAATATTTGATAGTCTTAAAGCTAAATATTGATAGCCACGAATAGCTGGGCGCAAAATTGTTAGCAATAGAGTCAAGCCAGAACTAACATAGCCTACATTGCTAATTCCAGTTTTAGCTAATAAATAAAGACCTAACGCTGAAATTAGGTGCAAGAATATTGCTCCAAAAAATGACCAAGTAGCTACCTTTTGAACATAGTTCAAATTTTTCTGAGCAACTTTTAGCCCTTTTTCTTGAGACAATTTAGCGTCTATTAGCGTTTCCCGAGCATCAAAATAGATGTTCCAGGGAATAGTAACGATGGCTAATAACCACCAAAAACTAGCAATTCCAATTAACCAATCAATTAAATTACCTGCGGAAATATTCAACCATTGCACCGCAGCACCGACGATTAAGGCTAAAAAACCTATGCCAGCACTAAAGCCTATATATCTACTAACCATTTTTCTAAATTTAAGTATTGTTCTTAAATTTAATTATCGAGAAATAGTTGATTTTTTTGTCGTTGCTTGTGACGATTAATTAGCTTTCACAGTCGCTAAGTAATCTTATTCACTTAAATTTTCAGAAGAGCGATCGCTACCCTTTCCTTACTATATTTTTTCAGTTAAATCGCAATTCATTCCAATTCGGCATAATATTTTTTAACTGTTCTTCTAAATTCCAATCTTGGGGACGTGCTTTTTTGGCAAACCAAGGTGATCCTTTTGCTAACCATTTTTCACGATAAGTCGAAGTATCATCGTAGCCATATTCACAACCACAGCAATCACAAATAGCAAAAGAACTTTTCACCTCTTCGATATCTTCTTGCTCATCCCAAGGAAAACCGCAAATAGGGCAATTAGATATTTTCATTACGTGAGCTTAAATAAATAATTCAGGATCGACACAAAAGAACTTTAGCTTGATTCTTACTAATTGAGCGTTTTCTGTCACACACTTTTGATACAAGCAATCTGGAAAATAGCTGTTGAGATAACTAAAATGACTGAAATACTTGAAGCTTTGGCAAAATTTTCATTTTGGATTGAGAATAGTCAATCGAGTCACGCTCAAATGATAAGAAGCCATCCTAGTAGAATTGAAGAAATGAGAAAAGAGTGGTTACCACATCCAGGTTTAGAGCGAGAGATGATAGAGCTGTTTGTCGAAGAAATGAACTTAGAGCTTCCAGAAGAAGTATATGAATTTTATCAATGGCACAATGGTCGGTTTATTATAGGTGACTATGCTAATCCTATTTATATTCCACCTCTTGAAGATGCCTTTGAACAAGTATTTGAAGGGAGATTTAAGAACTTTCCTATCTTTTTTGGCGATGATTGCTATTATCTAATCGATCCAGTCAAACGAGGTCAGAATTTGTCGCCAATTCGGTTTTACGACAGTGGTATTCATCGTGATGTTTATGCACCTAGCCTAACCAGTGTTATGAAAGCCTTGGCTGAATGTGCTGAAAAATACGATTTAATATCAATTTACTACGCAGATTTTGATTCGCAAGAACAACGTCAAAAGCAATCACGTTTTGTGACTCAACTTTTTGAGAGATATGGAGTGATAGGAATGACTTGTGGTTTGTGGAGATAAAAAAGCCCCTCTCCTAATAGGAGAGGGGTTGGGGAGAGGTTTCTAAACCACGCTAAACACTAAAACAAAACCCAAAACTGCTCCAAACACAATCAGAGCATAGAATTGAGCGCGTCCAGTTTCCAGGTATTTCAACCCTTCACCACTTAACAAAGTAGCCAAACCAGTTAGGTTAACCGCACCATCCACAACTCGGTAATCCACTTCCATAATTTGGCGAGCAAGACGACGGATGCTTACAACAAAATACTTGTAGTAAATTTCATCGAAATACCACTTATTAAAGGAAAGGTTATAGAGCTGAGGATATTTCTTAGCAAGATCCGCAGGATTGATTTTCTTAGCACGATACATCAGATAAGCGACAACAATTCCCGCTGTAGCGATCGCCACAGAGAGACCAGCCATAATCGCAAACTCATGAAAATCAAAAGGTTCAGCCCCAATTTCCGCAACTATCTCCCCAGGAGCATGAATAAACTCCTCAAAGTAGTTTGCCCAGGGGCGACCAACCCAGCCTAAACCAATCGAAGGGACTGCCAACACCAACAAAGGTAGAGCCATAGTCAAAGGAGACTCATGAGGCTCATGATCATGTCCGTGAGCTTCTCCTTCTTTAACATCCATCGCCCCAGGGCCAAAAGCAACCCCAGCAGAAGTTAAGAGTTGCTGACGAATTCCTTGATCATTACCGCGAAACTCACCTTCAAAAGTCATAAAATACATGCGGAACATGTAAAAAGCAGTCATCCCCGCTGTAATCCAACCGATCGCCCAAATGACAGGATTGGCAGCAAAAGCTTGTCCCAAAATTTCGTCTTTTGACCAAAAGCCAGCAAAAGGAGGAATCCCACAAATTGCTAAATTACCAACTAAGAAAGTTCCTGCGGTAATCGGCATATATTTGCGCAACCCACCCATCAAGCGCATATCCTGAGCCAGAATAGCGTTGTGACCAACCACTGCTTCCATGCCGTGAATTACCGAACCAGAGCAGAGGAAAAGCATCGCTTTAAAGTAAGCATGGGTCATTAGGTGGAACAAGCCAGCACTATAAGAACCCAAACCTAGAGCCATAACCATATAGCCCAACTGGGACATAGTCGAGTAGGCTAGACCTTTTTTGATGTCGTTTTGGGTTAGGGCAATACTAGCGCCTAAAAATGCTGTAATCGCTCCTGTCCAAGCAATAATATCCATTGCTAAAGGAACAGGTTCTAAAATTGGGTAAATTCTGGCAATGAGAAATACACCTGCCGCAACCATTGTCGCCGCGTGAATTAACGCCGAAATGGGGGTAGGGCCTTCCATCGCGTCAGGCAGCCAAACATGCAAAGGGAATTGAGCCGACTTGGCAACAGGGCCAAGAAAAACTAACACAGCAAACAACGTCGCTAACCCTGCCGATAAAGCACCAGAAGCAATTAATTCTTCTAGTCTTTCCCCAATAATGGCAAAATCAAAACTGCCAGTTGCCCAATAGAGACCAAGCATTCCCAATAGCAAGCCGAAGTCACCAACACGGTTAGTTACAAAGGCTTTTTGGCAAGCATCAGCAGCAGCCTGGCGATCGTACCAAAAACCGATCAGCAGGTAAGAACACATTCCTACCAACTCCCAGAAGATATAGATCTGCACCAAGTTAGGACTAATTACCAGACCCAACATGGAAGCGCTAAAGATGCTCAAATAGGCATAAAACCTGACATAGCCAGGATCGTGAGCCATATAACCATCGGTATAGATCATTACCAACAAAGCTACAGTGGTCACAATCACTAACATCAAAGAACTGATGTGGTCGATGGTGTAACCCATTTGCAGGCGAAAATCACCTGCGGCTGCCCACTCAAAGTAGCGACTGTAAACTTCGTGACCGTGAAGCTGACTCCAAAACAGGGCAAAGGACAGCACCATTGCTGCACCAATGATAGAGATGATAAATACGCCAACTATTTGTCGGAGACTATTTGTGGCTTTGTTTAAAGATATTAAGCCTATCCCTACGATCATTGCCCCCACTAGAGGCAAGAGAGGGATTATCCAGGCATATTGATAAAGCTGTTCCATTCTTGGTATCTGTAATAAAAATAGTTATAACTATCTCTTGTAACTTAGGGTTGTCGAGAGGGAATAGATGTTCCCTGGGTTATAAATCTTGGGGACTACGAATTTAAGTTCATTAGTACAACCTGATCTTTGAACAATGGTCTTTGCATAGTGGTTACCAAAGATTAATTTGTTAGCCAAGTTCGCTTTAGACCCATTTTTCATTCACAATTGTATACAAGGATTAAGTATTTGCTACCTAATCTTAGGGTTTACTATATGTGACGGTTCCTGAAACCTTGTATTGGTTGATTTAGCTTGGCTAAATCGAAAGAAGAACTTGCCAGGTTAAAATTTTGGGGACGATAGATTATTGGTAGCGATCGCTAATTAAGATCAAAATTTTTATGAAAAGGGTTAATTATTTAAGCTAACTCACCAACGAAATTTTTCGCAAAAAAATAGAAGAAGCAAGAGTCTTAATTAAATTAACTTCCTTGCCTTCTTCTTGATCAGATCAAGAATCTAAAAAAAGGGGTTGTCTAGCGCCAAAAAGATTCTGCGCTAAACAACCCTATTACCATCAAAGTTCTTCAACCTCAGCCCAAAACTACACTGATACCAATTGAGGAAGCTTCGTCAAACGAAAGGATAAATCAACTATTCTGCTTTTATCTGATCTCTGAAATTCTTGTTTGGAAGAATGTAAAGAAGGAACTTCTTGCCAACAGTTTCGACAGAACCAATATTCTCGATGATTGCCGAAATGGTGGAGCATTTTGCTGGTGCAGCAAGGACAAACATTTGAAGAGTTCATAGTTATCTAAACCAAATTTATTTAAAAAATGCAAACCGATTGCGAGAAAAGATAACTTAGAAGAAAGGTAACCCAAAGGAAAGGCAATTCTAGCCATACTTCAGTTTTTCTTTTCCTCCAAATTAAAGTAATTAATATGTTGTGTGTGAAAATAGGGTAAAGGTGAAGTGGCTAATAAGAGTGATTGTCTTTTTTCAGATCTTGGGGATCGCCTAATGCACCTTAGTTCCATTTGATCCAAATCTTAGTCGATCAATTTGAGGAAACTGTGAAGATGATCATAGGAAATGAGCATATTCCTAAATTTGTGGTAGCTAAAAATGATCGAAAATTTAGCTTAAAGTCGCTCTAAGCTTTTAACTTCTTGCCATTTAGTTCTGCGCTCTTAACAAAATTCCAATCGTAAAAAAAATATCTTTGTTTGTCTGAGGCGATCGCTCTTTGTCCTCAATGCTGTGTTTCCAGAAAGTGTTTCCAGATAATTATGCCAAAAAAAATTGAGCTGAGAAATGGGGATCTCAACCCAAGATGGCAGAATTTGATTACAATCTAAAATCGGAAACTTAAACTAGCTTTTTCCTGACCAAGTAACCCAATGGTGGGAGGTGTTTTCTTGTTTTCTTGCGGATCGATCCCAATTAACTTGCTTTAATTTTGCACCCAAGGTTTCGGCTACAGAGATATCGGTGCCTGCTAGTTTGGCATCGGTCAAATCAGCATCAGTTAGATCTGCGCCACCAAAATCAATATCAGTTAAATTAGCATTACTCAAATTTGCCCCGTGCAGGTTAGCACAGCGAAGATCTGCCCCGCTCAAATCCGCTCCACTAAGATCCGCACCCTCTAAATCTGCACCAATTAAGTTGATTTCAGATAAATTGGCACCAACCAAATTGGCATCATTCAGGTTCACATTAGTTAAATTAGCTTGTTGCAAGCAAGAACCACTTAAATCAACGCCATTTAAATCAGCATTGCTCATATCCGCTTTAGACAAGTTGATTCTGGTTAAATCGGCTCCCTGAAGATGAGCAGAATGAAGACTGGCGCCGTTAAAATCTAATATTCCATAACGATACTGTCGGAGTAACTGTGTAGCTTTCATAATTGCCTTACCCTTCTTCCTAAAAAATTTGTAACCAGGATGGATACGGACAGAGACTTTTGTAAATTAACCAGCAGGCTTATTGTTATGAATTTTAAAGATATATTGAAAGTTAAAAGTTTTTATCTCTATCCATTAACAAATTCTATAGATTAAAGTTGAGGAACTTGTGAGGAAGGCAATTACTGGAAATCTTGAAATTATCTACTTTATATAGGGTTTTAACTTATCTAGTTTTTTAATTCAGTTGATGATTTTTTTGATTAAAAAATAAAATTGATCCTTATTTAGATACTTGCTCGACTAAATTTGCTTTGCAGGATCGTTGACGATTGCCAAAGAATCTTGAGAATTTGGCTTACTAGTTTCCCTAAGTTGGCAACGGCAATCTCGTGAGAGGAAATTACTGTTAGCAAATACTATCTGGCGATCGCCTTAAATATTCGACCTAAATACTCTGGGTTAACAACCCAGATAATTTCAGTTATTTGGCAATCTTATTTCTGATTCTGGAAGTTTTATTTCTGACTAGGGAGGATTTTAGAGTTACAGGGTTATAAGTCCCAAAAATACGATCCCACCAATCGACTGCCAAGCCGAAATTGCAATCCCATTGATTATGCTTATGGTGAAGGTAGTGGATAGGCGCTTTCATCCAGAAACATTTATTAGGACGGTAATGCTGCACCTGATGAGCATAAGAAACAAAGGCTGCGAAGGTAAGCGTTCCTAACATTGCCATGATCCCAATTGGTACAGAAATTAGCAAAGTTGGGAGCATGATCAAGCTAGCCAAACCATAGTCTAAAAAGTCTCCTAGAAATCCTTTGGTGGAATTACTGCGATGATGACTATAGTGAGCCGTAATTTTGGAGCCAAAGGTGGGCGATAGGTGCATTATTCTATGAACCCAGTATTCAAGGAAGCTCGCAAAGATGAAAGAAGAAACGAAACACACGATTAATTGCATAATTTTTGAAATTTTTTGTCGACGTGAGAAATTAATCGTCAGTTAATTATCTTATTCTAAAGGTTTGTTGAATTTGAGTAAATCAATGAAATCTATTGATTTTCCTCGGTTAATCCTTACTTATCCCGAAGAGATAGTCAATATTTTTTCTAGTCTTTTTGCCATCGCAAGACAACGGTAGAATGTACTAGTAATGCAATCTTTCAAAATGTAGAATCAGTGTTATCTTCTTTTCTTGCCGATTTTCAAATTATTTTTGAACGCGATCCAGCAGCCCGTAATTGGCTAGAAGTTCTAACCTGTTATCCAGGTTTGCAAGCCTTATCTCTTCACCGTTTTGCTCACTGGCTATATAACATCGGGCTTCCTTTCTTTCCTCGTTTTATTTCTCATTTAGCTCGTTTTTTTACTGGCATCGAAATCCACCCTGGTGCCCAAATTGGTCAGGGTGTTTTTATCGATCATGGCATGGGGGTTGTAATTGGTGAGACAGCAATTATTGGTGATAAATGCCTCATTTATCAGGGTGTTACTTTAGGTGGGACAGGCAAAGAATCGGGGAAACGCCATCCTACGTTGGGGGAAAATGTAGTTGTGGGAGGAGGTGCAAAGGTATTAGGAAATATTCAAATCGGCAATCAGGTTAGGATTGGTGCTGGGTCAGTTGTCCTAAGGGATGTTCCTTCAGAGTCAACAGTAGTAGGAATTCCTGGTCGCATTGTCTATCGTGCTGGGGTGAAAGTTAACCCTTTAGAGCATGCTAATTTACCTGATTCGGAAGCTCTGGTGATCAAGAAATTGTTAGAACGTCTTGAGTCTCTAGAGAAGGAAGTGCAAGAATTAAAACAATCAACTTCCAGGAGTCATTCCTTGGTGGCTAAGGTTATTTCGCAAGTTGATGATGGCGAGTCTGGGGATTGTTGCAAGTTAATTGATAAAGAAATCGAAGAATTTTTGGAAGGTAGTTCTGTTAGTTTCCATTGAGTCGAAGTATTGGGAATGAATTAATATCTTTCTTATTCCTCAACTATCAACGAACTTTCTTGCTATTAAAATCATCAACCCAAATTCATTACAAAGATTCTGAAACTCATTTCTTCAAAAAATCTAGCGAAAACTATATCATTCTAAAAAGAGAACAAGAGGAGAAACAGGAACTTCCTTCTTGATATCCTAGTCTCTAGCGAAAGGAGCAAGAGGGTAAATGATGAGGAAAAAAATATTTAGTTGGTCTAGATTCTCAATCTTTTTGATTATTCTTGTCTTGAGTTTAGGTTGTGAAAGCAGAGCGATCGCTGCTACTCAGAATCAGGCAAAAGTGGTTCATGTGATTGAACGGCTTAGTTTTGGCATCACCCCAGGGCAAGTCGAGAGAGTCAGTGCTCAAGGTATTGAGCAGTATATTCAAGAGCAATTGAACCCTACTTCCCAAACTGAATCTTCTCAATTAAAACAGTATTTAGAGACCTCAGAGCTTGTTAACTCTCAACCGTTAAATCTATACAAGCAACACACTCAATTTAACAAAAAAATTCGACAGCTAAAAAAAAGCAATGCCGATAGCTCTCAAAAAAATTTAAAACAACTAATAAAACAACGAAATCAGTATAGAAACCAAATAATTCAACAGGCAAGAGAAGCCCACTTGATGTATGCGATCGCCTCAGAAAACCAATTACAAGAAGTAATGACCAGCTTTTGGTTTAATCACTTCAATGTCCTGATCAGTAAAAGATATATTCCTTTTTGGATTGCTGACTACGAAAATCAAATTAGGATTCATAGTCTAGGCAGATTTAGAGATTTACTAGCAGTGACAGCCCGCAATCCTGCAATGTTGGTTTATCTTGATAATCTTCTCAATACAGCACCGAATAGTCCTGGGGCAAAGGGACAATTCAAAGGCTTAAACGAAAATTATGCCCGTGAGTTGATGGAGTTACATACTTTAGGAATTAATGGTGGCTATACCCAAAAAGATGTGCGTGCTTTAGCCAAAATCCTCACTGGTTGGGGAGTAAAGCCTGCAAGTCAAGATCAGGCTAGTAATGGCTTTCACTTTTTTGCCGATCGTCACGACTTCTCGGACAAACTTTTCCTTGGTCAAAATATTAAAGGTAGCGGCAGCGATGAAGTTGAACAAGCTCTGGATATCTTGGCAAGTCATCCTGCTACAGCTAGTTTCATTAGTTACAAATTGGCACAGTACTTTGTTGCCGACGAGCCGCCCCAAAGTCTAGTCAACAAATTAACTCAAAAGTTCACAGCTACCGACGGAGATATTAAAACCGTCTTGGCAACTTTATTTTCTAGCTCAGAATTTCTAGACCCCCAATACTATGATCAAAAATTCAAAACACCTGAGCAATTCTTAATTTCTATTATCAGAGCCATTGATATTAAAACGCCTAACCTGCGACAACTATCTGGCATGTTAAGCTCTCTCTCTATGCCTACCTATGGCAAACAATCTCCAGACGGCTACTCCAATACTCAAGATTTTTGGTTAAACCCTGACTCTTTGTTGCGAAGAATAGATTATGCGGTAGGAATTAGTCGTGGTGATCTTAATTATAAAAAGGCTGTAGATCCATTCAAACTCGAACAAACTTTGGGCGCAACCTTATCATCAGATACCCGATCTACCATCACCCAAAATCCAGAAAAATTAAAATCAGCCTTGATTTTAGGTAGTCCAGAAATGATGTACCGCTAACAAATTACTAAATTAAGCATTAGGTTAAGTTAATAATGAAAAGAAGAAACTTTTTAACCAAGATAGCTTTTGGTACAGGGGCAATGCTCATCCCTGTTGGTTGTCATAGTTTGGTAGCCAAGGATCTTAACTCTTTTAATAGTGGTAACCGCAAACGGCTGGTTACGATTTTTTTACGAGGGGCAGTCGATGGCTTAAGTGTGGTTGTTCCTCATCAAGAAGCTAGGTATTATGAGGCAAGACCGAGAATTGCGATCCCCTATCCTCAAGAGCAAGGAGGAGTGATCGATTTAGATGGCTTCTTTGGCTTACACCCTAAACTATCTGAGCTAATGCCTTCGTGGCAACAGAAAAATTTGGCTTTTGTTCATTGTTGTGGATCTCCTGAAGCAACGAGGTCGCATTTTGAAGCCCAAGATTATTTGGAAAATGGGGTTGCTCATAATCAAAAAAGTCAGGGTGGTTGGTTAAATCGGCTTCTGGGTACCTTGCCCAAAGATATGCCAACTCAAGCTTTGAATGTGGGCAATACTACTCCTAGAATTTTGCAAGGAAATATGGCGATCGCTCATATACGTACAGGTAAAAATGCAGCCAGACCAACTCAAGTAGACCGACCCCAAATAAACGATGCTTTTGCTAGCTTGTATAAAAATAATAGTGAGTTGAATCAGACTTTTATCGAGGGCAATCAATCTCGGAAAATTATCCTCAAAGAATTAGAGCAAGAAATGATGGCTGCCAGTCGGGGAGCAGGCTCTGCCAATAAGTTTGTTGATAGTGCGGCGAGGGTTGCTAGGTTAATGGTTAGTGATGCGAGAACCCAATTGGCATTTATGGAAATAGGTGGTTGGGACTCTCATGTTAATCAAAAATCTCTGTTAGATAGAAACTTAACTGCCTTGAGTAAGGGTTTGCAAACTCTAACTAAAGAATTAGGAGATCTTTATCAAGATACAGTTATTTTGGTTATTTCTGAGTTTGGAAGAACCGTTCCTGAAAATGGTAACCTTGGCACCGATCATGGTCGGGGCAATGCTATGTGGCTAATGGGTGGTGCAGTTAATGGTGGTCAGGTTTATGGTGACTGGACTGGTTTAGAAGAGGCTGATCTTGATCAGAAAAGGGATCTCAAGATTACTACTGATTTTCGTGAAGTGTTTGCGACGGTTTTAAAAGAACATTTGGAACTTTCTGATACAGCGATTGCTCAAGTATTTCCTGGCTTTACCCCTACTGGCAAAATCACTAATCTGATTGCTTAAATTAATCAAGCGAGTTCTACAAAGCCAAAAAACATAACTCCGAACTCCGAACTCACATTTAACGCATCCGATCTATAGTTCGATATTGGATCGCTTCGGCAACGTGGGCTGTTTTCAGGTTCTGGTCACCAGCGAGATCGGCAATCGTTCGGGAAACCTTGAGAATCCGATCCATCCTTCTAGCTGAGAGACCTAACTTTTTAATTGCCCCTTCTAGTAAATTCTTGCTGCTCTCGTCCAACTGGCAAAAATCTCGTAAATAGCGCGATCGCATCTCCTAATTACAATTAGCCAGGGAATCATCTTTAAATCTTTCCCTGGCAGTATTCCTGGTAGCCTTTTGACCAACATCGTTTTTCCACTGCCGGGCGGACTAGAAAAGATAACTTTGTGACTACCAATCGAAGCGATTTCTCAGGCGAGTCTGGCTTGAGCCTGCCCTTTAATATCTTTGAGATCGTGAATTCGCAACTGTGCTTGTCGCTCTCTAGAAGTTACAACTAGGAGGAGAAATGGAACTCAGTTTTTTTTTGCTAGTCTATAACGATATGGTTGAGCAGAGATGAATAATGTTTAGAAACGCATTTAAGTGGTCTAAATTTTCAATTTTATTGATTATTCTGGTTGTGAGTTTAGGCTTTGGCAGTAAGGCGATCGCCGCTACTCAAGATCAGGCCAAGGTGGCTCATGTGATTGACCGTCTCAGCTTTGGGATCACTCCAGGTCAGATTGAGCAGGTAAGCTCTCAAGGTATTGAGCAATATATTCAAGCGCAATTAAATCCCTCTTCAGATCCAAAGTCCCGAGAACTCCAAAGACATTTGGTCACTTCCAAGATTTATAATTCTCGGCCATTAGACCTATACAGACAATTTGACCAATATAGTCGAGAAATTAGCCGGTTAAATAAAGCCAATCAGGGAGATTCCCCACGCGCAAAAGAGTTGAACAAACAACGCAGTCAATTTAAGTCGGATATAAGCCGCCAAGCCAAAGAAAATCACTTAATGTATGCGATCGCCTCAGAAAACCAATTACAAGAGGTAATGACCAACTTTTGGTTTAATCACTTCAATGTCTTTATCAATAAAACCTTCATTTCTTTTTGGATTGCCGACTATGAAAATCAACTGAGAACTCATAGTCTGGGTAAATTTCGAGATTTATTAGCAGTAACAGCTCGCAACCCTGCCATGTTAATTTATCTCGATAACCAACTCAACACTGTCCCAAATGGCGCTGTATCCAAAGGAAAATTTAAGGGCTTAAACGAAAACTATGCTCGTGAACTGATGGAGTTACATACTCTCGGAGTTGATGGTGGCTACACTCAAAAAGATGTAATAAACTTGGCAAGAATCTTGACTGGATGGGCAGTAGACCCTCTTAGTCAAAACCCGACTAGTAATGGCTTTCACTTTTATCCTCAGCGCCACGATTTTTCTGACAAGCTTTTCCTTGGTAAAACCATTAAAGGCACTGGTACAGATGAAGTTGAGCAGGCATTAGACCTGTTGGCAAGCCATCCTGCTACAGCTAATTTCATTAGTTACAAATTGGCGCAATACTTTGTTGCCGATAAGCCGCCTCAAAGTCTAGTCAATTTATTGACTCAAAAATTCACAGCTACTGATGGAGATATTAAAACCGTCTTGGCAACTTTATTTTCTAGCTCAGAATTTCTAGATCCCCAATATTACGATCAAAAATTTAAAACGCCCGATCAATTCTTGATTTCTGTTCTCAGAGCGATCAACCTTAAAACACCAAATCTCAAATCTTTAGGCTGGATGCTGCAATCGCTTTCTATGCCTATCTATGCTAAGGGGTCTCCTGATGGTTACCCCAATACTCAAGACTTCTGGTTAAACCCCGATGCTCTGCTACGCAGAGTCGATATTGTGGTGGGAATAGGTCAGGGCAATCTTAGTAATAAGCAACCAGTAGATGCGGCTAGGCTCGAACAAACTTTAGGGGTAACTTTAACAGAAAATACCAAATCGACAATTGCCAAAAGCCCAGCTAAATTGAGGGCAGCTTTGATTCTAGGGAGTCCTGAAATGATGTATCGCTAACTAGTTTAAGAATTTGGCAAAATTGAATTTAACAAGATGATGAAAAGAAGAAACTTTTTAACTCAAATGGCACTAGGAATGGGAGCAACACTCGTTCCCGTTGGTTGTAACAGCTTAGTAGCTCAAAATTTTAACTTCCCTAGTAGTGGTCGTCGCCAACGGTTGGTTACGATCTTGCTACGTGGGGCAGTAGATGGTTTAAGTGTAGTCTCGCCACATCAGGAAGCTAATTATTATCAAGCAAGACCCAGAATTGCTATTCCCTATCCAGGGGAGCAGGCAGGAGCGATCGATTTGGATGGTTTTTTTGGTCTCCATCCCCAACTCTCAGAACTAATACCTTTATGGCAACGGAAAAATTTGGCTTTTGTTCATTGCTGTGGCTCTCCCGAATCATCGCGATCTCATTTTGAAGCTCAGGATAATATTGAGAGCGGAATTCCTGGACTTAAATCTGCTCCAGATGGTTGGCTAAATCGCTTGTTGGGTACTCTCCCCAAAGACATACCAACTCAAGCTGTGAATGTTGGGAATACCACCCCGAGAATTTTGCAAGGAAATCAGGCAGTTGCGCATCTGCGCCCGGGGAAAAATGTCTCTAAACCAACTCGGGTAGACCGTCCCGAAATTAATTCTGCCTTTGCCAGCTTGTATCAAAAAAATAGCGAGCTAAATCAGGCTTTTCTTGAAGGCAATCAATCTCGGCAGATTATTCGCAAGGAATTAGAAAAAGAAATGATGGCTGCTAGTCGAGGAGCAGGTTCTGCTAATAAATTTGCCCTGAGTGCAGCGCAGGTAGCTAGGTTAATGGTCAGTGATGCCAGAACTCAATTAGCTTTTATGGAGGTAGGTGGTTGGGATTCCCATGTTAATCAAAAGTCTTTGTTAGATAGAAATTTGCCTAATTTAGCGAAGGGTCTTCGCACTCTAGCTGAGGAGTTGGGAGATATCTACCAAGACACGGTTATTTTGGTTATTTCTGAGTTTGGACGTACTGTTGCTGAGAATGGCAATCTGGGGACTGATCATGGTCGGGGTAATGCCATGTGGTTACTAGGTGGGGCGATTAATGGGGGCAAGGTTTATGGAGAGTGGACTGGGCTAGAGGAGGCTGATCTTCACCAGAAGAGGGATTTGAGAATTACTACTGATTTTCGCGAGGTGATTGCTACGGTTTTAAAAGAACATTTGGAGCTTTCTGATACGGCGATCGCTCAAGTATTTCCTGGCTTTACCCCCACTGGCAAAATCACCAATCTGATTGCTTAAATTAATCAAGCGAGTTCTACAAAGCCAAAAAACATAACTCCAAACTCCTAACTCACATTTAACGCATCCGATCTATAGTTCGATATTGGATCGCTTCGGCAACATGAGCTGTTTTGAGGTTCTGGTCACCAGCTAAATCGGCGATCGTTCTCGAAACTTTGAGAATCCGATCCATTCCCCTAGCCGAGAGACCTAGTTTTTTAATTGCGCCTTCTAATAAATTCTTGCTGGCATCATCTAACTGGCAAAAATCTCGTAAATGGTGCGATCTCATCTCCGAATTACAATTAACCTGGGGATCTTCCTTAAATCTTTCTCTGGCAATATTTCTTGCTGCCGTCACTCTTTCCCGTACCGAAGCAGAAGACTCACCCTGTAAATCTCCTGTCATTTCTTTTGCCTGAAGGCGACTAACCACCACCTGCAAATCAATTCTGTCCATGAGTGGTCCAGAGAGCTTCGCCCAGTAGCCCTCTCTTTGTCTTGGGCTGCACGTACAAGCTTGCACCGCGTCACCATAGTAGCCACAAGGACAGGGATTAGTACTAGCAACCAAAGTAAATTGGGCAGGAAACACCACCGACTGACGAGTTCGCGAGATGGTTACCTCCCCATCTTCGAGGGGTTGACGCAAATATTCGAGAACAGCGCGTTTAAACTCAGTTAGCTCATCGAGAAACAAAATTCCTTTGTGCGCTAAAGAGATCTCTCCTGGTCTGGGGAAACTGCCACCACCTACTAAGGAAGGCCCCGAAGCAGAATGATGAGGACTGCGAAAAGGTCTGGTGGTAATTAATGAGCCTTTATTTTTGAGTAACCCAGCCACCGAATGAATTTGCGAGACTTCCAAAGCTTCATCGAAATCGAGATCTGGTAAAATTCCTGGCAATCTTTTGGCTAGCATGGTTTTGCCACTTCCGGGAGGCCCAGAGAAAATGACGTTGTGATTTCCTGTAGCCGCAATTTCGAGGGCGCGTCTAGCTTGGACTTGCCCCTTTACGTCTTTGAGATCGAAATAACTGTGTTCAGATTGAGCTGATTTTTTAGTGCTACCTATCTGCACTGGTTGATAGTTATCTGAATTGCCCAGAAATTGAATTACTTCTTCAAGATGACCAAAACCGTAAACTTTAAGGTCTTTAACTACTGCTGCTTCTTGAGCATTATCTTGCGGCACAACTAGCCCAGCAATTCCCATTTTTGCCGCAGCCGCAGCGATCGGCAAAACCCCAGCCACAGGGCGCAAGCTACCATCAAGGGACATCTCTCCTAAAAATAAGTAGTCCCCCAACAAGTAAGCTTCAACCTGTTTGGATGCAGCTAAAATCCCGACTGCCATTGGCAAGTCGAAACTAGGTCCTTCTTTGCGTAAATCCGCAGGGGTGAGATTGATAACAATTTTGCGAGCAGGCACGGCAAAGCCAGCATTTTTGATTGCGGCTTTGACTCGTTCTTTGCTTTCTTGAACGGCAGTATCGGGGAGTCCGACGATGATAGTTTTGGGTAATCCCGCAGCAACGTCAACTTCTACGCCGACTTTGACCGCATTAACTCCAATGATGGCAGCACTCCAAACCCTAGCAAGCATCTATATTCGGCGGTAGGTTTAACTCCGCCAGTATAGGCTTCTTTTCCTATTTGGTTAACCGCGGTTTTACTGGTAATTTTTTGTCTTCAATTAGTTTATTGATTTTTTCGGCTTATGAAGTACGTAAAACATTTTTAATCCTACAAATTTCAAGGCTTAGAGAGAAGTTAGTTATTAAATTTGTCATTGATATTTTTAAGTAATTGTCGTGATGTCAAGACTGGATTTGCTATGACATTTTAGGAAATGAACATATTATTTTCAAAAAAGATAACCAGGGTAGTGTTGTATACCTGTTGATAGTATTGTCTAGATATCTTGCTGGCTCTAGTTTTGACAGCCTCAATCCACAAAATTGCAATATTACCCTCAATATTTATTTGGCGATCGCTTTTTGCAGAATGAAACATCGCCCTCTTATTCATTTCCACAGATTGAGAAGTAAGTTTTAACTATGAATTTAAGTTTTGGTAACTCTTCCAGCAAGAAAAGATATGCTTTCTTAAGCTATTTAATAATCACAGCAGGATTAGTTACCAGTGCTAAAAAGGTAGGAGCGTTAGAGTTTAATCTAATTCCTAATACTGATGTCGGTATTGATGCCGATGCTTTGGCAGGATTTCAGGCTGCGGCGGATATTTGGTCGAATGCTCTAAGTGACGATATTACAATTAATTTGCAGATTGGCTTTGAGAACTTGGGTAGTCCTAATACCATTGCTCAAGCTGGTTCTAATCGAGCAGTTTTCTCCTACAGTGGTGTAGGAAATAACTTAATTGCAGATGCTAGTTCTAGTGATGATGCTCTAGCTACTTCTAATCTTCCTAATATTGCAGGAAACTCTAGTAGGTTTGCTTTTGTCGGGACAGAAGAAAACAATAGCCTAGAAACTCTCGATGGCTATAACATTGCGACGAATAGTTTTGATGTAAGTGCAGACAATTTTGCACTGGCTGTCAATCGAGCTAATGCCAAAGCTTTAGGTCTAATCGGTGGTAATGACACAACTGTAGATGCTTCGATCAGTTTCAATAGCAATTTCTCCTTCGATCTTGATCGCAGTGATGGGATCAATGCAGGTGAAATAGATTTTGTTGGCGTTGCCGTACATGAAATTGGTCATGCTCTAGGTTTTTCCAGTGGAGTAGACTCAGTAGATGTAACTGTATCAGCAGATCCAAATGTGGCAGGTACAGACATAGATGATTTTGCTGTTTTCAATGTCCTAGATCTGTATCGTCATTCCGATTTGAGTGTGGCCGTTAGTGAAGATGTTGGATTTGGCGTTCTCGATCTTTCTGTCAGCGGTAAAGACAGTATAGATCCAACCACTAATGAAATCATGATTGAGGAAATTTTTTATGAAGGAGAATTTTTCGATGCAGAACCATATATTTCTATTGATGGCGGTCTAACTCCTCTCAATACCAATGGCGTAGAAGGATTTTTATCAACAGGCGTCAACTTAGGTGACGGACAGCAGGCTAGCCATTGGCAAGATAATTCTGGAATCGGTCTTCTTGACCCCACTGTTGCTTTTGGCGAGTTGTTGGTTTTAAGCGACTCCGACTTACGCGCTCTCGATATTGTTGGCTTTGACTTAGCTTCTTCCACATCGGTTCCTTTTGAATTCTCTCCTGGATTTGGTCTCTTTATAGTGGGAAGCTTTTTTACTTGGCGCAAATTCAAGAAAAGTTGAATTGTCAGATCTGAGTATCTAAAACCCTAAATCTCTGATGTGCTATTGGGGAATTTTAGAACGATAGTATTTATAGACTTGTTGATATCTTCTGTGGAAGTCTTGCAAGCTTTATTTTCAAAGCCATAACGCAGCAGATACAAGCACCATCATTAGATAGTGCTTGAGACAAGTGAGTTCGACAAAGCAAAAAAATTGAAAATTTTGCAATTTTCTAAGTTAAAGGTGTCTAAGAATCCTATTCTTTCATTACAAAAACCATAACCTCGAATTCCGAACTCACATTGAGATTTTTTAGATATCGCGTTGGCAGAGAAATCTATCAAAAGAGATCGCCAATTAACTATCAATATGCGAAGCGGTATCCTTTAGGACAATTAACCATCAGATTATGGCTTATTCTTCTTCGTCGATTAGACCGAAAAAGTCTTTAATCCACTCTAGTAAGTCGGCGACGTCTCTGGCTGAGACTTTAAGCAGAGAAAGGATTCCTACTGCAATTAAAGTCGAACCAAAAAAGAAATTGTCTTTGTAAAGCGACAAGCCAACGATCGCAATAAAATATGGGGAAGCAATTCGGCTGATCTTCTCGATATTGCTAACTAGTTCTGAATTTTCCACTTCTAAAATTTCTTGACGGTTGGGCTTCACTCTTTTCTTGGTGACTGATTTAACGGCTAAAGATTTGCTATCTTTGCTACCTACATCTAAAACCAAATTTTCGGGTAATTTTAGTTCTGGGATACTAGGCGTTTGCATTTGTGTGGATTCGCGAGGAGATTTACTAAACATAGAGTTACTAAAAACAGATTTACGAGACAGAATTTACCAAACAGGTTGATACTGAGGGAAAATCACCGATTATATACTAGCTGTAAAGATCTAGAAAAAGGTTAACTAGATTTTAGCGATAGAATGAGTCTAAAGCTACTAGCTGTCTACTGTTGACGAGTCCTAAATCAAGTTTAACAAGTCTAAAAATTACAATTTATGCTTAATAATTAATTATTATTTAGACTACCTAGCTTCTATAATTCACCCTCAATTCAACTCCAATCTAACTCGCCCCAATCTAAATCTGAATGTCTCTACTACGTCTACTACTATTTTTTGTAGGAATAAGTCTAATTTTGGGGCTATCTATTTGGTTGGTCGCCTCTCTCTACAGCCTTTATACTCAAGTTTCTTTTACGGCGCCTTTTCTCGCTAATTTTCTGCTGCTACTGCTAATCATCTTTATTGGACTTTTGATTGCAGGTTTTGTCTACTATTTCAATTTTTATAGCATCGGCAATAGTAAGCAAAAAAGAAGACAATCTGGTTTTAAAGCTGGCTTTAAGGGGTTTATTCCAGAAGGGAAGACTAAAGCCGCTGCTAACCTCAAGGCGATCGGGCAGCAAGTAGGTCAAATTCAAGACAAAATCACCAGGGAAGCTTTTTCGCGCAGAACCCAAGAAATTGAAGCCGAGCTATCGAGAGGCGATATTCGGATTATTGTCTTTGGCACTGGATCGGCTGGGAAGACTTCTTTGATTAATAGTTTGCTGGGGGAAATAGTTGGGAATGTGAATGCGGTGATGGGCACAACCACCGAAGGGGAGACCTATAGCCTCAAGCTAGAAGGGACAACTCGGGAGGTTTTGATTACTGATACCCCAGGAATTTTGGAAGCGGGGATTGCTGGGACAGAGCGAGAAGCGATCGCCCAGCAACTAGCAAAGGAAGCGGATTTACTCTTATTCATTGTTGATAATGATTTACGTCAGTCCGAATACAATCCTCTCTACGATTTGGCAAAACTAGGCAAGCGATCGCTCTTAGTTTTTAATAAAATCGATCTCTACTCCACCCAAGATCAAAAGTTAATTCTCAACCAGTTAACCACCAAAGTTAAGGGTTTAATCCCTGCCTCGGATGTTTTGGCAGTGGCGGCTAGTCCGCAACCTTTGCAATTACAGACAGGAGAGCTAATTGAACCGGAGCCAGAAATTGCCGATTTACTCAAAAGACTGGTGGCTGTTTTACGAGCTGAGGGAGAGGATTTGATTGCGGATAATATTCTCTTGCAATCGCGCCTGTTGGGAGAGGATGCCCGCAAGATAATCGATCGCCAACGCAGAGATGAAGCGGAAAAAATTATTGAGCGTTATCAGTGGATCGGGGCTGGGGTAATTGCGGTTACGCCTTTGCCTGTGGTGGATATGTTGGCAACCACGGCGGTTAATGCTCAGATGGTGGTGGAAATTGGCAGAACTTATGATTGCGAAATTGATAACCCGAAGGGCAAGGAGTTAGCAATGTCTTTGGGGAAGACTTTTGTCAGCCTGGGGGTAGTGAAAGGGGCGGTGGATCTGCTCTCGACGGCGTTGCAATTTCATTTGGCTACTTACATTGTAGGCAAGGCAATTCAAGGGGTTTCGGCTGCCTATTTAACGAGGATTGCGGGTAAAAGTTTTATTGAGTATTTTCGGCGCGATCGCAATTGGGGCGATGGGGGAATGCGCGCGGTGGTGCAGCAACAGTTTCAATTAACTCGAAAGGATAAGTTTGTGAAGGCTTTTGTGCAGGATGCGCTGACGAGGGTTGTGCAACCGATGAGGGATAGTTGGGAGGAGGAGTTTGAGACGGTGGATGATGATTGGTGATTTTTGTAGAGCGATCTTCATACAAGACCACTGAAATTAGTTCTTTAATATTTATTCTATTTTCAAATTTTATATTTGTCTTAATACAAAGGGTGATTAGAAGTTATTTTTATCTAAAATTTAAACAAAACTGTTGCTTTCACCTTCTGTCTTAGGATTGAGATGTGATCTTAATTTAGGCAATGGCTATCGAGTTATCATTTTTTTGACATCTTTGATGCTCCTTATTTTGCCACCTAAATGAATCATCGCGTGGCAATTAGGACAAACTGGTCGCAGATCTTCAATTGGATTGACTTCGTATTCTCCGCAGATATTGCTAAGAGGTTTTAAGTGATGAACATGGATAAACCCTTCAGCTTTTTCACCATATACTTTCCCAAAGTTAAAGTTGCAAACATAACAATTTGTACCGTAGTATTCAATACATTTTTTACGTGCTTTTGAATTTCTTTCATAATGATTTACTGTGATTTGACAAACAGAACCCTCTAACAAGATCTCCTTCTTTGAGACTTCTTCTGGAAGATGGAGGCTTGCTATAAGGTTTATTCTTTCTTGGGCAACTTTTAATTCTTCTGATGAAAAAAAAGATGACCAAGGATTTCGTAGGACAAGAGCTTCTACTGATAAATCAATCCGATTTTTTTCCACCAAAGTTTGCAACCCCTTAGCCAAATCTTTTGTAGGTTTAAGTAAATCATGAGCTACTTGCAAACCTCCTACTCTCCTTACTTTTTGCAAATATCGACGCGCCCAATAACCTGTTTCCCGACCAGTGTTTTTGTAAACACCAATCATTTCTTCATGAAACTGCTCTTCTAGAGTTTCTGTAGTCATAGGTTGATTGCCCAACTATAAAACTTGAAAATACTTAACTTAATTATTCCCAAAAAATACAATAATTTTCTTGATTTCTAAGTCGCATGTCGTAATATCAACTAATTACTAGACTTGTGAAAAATTATTTGTATCCGCATTTCCAAATGCATATAGCGGTTTCGGCTTCAGTGAGGCGCATATAAACAGCTCAAACCCGCTCCTTTCTGAGGCGTATTGTACTAGTTGAGCAACCGCTATATTGCTTTTTGAATAAAGGGATCACTTTTTGCTACTAGCTCTTAAATGTTATTTGTTAGAGCCTACATAAGGTTAATGATAAAAAGTTTCACATAATTTAAGCAGTAAATAGTGATCACTTTGCAAGAAACTATTCAAGCTCTTGATGAGAAGTTTATTTAATCAACATCAACAAATTTGCTCACAAGAAACCTAATGTTAGAATGTACAGATAATATGTACAGGTAAAAAAGTGTTTCCCATCTCCACCTCCTATACCGACGCCAGAAAAAACCTAGCCTCACTACTAGATCGCATCGAATCAGAAAACGCGATCGCTCTAATCACCAGAAGAGGTCATAAAGACATCGCCATTCTACCTGCCGAAGAATTAATCGCCCTAATCGAAAGCCTGCACCTGTTGAGATCTCCTAAAAATGCACAAAGATTATTTACTGCCATAGAAGAATCCGAAGCCAGAGTGGCGTCCACATGAGCCTGAATGGCAGCGATCAGATTCGCATCAATGAAGATTCCAGTGGCACCCAAAAATTCCCTTCGATAAGCATCAGCGAATCAGGCGAGATCGCAACTGCTTGGCAGCAGGCTCCAGCCGGGCAGGGTATAGGAATCTGGGCTCGTACCTTCAGTCAGACTGGAGACGGCATCATCGGCTCATCCACGATTCAGGTGAACGAGACGCTTCGTGGCGCCCAGAAGCGACCAAGCGTGGACCACCTTGCTGATGGCGGCATGGTTGTCAGCTGGTTCGGTCGAGGCGACAACGATCACAACGGCGTCTTCAGTCGAGTATTCGATGCCAACGGCGAAGCTGGCGAAGG
>CALKUU010000272.1 GCA_937996665.1 uncultured Xenococcaceae cyanobacterium | reverse complement strand
ATTTCTACCAACGTTTATTTACAACCCAGTCAATTTGCTTGACGAACAGAAACTAATGAATTAGAAAATGGTGGATACATAGGAATAGCGATTGTTTGAATTGCATTCTCTCCTCACACTAAAACCAAATGAGATCAACTTTGCCTTTGTTGAAGATGGCAGCACTGACAATCAGCTTGCCGTTTTTTTGCCTTTCAAATTTACAAGGTATACAAGCTAATACATTAAGTCGCTTGGAAAAATTCAAACCAATCGAAATTATTGTCCCGCCACCACGCCAGAATCCATCACAAGTTTGCTCGCCATATGTAGACAACATAATCAATAATATTTTGGCTCGTCCTCATCTTAAGGGCAGCAAATGGGGAATTTTAATTCAAACTATTGAAGGCAATACAGTTTACAGTCGTAGCCCCGACTCTTATATGATTCCGGCTTCGAACATCAAATTATTGGTAACCGCAGCAGCTTTGCAAAAACTAAACCCTTTAGGCAAAATTCGCTCTAGTTCGATTCGAGATTGGATTATTACGACTAATCTCAGAAGTAATAATAATTATGCAAATGTCCTACTCCGTTATTTGGGTGGCTATTCATCTGTGCGCAATGCTTTGAGTAGTATTGGCGTTGACCCCAATGGTTATCGCATGAGAGATGGATCTGGTCTATCTCGTAACAATTTGGCGACTCCCAGAACGTTAGTAACTACTTTAAGGTCAATGCATAATGCGAAGGGCAAAGAAATATTCTTGGCTTCTTTACCCATTGCTGGAGAAAGTGGAACTTTGAGAAATAGACTTCGCTTTACTTCAGCGCAAGGTACAGTGAGAGCCAAAACAGGAACTCTGCGAGGTGTTAGGGCTTTATCTGGCTATATAGAAACTGACAATTATGGAACCTTAGCTTTTAGCGCGATCGCTAATCAACCTACTAATCGTTCAGATCAAGACTTGGTTAAAGCTCTTGATGAAATTGTCTCTAGCTTAAGCAACCTCGAAAGTTGCGATCGCTAAAAGCCAATCTTCGATTGATAATTAACATAAGGATAATAAGTTTTAGAACTGAAAAGATTGGAATTGCTTTACAAGCCTCTGCTAATTTTCGCTTATATAAACAGATATTTTCTTATGTTAAATAAAGTAACAGTTTTGACGTCAAAACGGCTTACCATCTTGACAGGAAAAATTATCAACGATAACTTAGTGAATATACTCAAGCAGTTAACAAGAGTTAGAGTTAATTCTTTAACCTAACTAATTGGGTAATTATTAAAATTAATGACATGCAGAGTAAGCAAAAAATAACCTTATATATTCCTCCAGAACTCCACCGTAAGTTAAAAATTAAGGCTGCCATTGATGCTGAGTCTATGTCAGCACTGGTAGAAAGAGCGGTATCCTTTTATATTCACAATTCAGACAAAGTAGAAGAGAGTAGCGCTAACAGTGGTAAGACCCACCAAGTTTACTTCTGCCCGGAATGTGAATCGGCTTTAGTAATGCGTGGAAAAGACCTTAAATCGCTTAAGGAAGATCCTGGAGTGCTATCGGAAGAATTGCCAATCGCAATTAGAAGTAGCGCAAATACTGGGGAAAGTTCTTCTGGAGAAAAATTAGTTATTTGCTAGCGTATTTTGAACGCAACATTCTTGCGTTAACAGTCTGAATAGGTCTATGAAGGTATTGAAATTGATATTTTTTGCTTTCTTCTCAAACAAATAAAAGAAAAGACACACACAGATTTTGTAGATCTAGTTGTGCATCTTAAGCCTAATTATTATGGTCGATAAAAATTATGAAAGAAGAATTAGGAATACTTATTAAAGCTCAGTATCCTCTCATTCATTTAGTTACTCCCGAAGAAGAGAGAGCGGAAGCAGAAATATCGAGAATTGCCTCTAACAGTAAAGAACATAGAAAAAGAATTTATGTTTGGACAGTAACCCATGGAATTGTTGAATATGATCAACCTCGCCAAGTAACTCAACACAACACTGTTTCTCCAGAATCAGCACTTGAGTGGGTTGTCAGACAGAAAGAATCTGCTATCTATATATTTAAAGATTTACACCCTTTTCTTGATGGTGCAGTAGTAACAAGATGGCTACGAGATGCGATCGCTTCATTTAAAGGAACAGATAAACTTATTATCCTGATGTCGCCAATTCTCCAAGTTCCCATCGAATTGGAGAAAGAGGTAGTAGTACTTGACTATCCTCTACCAGATTTACAAGAACTAAATCAAGTTCTATCTTCTCAATTACAGAGATCTAGAGGGCAACGTTTAGAAACTGAAGCTAGAGAAAAATTACTAAAAGCGGCTTTAGGATTAACTAAAGATGAAGCCGAGAAAGTTTATCGAAAGGCTTATTTAAAGTCTAATCAACTTTCTGAGTCTGAAGTAGATATCGTGCTTTCGGAAAAAAAGCAGTTAATCAGAAGAAATGGGATTCTCGATTACATTGAAGAGGATGAAACTCTCAATTCTATTGGTGGTTTAGAAGAGTTAAAATTGTGGTTACGACAGCGTTCTAACGCCTTTACAGAAAGAGCTAGGGAGTATGGACTACCTCAACCTAAAGGAATGCTGATTTTAGGGGTTCCAGGTTGTGGAAAGTCTTTAATTGCCAAAACCACCTCTCGCTTATGGGGTCTACCTCTATTAAGATTAGATATGGGTAGAGTCTATGATGGCTCAATGGTGGGTCGTTCTGAGGCTAATTTACGCAATGCGCTCAAAACGGCAGAATCGATTTCTCCAGTAATTCTTTTCATTGACGAGCTAGATAAAGCATTCGCAGGAGGAGCTGGATCAGGCGACTCTGATGGAGGTACTTCTAGCAGAATTTTTGGATCTTTTTTGACTTGGATGCAGGAAAAAACTTCACCTGTATTTGTCATGGCAACCGCCAATCGGGTTGAGAGACTACCAGGAGAGTTCTTGAGAAAGGGTCGATTTGACGAAATCTTCTTTGTAGATTTACCAACCTTAGCCGAAAGACAAGATATTTTTAGAATTCATCTTGGCAAGCGCAGACCTGAGACTACTCGCTTCGATTTAGAGCAGCTTGCCAAGGTTTCTGATGGTTTTTCTGGGGCAGAAATTGAACAAGCGATTATTGCAGCAATGTATGATGCCTTTGCGCAAGATCGTGAGTTTACCCAGCTTGATATTATTGCGGCGATTAAGTCTACTTTGCCTTTGTCTCGGACTATGACCGAGCAAGTAAGTGCACTAAGAGACTGGGCTAGACAAAGAGCCCGTCCCGCATCGGCTTCCGTCGCTGAATATCAGCGACTGGAGTTCTAACAGACTTTCTTCCCCATGAAAATGGTGGTCGTAAAGGCTAGCTAAAGCTAGCAGTTCCTTAAAAAAACTGTCTTACTGTATCGATTAAGACAGTAGATATATCAAAATTAAAGTTGTTGTTTACGTCTCTTCTACTGGAGGAAATTCCTATGTCTCACTTTAGCACCTTACGCACTAAAATCAGCGATGCTGAAACCTTAACTAATTCTCTTCGCGATCTTGGCATCCAAGTTAAAACTGATGCCGATGTGCGTGGTTACAACGGTCTCAAAGTTAGATCTGATATTGTTGCAGTTCTAGATGGTGATTACGATTTGGGCTGGAGCCAAAATAGCGATGGCACCTTTGATCTAATTGCTGACCTTTGGGGTGTTGCGAAGAAGCATAATCAAACTGAATTGATTAATTCTATCAATCAGAAATATGCAGTCAATAGAACATTAGCTGAGGTGAAGCAGCGTGGCGGTCTACAGAACGCCAATGTAAAACTAGTTCTTCACTAATTAATAATAAAAATTGCAACGCGTTCCCGATTAATCAGGGTTAGTTCATACAGAGCTAACCCTTTTTTATTGGATAACTAATATTTACGATAATTGCTTACTTAACCGATTCAACTAATTTTGAGGCAATAGTAACTAAATCACCATCTTTCAGATAGCTAGCGCCTTTAACAATAATTTGCTCATCAGATTCCAAACCAGTTAATACTTCCATCCGATCGCCATTCACAATACTTCCTAAAGAAATAGATCTAGCTTTTACCGTTCGATCAGGTTGCAAAATAAAAACTATCGCTTTGTTATCATTCTGAGGTAACAAAGCTTTAATCGGAACTGTAGACGCTTGAGTTTGAGCAACGATAATTGAAGCATTAAGAAACATTCCTGGTTTCAGTTGAGCTTGACGAGGCAAATCCACTTTGATAACTGCTTGTCTTGAGTCACTGTTTACAACAGGATTGATGGATTTAATTCGACTGGTAATCACAGCAGCATCAGATTTATCTCCACCAATTTCCACTACTTGCCCAACTTTCAATTGACTTAAATCAGTTTCTGGAACTTGTAAACGCAGTTCTAAGTTACCGTTTTCAATAATAGTGAATAGGTTTTGATTAGTTGAGGTTACATCTCCTACTTGGACATTACGCTCTGCAATCACCCCATCAGTTAAAGCCTTGATATTAGTATTTTCTAATTGCACAGCAGCAATCTGTAGTTGTGCTTTAGCTTGAGATAACTCTGCCTGAGCCTGGGCAATCACGGAAGGAATATTGCCTGATCTTAATTGTTCTAACTCTTGAACTGCTTCATCTAAATCTGCTTGGGCTTCATTAACCTGAGCACGATCACTTTGCGCCTGGTTGAGGACTTCATCAAAGCGATCGCGAGAAATCGCACCCTGATCTATTAATCGGCGATTAGAAGTAACTCTTTTATCAGCTAGCCTCAAATCGGACTGAGCCGCTAAGAACCTTGCCTTAGCACTTTTAACTCGCTGCTCCCCTCTTAAAATTTCCTCAGATCTTGTACCTGCCTTTAACTCAGCTAACCGAGCTGCAAATTGATCTACTCGTGCTTTCACTTCCAAGTATTCAGTTTTTAAGTTGTTATCTTTCAACTTAGCCAAAACTTGACCTCGCTTAACAACAGATCCTTCTCTAACTAAAATTTCTTGAATTGGAATCCCATTAACTTCAGCAATAATAGGAACTAAATCAGTAGATTCAACTGTTCCCGTAGCCTCAATAATCCTGTTCACAGAACTATTTTCAACCAAGGCAGTCGTAACAGCTCGACCTTGAGAAGAAGAAGATTTCTGCGCAACTTCTTGCCCATTTTGCTCAACTTCTGGACTGCGCGATAATAGCTTGCCACCTCCCCAAAAAACCAGAAAGCCCAACACAAAACCAGAAACTAAGCTTTTGTTTAAAAAATTTCGGAAAGATTTATTTGTTGACATATTAGAGACTGATTGACTAGTTTCTGTAGCTAAGTTATGACTGTCAGACTGTGATTCAAAATCAAGTTCTTCCAATTCTTCAGTCTGATTTTGCCAATTTAAGGATTCACTAGAATTATTCTGTTGATTAGATTGATCTGACTGATTCATGAAAGATTAGGAAGTAATTACTGATAACAAAAAATTTTTGAAAAATACTTATATGCAAAATAGTAAAACTAAATTGATATAGACCTGAAAACTCAAATATAGAATGAGATTATTAATCTACTTAAGATTATCTTAATTGATTTTTTCTAGTAAGCTAGGCAATTTGTGAAAAAGAAAGCATCTAAATTGAATGATGATTATAAAAATAATCAACTTTTTTTTCTAAATTCCAAAAAAAAATGATAGATAGAATTGTAGGGTTTTTATCGGCTCAAAAATCAAGAGGATGCCTTAAACTGGGTATTGATTAATATGGAATCGCCTTTAAACGGTAGTAGCTCAGAATTAGAGAAAGAAATAATCTCCCGTTTTCAAATTTTAACTGGAAATTTTTTAAAAAGGAGTCGCATTTTCCGTGAACCTTGGGGCAATTCAACTGTGTTATGTATAGATTTTGAGTCATCACCATATTTATTTCCTTTCACCCGCGAGCAAACTCATATTCTTTACTTAGCGATGAAACAGCTAGGGTTAGCTAACTCAATTATTTTTCGAGCCAATAATAAAGTTTTAGGCTGGAAAAAACTAGATTGAAATGTTATCTCATCATATTTAAATGACTAGCTCGAACGAGATTTACGAGAATCTCGCCAAAAATAGCCCACCACAAAGGGAATCCACAGAAATAAAGTTTCTAGCAAACTTAGCTTCCATCCGTTTTCGCCTAAAGCTTCACGATAAGGCAACATAAAGTAAACAAGACTAGAGACACTCAAAAAGCGAATCCCCCAATTTTGAGTGGCTACTCCAAAGGGAACTATCCAAGTAAAATACCAACCATGAATAATAGGAGAAATTAATAATAATAAGTAAAAGTAGTCTTGTGAAAATAAGTGGTAGCGAGATCTTTTCCAGAGCAAGTATAAAGTGCCTAGACCTAACGGAACAGCAAAAATAGAATTTGTCGTCGTTGAATACTGCCAAATTTTAGCTAAAAAATAGGGAATGAAAGTTGCACTTCTCCCTTGAGATACAAAATTAGAATCAACAGGAACCAAAGAACAAGCGCTAGGAGAACAAAAAAATAAACTACTTACAATCAAAGGTAAAACCCCTAGTAAGCCAACTAAAATAGCGGTCTTGAGATTCACTTTATGATACGCACGCCAAACAGCCCAAGCCAAAATGGGGAGAGATATCCATTTAATAGCAACACTAATGCCAATGCAAAGAGCACCCAAGACAAACTTGTAATTGGATTGATGTTGATTTAACTGATGATGATCAAGTGATGCAGGAGCTTCCCAGAAAACTAGCCAAGCAATCACTAGAGGTAAAACAAACAAGCTATCGTAATGTCCTCCACCGGCAAAGGAGTAAAGAATTAAAGGATTCCAAGCATAGAGCAATAACTTTTGCAGAGAAAAATTACGTGCTAAAAAATAGCAAATCACTAAATCCACTATTGTGAAAGCAGACTTGAAAACAAGAACTGTCGGGGCAATAAATGCTAGTAGTCTAAAAATTAGTTGAGATAGGGGCGGATAAATAGCTGAAACATCTTGATGATTAATTTGCCACCACCATTCAGTTCGATAGGACAAAAGAGCCGACGCATTTGGAGCTAGTTCATAAGGACTAAATCCCTGCAATTGAATATAACCTTCCCAAATATATCGCCAAATATCGTTACCAGGAAACATTGTGACTAAGGCTATTCTGCTCAAAATAGCAATAGCCCAAAACCAAGCCCAGTTAACTTTTTCTATCCCCCAAGATAAGATAAAACCAATGCTCATCATCGCCATTCCCAAACTAAAATATGGAAAGCCACTGGGATAGGTAAGATTTCCTTGCGCGGTGATAATTGCACCTATCAAAATAATCAAACCACTGACCCAAGATAACCAAGGGTTCGTGACACGGTTCTCTTTTCGCAAATAAAGAGAACCTAAAGTCGATAAGATTGTTGTCCCTGCTTGAAAACTACCAATAATCGTTCCTGAAATTTTTGACTTACCACCTTGACGATTAAGATAACTGACAGGTAATTCGCAGATATTTAAGTCCATTTCTACTGCTTTGACCTGCATTTCTACAGTCCAGCCAAAGGCACGATCGCTCATGTCCATTGCATTGAGAGCATTCTTTTTGATCATACGCAAAGGTCCAAGGTCTTGATATCTATGACCCCAACCAAGGTTCATGAGATTAGTTGCTAGAATGTTTCCCCATTTCTGAACTGGAGTCATGACTGAGCGCCCTTGTTTCGTAGCACGGCGATCGCCAAGAATAAAATCATATTGTTGGCGCAAATTCAAAAAGTCAGGCAGACAATTTAAATCGTCACTACCATCACCATCACAAAATAAAATCCATTCGATCTGTTCAGGGATATTTTGTAAACCCCGCCAACAAGACTGACCATAACCAACAATCGATTCCGTGATTACTTCAGCACCAGCATCGAGAGAGACTTCTCGACTACGATCACTGCTGCCATTGTCAACAACCCGAATTCGATTCAATCCATAATTTTGTAAGTTACGAATTACATCAGCAATAGTAGATTCTTCATTGAGAACTGGAATAATAACTAAAATGTCGTCAATGTGACTGTGCAAGGAAGATTTCATCTTCTAATCTAAAAAAACTCAGTTTGTTTTAATTATGATGCTTTAAGTTGCTGAGAACGTGCTGAAAAGCAAATTTCCCGAGAAGCTGATTGTAAGAACTAATATGCCTATATTTAATCGATTTAATGATCTTTTGCTCTCTCAATTCGTATTAGGGTTTAGTGCTCTAGGATCAAAAGACCTTGCTGGATTAATTCACCCAGCGATCGCCGTTGTCATGGTTTTTCCGCTCATTGGAATTGCTACTAATTATGCTTGGCAAACACGCCAAAGACGATTAGCAATTAAAAATGGGGACAAAAGTAAAATTCCCCCTGCTGTTGGCAAAGAACATGTTGCAATTGGTCGTTGGCTTACAGGAAGTGTTGTTGGCATTAGTATCATTGCGCTAGCCTATTCTATTTTTTTAAAAGGTATTCCCAAATTGCAAAAAAATGGGGATTTAGATGAGTTCCAAGTTGTTTTTATTGTGCTGATGTTTATTGCCACTATTGCCTCTACTATTTTGCTATATCGGGCAAGACCAATGCTATGGCGAGCGATATTTGCAACCCTTTCAGGGATGGGATTAATAATTTTGGGCGCGCAAGAAGGTGTTTGGCGATTGGATAAAGAATGGTACTGGTCTCACTACTACTATGGGATTGCGGTCTCTATTCTCATGTTATTTTCTTTAGCAATTGTCGATGATATTTATCGCGATCGCTCTTTATTTTGGCGTAAAGTTCATATTGTCTTAAATTGTCTAGCTCTTCTTCTCTTTATTGGTCAGGGAATCACTGGGGCGAGGGATCTTTTAGAAATACCTCCAGTTGGTAAGCAAAAAAAAGCTGCTGACGCGACTTATATTCATAAAGCATCCGACAGCAGTTATTCTCAGACTTATGTTTCGGAGGCTAGATCTAGCTCTCCTGTAATTCCTGACTATTAAGTTGTGATTAGGAACTTGGAACCTAACCGATTTTTAATAATTCAACATCAAAAAGTAAAGTTGCATCAGGAGGAATAACATTGCCTGCCCCTCTAGCACCATAGCCTAGTTCGGAGGGAATAATTAAAGTACGTTGTTCTCCAACTTTCATAGTTCCTACGCCTTCATCCCAACCTTTAATTACTTGACCTACGCCAATTTTGAATTGAAAGGGTTGACCGCGATCGCGAGAACTATCGAACTTACTACCATCCTCTAAGGTGCCAGTGTAATGAACAGTGACGTTATCCCCAGTGTTAGGAGTTGCACCATCTCCCTCTTTAACAACCACATATTTCAGTCCTGAGGCTGTTGTAACAGCATTCGACGTATCCATAGCAATTAATATTTCCTTCTGTGTGTCATTGATGTTGGCAATTAATTGGTTGGGGCTAGAAGTTGAAGTAATAGACTCAACTACCTCAGTTTTGCCAAGGGTCGATGCAATTGCTTCATCTTGATTGTCATTACCCAAGACTAAGGAACCAACTAGCATTAAGCCACAAATTAAGACTACACCAATACTGACTAAAATCTCGTTACTCAATTTTTTTACCACCTTCATCAAAGTCCTCTATTTTTGACATCAAGGTTATTGTGCCATTTCAAGGCAATCGGTCGTCAGGTATAAACAAGTGTAAAGTAACAAAAAATTCAAAAATCACTAAAAACAGCAAAGTGAGTTTGTTCAAAATACTCAATTGAACTTGCAGACAAAAGATTTCAGCTCAATTTAGCGAAAGATATCTCTAATTGAGTCAGAAATAGTTCTTTCAATTCCTCTTCTAACACCATTTCCTACTGTTCTTTCAATTTGAGATGGACGTCTGTCACCTTTTTGCTGTTGCTGATTATCTTCTGGTAAGTTGGTCTCGGATGCTATGGGATTACCAATAAATTGAAATCCATCACTGGGGCGATTGTAGTCCAAGCTAGAAATACCAAAGCAGTCGCTACCTTGATAATCAGAATTTGCGGTAAGTAATTTGATATTGATTAGACCACCACTATTCGTAATTATTCCTTGATGAACCGCAGCTTGGCATAGTCCAGAATTAATAGTGTACAAATCTGTTCCCCATACAGGGGTATAAACTTGCCTTTCTGGTGCCTCTGTACAGTTAAAGGAATAGACCTGTTCTGTATTTAAATCCTCTTGATCGAAACTACTGAGGCGATCGCTCCAATCGATAGTTGGGACTGAATATAGTTGAGATTGGGCATTAACCAACTTGGGATTAATTATTTGAGGAACAATTCCACTTAAGGCGATCACTCCACACAAATAACTAAAAATAATTTTGGAAGAAGATTTAGATAGATTTAGTTTCATTATCCTATTGTTCTTTAAAAGATGCTTTCTGGAAAAGATACTTACTTCTCAAATAATCTACTTCTCTAATTATATTTTACTGATTAAAACTCACGAGTAAAGGTCAAGAACAGATAGAATTAAATGCCGAGTACAAATAAGTCACCCTATCATTGACAACTGACAATGACTGAAAGTTTGAAATTTTTACGTGCTGATTTAGCCAAGCTAGCTGCCTATAAACCTCATCCTGGAGGGGCATCGACACAACCTCTTGATCTTCTTGATACTAATGAAAGCCCTCTCGATTTGCCTCAAGAACTTAAAGTAAAACTCGGCAATTTTTACCAACATTCCCTAGAAGCCAACCGTTATCCTGATGGTGGTCATACTCAACTCAAATCAGCGATCGCTGAATATGTCCAAGAATCTGCCGAGCTAACAGACCAAATCACACCAAATCATATTTCTGTCGGCAATGGCTCTGACGAGTTAATTCGCTCTCTCCTAATTGCGACTTGTCTTGGTGGCAACGGCTCAATTTTGGTTGCCAAACCAACTTTTTCTATGTACGCAATTTTGGCACAAACTTTGGGTATCCCCGTCCAAACTATTGAGCGTCAAGCCCATAATTTTGCTATTGATGTAGAGCAAGCCCAAGTCGCAATAAGCAATCGATCAAAAGAAACAACCCCAGTTAGAGTAGTTTTTGTAGTCCACCCTAATTCACCTACTGGCAATTGCTTGACCTCTGCGGAGATAGAGTGGCTAAAAAGTTTACCAAAAGATATTTTAGTCGTCGTAGATGAAGCATATTTTGAATTCAGCAAACTTTCATTAGTTGCAGAAATTAGTCAGCGTCCCAACTGGATAATTTTGCGTACCTTTTCTAAAGCATTTCGCTTAGCTGCCCATCGTGTTGGCTATGCGATAGCCGATCCAGAAGTTATTCAAGCATTAGAAAAAGTTCGTCTACCTTACAATCTGCCTGCATTCTCTCAAAATGCTGCTTTGTTAGCCTTGCAGAATCGCCAAGTTTTACTTCCTTTAGTAACAGAAACAATTTGCCAAAGAGATTTAATGTGGCAAGAATTAAGCAATGAGTTTGCCAGCGATTTGCAATTATGGCGATCGCAAGCCAACTTTTTATACATTAGACTAGCTAAGGCAAAAGATCAGGATTTAGAATTAGCCTCATTAGTAACAAAATTAAAAAACTGTGGTACTTTAATTCGTCATACAGGTGGAGGAATAAGAATTACAGTCGGAACAGAAGCAGAAAACCAGCGAACTATCAACAACTTACGAGCATGTCTGCTGTCAATTTCTTAATGTTTATAAAAAACTTTAATGAGATAGATTTTAAATTTTATGTATATAACCGAAACTTTAAATATAACCAGCAAAAAGGTTCTCAGCTTTTTTTGTTCGCGGCACTATAACAAACTCAAATTCTGTGGGCATTAGAGAACTAAATATATCCAATCAAGATTAAGAAAATAAATCATCAACCGCAATCTTTTGACTAGGAGATTGCGAAGAAGATTCAGTAGCAGTGTTCAGAGAAGAAGACTCATTAAGAGACTCTAAATCAGTTTCTCCCTCAGCATGATACAACTTCTGACTCAACTTACGTACTTGATGATATTTATCCAAATCATTACTGGCAAAATAAAGCTGAGAAGCTTTTCTGAGGCTTTCAAATGCTTGGCGCTTATTGCCAAGAGTAAGATAAGTCAAACCAGAGTGGTGATAAGCCGGCGCAAAGTTTTCGTCTAACTTAATAGCCTGATTAAAATCTTTCAAAGCCTGTTGATACTTCTGTCTTTTATGATAAATTAAACCTCTTTTGCAGTAAAAGTTAGCAGGACTATCATCGTTACTTTCTCGATCATCGCTATTGCCCAATACTCTTAATTCTTGAACAACCACGTCAATATCTTTTTGCTGCTTATTAAGTTCTGAAATACTATCATCTAAATTCTTACTGACCTGATTCACGTCGATTAAAGACAGTCCCAGTTTCTTGATTTTATTCTTGGAAATTTCAAGCTTTTGATGTAGATCAGCTTGGGATTTTTCCATATCCTTAAAGACTCTGGTTTGTTTTTCTCTTAGTTTGGTCGTTGTGGTGACATGAGACTCATGTTTATGATTGAGAGCCTCAATCTGCATACTGTAATTTTGTTGTACAGACGCTAACATTTTTTGCCGATTAATCAGGTTGAGACCTAACGCACAAGATATCGGTGCAAAAACCAAGAAATATTTTTGAAAAATAAAACCAACAACAGATCCCCCAAAAGCAAGAAAAACAGATACTTTTTCTGCCATTTCTAATCGGCGATCGCCCACGGAAACCTCAATTGAGTCTAATTTATTGCTCATAATAAGTAAAAATAATATGGTGAATTGTTAAATTAACTATTCAGAAAGAGAATGAAAAATTAACTTTAAAGCAGGATTTACTAGCACTAGTTCTTCTTCCGACAGTTTTTCTTGAATGACCTCTTCCATAATTCGATAAAAAACAGTGATACAAATTTTGTGATCAAAAGCTTTCACAATAGTTTTTTGCCAAATTAAGAGATTATCTTTAAGTTCTTCAAGATCGTTAGTGAGGATAGCCAAGCCCACAGAAACCAAGACAATCTTGGCATCCCTTATACAAAAAGACTTTACATATTCATTTTCTTGACTAAAA
This sequence comes from uncultured Xenococcaceae cyanobacterium, assembly GCA_937996665.1. GTDB lineage: Bacteria > Cyanobacteriota > Cyanobacteriia > Cyanobacteriales > Xenococcaceae > Hyella. The sequence continues at coordinate 13,691 of CALKUU010000272.1, read as the reverse complement.
AACCTTGGTTCTTGTAAACAAGATTTTTCATAAGTCAGATTAACAATCTCAAGTTCAGCATCTCTAATTCTGCGATAAGTTGAAATTCTCAATTCTAAAGAAGACTGAAAATCAGTAACAAATTGCAACTCTTGCGGTGTCGCATAACGACCTTCAACATTAGAGCTTAAACGGGATAATTGTTTTAAAATCAATTTATTAGCCTCTTTTTCCAATAGATAAAATAAACAAAAAATTTTTACTGCTCACTACGCGTCTTCGGTTCCTGCCAGATATTGATCAACCTTAATTTTGGTGTCATTAAGCTGACTAATCATGGAGCGAGTAATTAATTTAGTTTCCTCGACCAAAACCTGACCAGTTATGGGATGCAAAATATCTGCTTGTGCCCGACGACCAACTAAGTCGTCAATATTATCCACCTCATTAATATAAGTACCAGATGGAAGTTGAACAACAATACCATCACCTACTACTCTTGCCTGACAAGCTAGGCGAGACGTTTCATTACAAGTGGTGATTAAACCCAAAGTCCGTTGTTCTTTTTTTGTAATTGGCGAAAGACCCTCTATCCCATCCTTAATAAAAACATGGCACGTTGCGCACAAGCCTCTTCCTGCACAAGCTTGAAGAAGTTTTATCTCCTGTTGCAGCAATCCTGATAGTAGCTGCGTATTAGTATCAACGGTGCTTTCTGTTCCTATTGGTTCAAGCCGAATGGTTTTTGACATATTTATAAGCAGAGGTAATTTGCCATCAAAAATCAGAATAATTTTTGCCTAACTGAGATTAGTTTTTATCAAGAAACTCCATAATGTCAGAATGAGAAGTTTTATTCTCAACTAAAGGTTGAATAGGTTCTAATCTTTTAGCAAGTCCAAGAACAAACAAATTACAATTTGCCCCAAGAGACTCACAACTAGTTTGAATACAATGTAGTTTAGTATCTGATAAATTCGAGAAAAAGGAACTGAGCATCCCTGCTTCCAAATAACATGAGGGTTCATTGCCTAAAACTTCAGGTCGAGCAAAAGGCGATTGCACTATTTTGACAATTAAAAATCCTTGTTGATAGTAATCAAAATCTAAAGTAATCAACCCCCAGCCATGAGACTTCCAGAATTGTTGAATACATTGTGAAAGTTCCATCATTCTGATGTCAGCCAGCGATTGCTGATAGTGAGAACTAACTTCTTCCGCAAATTGTCGATAAAAACTTTTACCCCACCAAACACCGCATTTGAACAGAACTAAACCGGCAGAAGAGCCAACCTCATTATTCAAACCAGCATAAATACTATCAAGACATATGTCTGAAATTGCTAATACCCGCTCTCCATTGATATTTTCTATCAATCCAGATTCAAAATCACCTTTAAGATAAGATTCAGCAGCAAAATAATTACTCTTAATCTGTGTATCTTTTAATAACTCTTTGATAGAAATCATGATGTGAATAAAATCTCTCGATTTAAATATATTGGCTAGGACTGGATATTAGAATTGACTAAGTTATTTTCCGTCTCTTCGATATAAGGTTTAAGAAAAGAATACTGAACAGAAGAGAGTTTTTTGGACAAGCTTTTTTGGAGCAGAGAAAATATTTTATTGGAGAGAATGCTAATTTGATATCCCTTAATTTGAGGGATTAACCAATCCAAAACATGTTCATGAATATAATTTGGATCTTCTGTAATCAAAGCCATATTCCAATGCCTTAATATGGAGATCCAATATTTTAAAGCTAATTCAATTTTTTCTGGTTCTTCTTCAGTAAAAATATTATTTATTTGATTTGCTATTGGTTGAAAAATATCTACTTCTTGAGAACTTATAATTTTATATATTTCTGTTTTTTTTGATAATAAATATACATAATTACCAATCTTATCTAATTCCTGATCTTCTAGGTAATGCATTTCTGCTTTTTTGTGTAGCTCGCGTATTTTTATATTCATTTTTTAAAATAATTGAGATAATTCACTTAAGGTTGATTGCTTTTCTTCTTTTATATTTTTTTTATCTGTAATAATTTCTTGACTCATCTGTATCGAAGCTATTCTTTTCTTTCCTTGCCAAGAAAAGCATTGAAAGAAATCTTTTGTTGTTAAGCTTAAGCTAAGTTCGAGATCAATCTGGTTGGCAATATTGTCACTTAAATTATTCTGTAAACCGTTCCAGTTAGCATTCTCAAAAAAATCCTGAACACGTCTAGAATACCAATCGTCAACTCTTGTTAGTTTCAGTTCATGATTGGATATTTTTTTACCTAACCATCGATATTGTTGCCAAAATTCCTTAGCTAATAACTCCAAAGATAAGTCTGTTGAGATCACTTCCGATATTCCCCATGTTGTAGTTTCTTTTGAATATCTTTAGCTGTTACTCCCTCTTCATGCCAAAATGAGGCGGCATTTACTCTATCTTGTTTACCCAAGAGAAATTTGCAATAGTTTGCACCCATGCCGTAGCACTGAATTTCTATACAGCCAAGTTCTTTTTTAATTAAGCTACTAAAGAAACCTGCAAACAGACCAGCATAGATATGACATATTGGTTTGCCAACATCTCCTAAGCTTTTGGCGATCGCCGAGTCAAATATATTAATGAACATAAATCCATTTTTTTGTTCACTCATATCAACTTCCCAATTACCCCAGCCTTGGCTAATAAATGGCCACCACCAAGCTTCAAGTACATATTTCAAATTGAGTTGATTAATATCGTCGTATCCGTATTCTTGAGGAAACCATTCGCCAAAAAATTGTGCGTCTTTTTGCCCCCATTCATAACCAATGTTATACATTATGACCGATGAGGCTTGACCGATTTCTTCTTCTAAACCAGCCATCAGACCGATAATAAAACTTTCCCCTACCAATACATTTCTTGATTTATTCCAATCTATAATTTTTCCTTCCTGTCGATTGAAATTGAAAAAATCTTGAAATCCATAATGATGATGCTTGATCTTAAATCCAGCGGATTGCTTATTCGTATCTTCTAAGTCTATTAACTGGTTATCTGAAACTGTTGAAACCATAATTTACTTCTCACTTTGATTTCGATCAAATATAGATTTGCTGTAATTTGGAATATAAAAATAAAAAATATTGATGTAATTTTAGATTAAATTATAATCGAGAGCTACTATCTAATTGTAATCATGCACTAATAAATCAACTTCCGTATTTTCAGGTAATTTTCTTGTTTTTTTGACACAAAAACAAGAAATACATTAGTAATATAATTTACAAAAATCAAGTTACTAATTCAAAGAAAAATTGCATCTAAATTATTAATTTAATTTTTTCAAGGCAAAGTAATCATGCTTAATTATTGCCTTATAAGTTATGCACTTAAAATAATTCATAATCAACAAAATAAGAAATTGAAAAATAATTTAAATTTCACCTACGACGTTATAGCTATTGGCAAAACTATATACCAGAGATAAAAATCACATATCACTTATATAGAAATGGTATTCTTTTCACTTAATGGTATTCTTTTCATTTAGTTGATGGTTAAAAATAAACTCCAATTCAGTCAGAATCAATCTAATCTTAGAACCTGGAATAGAGCGGTTAGGGCTTTATCTTGTTCACCCTTTACCCTCAAGTTATTTACGGCAATGCAGAATGATAGTGTTCCCCTATCTACTATCGCTTTAAATCAAGGAAAAGCTAATCAGTATACGCAAAAAGCGATCGCTGAAAATAAAGTTGAATCCTATTTAATTTGGCTTATTAATGTCGGTTTACTTCGCAGAGAAGTTGATGGACAAGGATTAACTGACAGTTTTCGTTTAACTCCACTAGGCAGAGAGATTATTAGTCACTGGGAAGTAAATAATCAAATTCCTAGACCTTCTTGGTTAGACCAGATCAGAAATTGGTTCAACCGCTGGTTAGCAATCTTCATTTAATACTTGTAAGTTTGAGCAAAGGTAATAGCGTCACGAAGAATTTTTTGTGAATTAGAAAGAGCAAAAACTTGAATCTTAAAATAACTATTTTGGTGATTTTAAGAGAGTGACTGACCAAATTTAGGTAATTTACCTTTCACAATATTTCATTCTAATTGTTATAACGGTGGATATATATAATTACCATCAAGGATTATTTCATGAAAGCAATCATGGTAGTTGGGACAACCTCCCATGCAGGAAAGTCTTTCTTGACTACTGGCTTGTGCCGCATATTAGCTAGAAAAGGATGGCGTGTTACTCCTTTTAAAGGTCAAAACATGGCTTTGAATGCTTATGTCACTTCAACAGGGGGTGAAATTGGCTATGCACAAGCAGTCCAAGCATGGGCAGCCGGAGTGTCTCCACGAGTAGAAATGAACCCAATTCTACTCAAGCCTCAAGGTAATATGACATCTCAAGTAATTATCAAAGGCAAATCTACTGGTACGGTTTCAGCAGCCGACTATTACGAAAAATATTTTGATTTGGGTTGGGAAATAGTCCAAGAGTCACTGTATCGCTTATCTCTTGAATTCGATTTAGTTGTTTGTGAAGGTGCTGGGAGTCCGGCAGAAATTAATTTAAAACACCGTGATTTAACAAACATGCGTGTAGCCAAACACCTCAATGCAACAACAATTTTGGTAGTTGATATTGAAAGAGGCGGTTCTTTTGCCCATGTGGTCGGTACGCTTGAGCTGTTAGATCCTAGTGAGCGATCGCTAATCAAAGGCATTGTGATCAACAAATTTCGAGGAGACAAAGAACTTTTAAAATCGGGAATTGAGTGGCTGGAAGAATATACGAAAATACCAGTCTTAGGGGTAATTCCTTGGTACGACCACATGCTACCAGCAGAAGACTCACTAGATTTATTAGATCGAAAAGTATTTCAAGCAAATAAAGACTTGAATATTGGAATTATTCATCTTCCAAGAATTTCTAATTTCACTGATTTCGATCCCTTAGAAGCAGAGTCTAGTATTTCTACTCGCTATATAGGACTAAATGATTCTTTAGGACATCCTGATGCAGTAATTATTCCAGGTTCTAAAACCACAATTCGCGATCTATTAGCACTTAAAGAATCAGGACTCGGAGACCAACTCAAAGAATATGCCAGTGCTGGCGGATCTATTTTAGGTATTTGCGGTGGATTCCAGATGCTGGGAAATCGCATTATTGATCCAGAAGGTCTAGAAGGAGAGCAAGGAGAATTTAATGGTTTAGGTCTATTACCAATCTCAACGATTCTTTCTGGCAATAAAATTTCTCGTCAAAGACAAGTATTTTCTAACTTTCCTCAAGCAGGACTACCCGTAGATGGCTACGAAATTCATCAAGGAAGAAGTCGTCTTAGTCAAAAAGCTAGAGAAGGGCAACAAGAAGTCCATCATATTTTTGACGACCCTGGGTTAGGGATTGTAAATGAGAGTCAATCTGTATGGGGATGTTACTTGCATGGTATTTTTGATAACGGACCTTGGCGACGTTCCTGGTTAAATCATTTGCGTAAGCAAAGAGGAATGACATCTCTAGCAACGGGAATTCCTAACTATCGAGATCAGCGAGAAGCAAATATCAATGCCTTGGCAGACACCATAGATAAAAACTTAAATTTAAAAGCAATTTTTGCTGATCAATATTACTAGGACTTTCATCACTCCTAAATGCAGCCATCCTTAAGTTACTAATCCAGTAGTTTGAAGATGATCACACTCTGTAGTGGTTACCACAACTATGATTGTTTAATATTGCTTGCCTGCATACTTTAATGGTTGTGTCTAGAAAATTCTCAGTAAAAATATAGAAGTTCACCTAAAAATTGCGATTTTTATTTGCTGAATCGAAAGTGGTTCTTTTCAGAGCTATCCAGTTTTTAGTTATCGTCTAGAGATTGAGCTTCTTGCCATGAATACAAAGCTCATCTTGAGTTTTAATCAAATCTAGGATTAAATTCCTAGTATTGAATTAATTGCGAAACTGACCAAACCTAAAGACCAGAATTAAAGTTGCGACCTCATCTGATTTTTAATATTTATTGATTACTAACATTAATAGCTAACTAACCTACTTAAAATCTAAATTTCCTAACCAACATAGTTTTTAATTAACACAGTGACAATTAAAGTTAATTTTTTACCAGATAATATTACTGTTGATGCCGAATCAGGAGAGCCAATTTTGGCAGTTGCCACTAGAGCAGGCGTGGAAATTGCCACAGGCTGTCTAATGGGTTCTTGTCATGCCTGTGAGGTAGAGTTGGATGATGAAACAACTGTTTGTGCCTGTATTAGTTCAATTCCTAGCGATCGCCAAGAAGTAACCATTACGGTCTACGACGACCCAGAATGGTAAGCAGAATATTTAAGTTTTACTGCTGCTAGATTATTAAAAACTAATTTTTAAAGCATTAACAGGAACTTCATCCCAAGAGCTAACAGTTCTCAACCTAGCAATCCAACCCTCTTGTTTTTGGGTAGTAGTGAGTTTTGCTTGCCAAGTTTGATGACAATCTCTTGCTGCTTCTTCATTACATGAAGCAATACATGAGTATAAAATTCCACAGGAATCAATCTGCTCATTTACCCAAATAGTCATAATGCTCACCACTGTCACTTTTCATTCTTTAACTAGTTTAAACAGTATTCTAATCTCCAATAAATCGAGTTAACAATTATCAGTTAAAAGTTACATTTTAAAATTCGCCATGCTTCAAATTGCAATTTTCGAGCCTGGTAATTACTTCTTCTACAGCGATCGCTCCTAGTTCTCCTGAAGCACGGGTACGAATACTCAAAGAATTACCTTCAAGTTCTTTATCACCAATTACTGCCATCACAGGAATTTTTTGTTTTTCGGCATTGCGAATCATTTTGCCTAGTCTTTCGCGACTATTATCAGCTTCGGCGCGAATTCCCAATGCTTGCATCTTGGTCGCAACCTCATTAACAAAATCGCGATGAACATCACTTACCGGCAACAAGCGAATTTGCACAGGAGCCAACCAAACAGGAAAATCGCCTGCATATTCCTCAATTAAAATACCAATTAAACGCTCCAGTGAGCCAAAAGGAGCACGGTGAATCATCACTGGTTTTTGACGCGAACCATCTTCGGCAATATATTCTAAGTCAAAGCGATTGGGCAAATTATAGTCAACTTGAACTGTTCCTAATTGCCATTCTCTTTCTAAAGCATCCTCGAAAATAAAATCGAGTTTAGGACCATAAAAAGCTGCCTCGCCTTCAGCTTCAAAATAATCCATATCTAAAGCCTGAACTGCTCTACGAATTGCTCCTTGGGCAGTTTCCCAAAGCTCGTCAGAACCAATATATTTATCAGAGTTAGGATCGCGGAAACTAAGACGAGCTTTAAAGGTTTTTAATTGCAGACTTTTGAATACAGTCAAAATTAAATCTACTACTTTCAGAAACTCAGCATCCAATTGCTCTGGAGTAACAAATAAATGGGAGTCATCTACCGTAAAGCCACGAACTCTTGTCAAACCACCAAGTTCTCCTGATTGCTCGTAACGATAGACAGTACCAAATTCTGCCAATCTGATTGGTAGTTCTCGATAAGAGCGTAATTGGCTTTTGTAAATTTGGATATGAAAAGGACAGTTCATGGGTTTCATGACAAAACCCTGTTCTGCTGCTGCGGCTTCAGCATCTTCTGCCATTAACGGAAACATATCTTCTTTGTAGTTTTGCCAATGTCCAGAGGTTTTAAATAAATCAACTCTGGCAATATGAGGTGTGACGACTGGCTGATAACCTCTTTTGACCTGCTCTTGTTTGAGAAAATCTTCTAATTGCGATCGCAAAATAGTTCCTTTAGGAGTCCAAAGAGGCAGCCCAGGACCTACAGGATCAGCAAAAATAAATAAACCTAGTTCTTTACCTAATTTGCGATGATCGCGCTTAAGAGCTTCTTCTTTGCGTCTTTTGTGTTCCTCTAATTGTTCTGGAGTTTCCCAAGCAGTGCCATAAATACGCTGAAGCTGTTGTCTATTTTCATCACCACGCCAATAAGCACCCGCAACACTCTCTAGAGCAAAGGCTTTAGGATTTAAATCACCAGTACTCTCTACATGTGGTCCTGCACATAAATCCCACCACTGCTCACCAAGATGATAAAGAGTTATTGGTTCTTGGATACTATCTAAAATTTCTAGTTTATATGGCTCGCCCAAAGCTTCAATTCTAGTTTTGGCTTCTTCTCTGCTAACTTCTTCTCGAATCACAGGTAATTTGCGATTCATAATTTTGATCATTTCCTTTCTGATTTTCTTTAAATCCTTATCAGTGAAAGGTTCAGGGCTATCAAAATCATAGTAAAAACCAGTTTCTGTCCATGGTCCAATCGTGACCTGTACTTGAGGAAATAGTTTTTGGACTGCCATTGCCATTACATGAGAAGTAGTATGGCGAATTCGCAATAAAATGTCAGATTCACTAGTACGAGGAAGTTTGGTCACGTCTTTCAATTCTGGGTTGAAGATGAATATTACTAACTAAGTTGTTATGAATAGTCTTAAAATCAGAAGTTATCTGATAGTCCTACTCAAATTAAGCTTACGATGTTGTATTTTAGCGGATATTTGACGAGAACTTGATCTTCGACTCAATCTAACTCTAAGGTTGGTTCAAATTATTTACCAATAATTAAAATTAGCTGACTTTATGAGTTATCGAGAGCAAAGATTCTATGATTAAGCTTAAGATAAGAAAATAATAAAAAAATTTTAGAGTCCCAGATAACTCGTTATAAATGTCTTCAAATAATCCAACAGAAACAGACTTACTCAAACAAGTCTTGCAACCTTTACTAATAGATTTTCAGTACTGGTTCTCGCGATCTCTATACTTATTAGAGTCAGAAGAGTTATCTTTTTTAACCGAACAAGAACAAGCTGACTTAATCAGCGAAATCAAAATCGCGCAGCAAGAAGTTAACACTGCAAAATTATTGTTTGAGGCAACTGATTGCAAGGTAGGAATAGAATCCCAGACTTTATTTCCATGGCATAATTTGGTCGCCCGCTGCTGGGATATTTCCAGAACTCAGAGAAATTTAAGATCTAAAAAGGTTTAGAAGTTACTAGCTTCCTTTCTAATATCTTTAAAAACAGTTACTCTATCATAAGGATAAAATTTTTAATTACCTAATTTTTACAATCAGGAGATAGAAATCCAGTGTTTCATTTAGTCTACATTTTGGCATTTACAGTCATTGCCTCGTTTGCAATTTTTAACTTGATTCGCAACGTAATTACTCTCAACCAAGAGACTTCGAAGAGAAACTATTCCTATAGAAATAGACGTTCAAATTCTCGAAAAAATTCAAATTCAGAAACTAATCTTCACTCAAATCTTCATCCTGAATTATTAGACGAAAATGGTCAAATTATCAATGAACCTCTTCTTCTAATGCGCTCTGCATCTGTAGAAGATGTTAGACAGCAACTAGATGATCTTTACGATGCTTCTCCAAGTCGTAAAAACGACACCACAGATTAATTAATTGCTGATTATTTATTTTATCCTGATAAATCACTGGTAAATTAACTGCTTAAATAGAAACAATCAAAATAAGAAATATTTTTGAGCCATGGGCAAATTTGTGGCTGGTTCACAAGTTAACAGTTCACCATCGGCTCTGACTTCATAAGTTTCCGCATTAACTTCCATGACTGGGGTAGCGAAATTTAGTTTCAAATCTGCTTTACACAAATTACGAGTATTGCTCACTGCAATTGCAAGATGTTGGAGGTTAAATTGTGTTGGTATTTGCATTTCTAAACTAGCCTGAGAGACAAAAGTAAGAGAAGTAGCAGCAATTGCCCCACCGAAACTACCGAACATAGGACGCATATAAACTGGCTCCGGAGTCGGAATGCTCGCATTCGGATCTCCCATCTGAGCCCAGGCGATCGCTCCTCCCTTAATAACGATTTCTGGTTTTACGCCAAAGAAAGCGGGTCTCCAGAGACAAAGGTCAGCTAATTTCCCCTCTTCAATCGAGCCAACATGGTCGGCGATTCCGTGGGTAATAGCAGGATTGATAGTGTATTTTGCAATGTAGCGTTTAGCTCGAAAGTTATCATTTTGCTCGGTGTCAGGGGCAAGACTTCCTCTTTGCACTTTCATCTTGTGAGCAGTCTGCCAAGTACGGACAATAACTTCTCCTACCCTGCCCATTGCCTGAGAATCAGAAGCAATCATGCTAAATGCCCCTAGATCATGCAAAATATCTTCAGCAGCAATTGTTTCTTGACGAATACGCGACTCGGCAAATGCTACATCCTCAGGAATACTTTTATCAAGATGGTGACAAACCATCAACATATCTAAATGCTCCTCTAGAGTGTTGACCGTGAAAGGACGGGTTGGATTCGTCGAGGATGGCAATACATTACTTTGTCCGCAAACCTTGATGATATCAGGGGCGTGACCTCCCCCAGCACCTTCTGTATGATAGGTGTGAATTACTCTGTCTTTAAAAGCAGCGATCGTATTTTCCACGAAACCTGCTTCGTTGAGGGTATCGGTATGAATTGCAACTTGAACATCATATAAGTCGGCAACACTTAGGCAAGTATCAATCGCCGCAGGAGTTGTTCCCCAATCTTCATGAAGCTTCAGACCCATTGCACCTGCTTGGACTTGTTCAACTAGTCCTTCTGGTTGGGCACTATTGCCTTTGCCCAAGAAACCCAAATTCATCGGAAAAGCATCGGCTGCTTGTAACATTCTGGCAAGATGCCATTTGCCAGGAGTACAGGTTGTAGCGTTAGTTCCCGTTGCTGGACCGGTTCCACCGCCGATCATAGTTGTAATACCTGAGGCGATCGCTGTTTCAATCTGTTGGGGACAAATGAAATGAATATGACTATCAATGCCTCCTGCCGTCAAAATCATTCCTTCTCCAGCAACGATCTCTGTTGCAGCACCGATAATAATATCGACATGATCTTGAATATAAGGATTGCCAGCCTTGCCAATTTTGGCAATTTTGCCATCTTTAATACCGACATCCGCTTTGACAATACCCCACCAATCTAAAATTAAAGCATTGGTAATGACCGTATCGACTGCGCCATCAGCTCTGGAAATAGGCGACTGACCCATTCCATCTCGAATTACTTTCCCCCCTCCAAATTTAACCTCATCGCCATAAGTTGTATAGTCTTGCTCAACTTCGATGAACAATTCTGTATCCGCTAAGCGAATGCGATCTCCTGTTGTTGGGCCGTAAGTGTCTGCATAAGCTCGACGCTTGATCCGATAACTCATAGGTTCTAATTAAGGTATCTTTATGAAGCTAATTACCAGTTAGGTTAATGCGATTAAGCCTTATTACCCTTAGAGCTCGGAATATATTAAGGATTAATCCCAACATATCTAACCGATTTTTTTCTTAGAATTTGTTATAAATTTATTACCATACTCTCTCACAACTAAATTAAATGCGGAAAAAACTAGACTAAATGCTGAAAAATTAGCTAATCTCATCTGATAAAATTAGGCTTCCTAGTATGATCCTGATAGTAATTAGCTTAATTACTCTCATGTAGTTACAGTTCATCCAGAACATTCATTTAGTTACATTTAATAATTAGATTTATGCAAAAGAAATTAAAGAAAATCATCAGAACGATACAAATTCAGTTTCCATTTCTACAAAACTATAAATTTAATGTAACTAGATTCCTAAGGAATCAATTTAAAGTTCCCTTCGAACAAGACTTTAAAGCTTTGTCCCTTTTCTCCATTCCAAAAGATGCATTATTTCTAGATATAGGTGCTAATCGTGGACAGAGTACCGATGCCATCTTCTTGAATATTGATAACAAAATTAGACTACAATTATTTGAGCCAAATCAGTTTCTCTGTCAGACATTATCGAAATTTTTTGGAAATAACAATCAGGTTACTATTAACAATTTTGGCATTGGCGATCAAAATACCGAAAGTCCTCTTTTTATTCCTTTTTATAATGAATGGATGTTCGATGGTTTAGCTTCTTTTGTTGAAAGTGAAGCTGTATCATGGCTCCAGGATAGAATATTTTTCTATAAGCCAGATTTGCTGAAGGTTCAAAAGACTAAATGTCAAGTAAAAAAATTAGATGATCTAAATTTGGATCCATTTTTTATAAAAATTGACGTTCAAGGTTATGAGTTTTCCGTATTAAAGGGTGGGAAGCAGACAATCAAAAAACATAAGCCAATATTTTTAATCGAGAATCCTGACAATTTAGATGAAATTATTGACTATCTAGGAGAATTTGGGTATCAAATATATGCATTCAACAAAGGAGAATTTATCCCTAATACTAAAGGCGCATTAAATACCTTTTTTATCACCCCAGATAAAATGACAAAGCTTGAGTCAAAAGACACTAGTACTGACTCTAATTCCGAACTAGAGTTATCAAAAAGTTAGTTTATGTATTAATTACAATAGCAATGTCTCTCAGATATTGCTATTTAAGGTTTATAAAATATTTTTTTCCTTTTCATAGATATCAAAATTATAAAATCTTGATATCTTGCTGCAATCAAATTAGCTTCTATTTCTTTAGCAATATTATTTATTGTTATCAAGTAACCCAAGTTCAATGTTATTAGGATAGACAATTTAATTTAAAGTCTCTAGATATCCAAGTAGATCAGACATCTCCGATGTACTCGGCTGAAACTTAGGCATGGGAGGAGTCTTGCCCCCAATAACTTGCTTGATAATTTCTTGCTTAGATTTTCTTTTACCAATATTGCTTAAATTTGGACCCACACTACCACCAATCTTAGAAGCATGACAGCCAGAACAGTTGATTTGGAAAATGTCATGTCCGTTCTGAACACTACCTTTTAGAGTTAAAACTTCTCTAACATAGGGATCTGGGTAAAATTGCCACAATAAACCAAGAATAAATACCAAAAAAGTTAACGCAACGGCGATAGTGACAGCTATTAGCTTTTTGGTTCCAAAATATTTCTGGATTACTTGGTTATCCACAGTCTATTTTTCTAAGTTATGTACTTATGTTACTTTGATTTCTAAGATAGCTTAAATTTTTTAACACAACCAAGCAAGTATCCTCGCTTATATTCTAGTCTAAAAACGGCTTCTCTTGATTTTTTTGATCTTTGACTTCAGCTAACCGATATAATAGTAAAAGTCTACAAATTATAAATAAAATAATATTGAGAGGATAGAAAAAGTGATTGAACCTTTACTATTAGGGATTGTGCTCGGTTTGATTGGAATTACCTTAGCTGGTTTGTTCTTTGCTGCTTACATGCAATACAAGCGTGGCGATCAACTAGGAGCAGAATAAAAATTTAATTTCTTAAATAAAGAGGACTTTTTAATCGAAGACAAGAGATTCGGCTCATCTACAAACACAAGGTCAGCTTTTCTTCCTCTTGTTTCTTCGTACTTCAAGAAAATATCAATATATTTAAGTGGCTTTACTTGTAGAGTTTCTGGCCACTCAATCGCTGTAACTCCGGGTTCAAATTCTTCCCCTTCCCAATAAATTTCTGGGTAAAGTTCTCCTCCAGAACTTCCCATTAGGCGATATAAATCCAGATGATATAGGGGAAGACGACCCTGATAGTACTCATTAATCAAAGTGAACGTAGGACTAGAAATCGTCTCGGTAATGCCCAAGCTATTGCCCAAACTTTGAATTAAAGATGTTTTTCCTG
>CALKUU010000271.1 GCA_937996665.1 uncultured Xenococcaceae cyanobacterium | reverse complement strand
ATTTCCTAACTGAGATGTAACCTGGGAATAGATATTATGGGACGAAAATGGATCTAATTTTATGTCATCAAACCGCCGATTTTGATTCCTTGGGCGCAGCCGTGGGTTTATCACTGCTCAAGCAAGGCGCAAAAATTGTTTTAACAGGTGGTGCGCATCCTACAGTTAGAGAGTTTTTAGCACTCCATAGAGATCAGTTTCCCCTAATTGAACTACGCAGTATCAACTCAGAAAATATCCGCTCCCTCTACATCCCCGATACCCAAAAAAGCGATCGCCTTGGTCAAGCCAAAGACTGGTTCGAGCTAGATAATATCAACACCATCGAAATTTACGATCATCACCTCGATCTCCAATCCGATATCCAAGCCACCAACATAGTAATCGAAGAAGTCGGCGCAATTACCACTGCGATCGCCGAAATCTTGCAACGAGAAAACATTACCCCCGATCCTTTCGCTGCTACGGCAATGGCATTAGGAATTCATGTCGATACTGGTTCTCTCACCTACGATCAAACCACCGCCCGTGACGCCAAAGCTCTTGCCTGGTTAATGGAAAAAGGAGCAAAAGTAAAAACTATTGCCGAATATGTCGAGTCAGGACTAAGCCCCCAACTCCAACAACTACTCAAACAAGCCCTAGCAGATCTCGAAGTAGAACAGGTTATGGGCTACAAAGTGGCTTCGGTACTATTGAATACACCCGATTTTGTTAAAGGTTTATCCAGCCTCACTGCCCGTCTGATAGATTTGACCGAAAGCGATGTTTTACTTTTGGGACACCAATATCAGCGCAAAGAAAGTCAAAAATTAGCTATTATCGGGCGATCGCGCATTCAAGAAACCAATCTCAATCAATTATTTGTTGCCTACGGTGGTGGAGGACATGCTCAGGCTGCATCCATGACCACCATGGCAGAGCAACCAGAGAGCTTATTTGCCGAAATAATTAACCAGCTCAAGCTACAAATACCCGAGCCACCGATCGCCAGAAACTTGATGTCCTCACCCGTGAGAACTATCCGCCCAGAAACTAGCATCGAACAAGCGCAACGAATTTTATTTCGCTACGGACATTCTGGCTTGTCTGTTGTCGACACCACAGGGGAATTAGTAGGAGTCATCTCGCGACGAGATCTAGACCTAGCCCTGCATCATGGCTTTGCTCATGCGCCAGTCAAAGGCTACATGAGTCGCAATCTCAAGACAATCACCCCCGAAACAACTCTGCCCGAAATTGAATCTTTAATGGTCACCTATGATGTGGGCAGACTACCCGTAATTGATGACCAGGAGTTAATCGGTGTTGTCACCCGCACCGATGTTCTGCGGCAACTGCACCAAAGCCGCGAAGAACTAACTACCCAAAAGAGCGATCGCGCACCCTTAACTTCTTGCCTGTTGCCAACACTTCAACACAGATTGGCTAAGCCTATTTGGGAATTACTCACCAATATTGCCGATGAAGCCCAAAAGCGAGGTTGGAATCTCTATTTGGTTGGTGGCGGAGTCCGAGATCTTTTATTAACTGCCGAAGGAAATCCTCTGTTATTGCAAGATATTGATTTGGTTGTCGATGGTTTTCACCTAGCTGCTGATGATCAAGCAGGGGTAACTCTGGCAAATAAAATCAGAGATCGCTATCCGCAAGCCCGTCTTTCTGTTCACGGAGAATTTCAAACCGCTGCCTTGCTCTGGCACAAAGATCCAGTTTTAGGAAATCTGTGGTTAGATATTGCCACCGCTAGAACCGAATTTTATCCCTATCCCGCAGCGAACCCTGAAGTCGAGGCTAGCTCGATTCGTCAGGATTTATATCGTCGAGATTTCACGATTAATGCCCTGGCTGTTAGGTTAACTTCACCCCGCAAGGGAGGATCTTCACGCAAAGGAGACCTGCTTGACTTTTTTGGTGGCTTGATAGATCTGCGATCGCAATTAGTCAGAGTGCTTCATCCTAATAGTTTTATTGAAGACCCCACCAGAATTTATCGAGCAGTAAGGTTTGCCGTCCGCTTAAAATTTAGGATCGAAACGCAGACAGAAGAATATATTCGTTATGCGATCAACAGCGGTGTTTACGAAAAACTGCGCCTTAGCAATCAACAGGCTCCTGCCCTAGAAACCAGATTACGAGCCGAATTAAAATACATTTTGCAAGCAAATTATTGGCAACCTGCGCTGAAACTATTAGCAGATCTTACTGCCTTGCGCTGTCTGCACCCAGATTTAGACTTAACACCTCAATTGTGGTGGCAGGTTCGCTATCTTTCCAGGTGGCTAACTTACTTAGATCCAGCCCATAAATTCACCCATTGGCTGATGAGGTTAGAAATTTTAATCTCTGCCCTTCCCCATTCTGAGGGAGACATAGTTGCTCAAAATCTGCAACTGCCAAAAGAGAGCATCCAAAGACTTAAACGCTTGGAGACCCTAACAACAACGATCGCTACTAAATTGCCAGCTTGTCATTTAGCTAGTGAAATTTATAATTTCCTCAAGCCTCACAAAAATATTGATTTAATTCTGGTCAGTGCCAAACTACCTCACAAGCTGCGTCGTCTTGTTTGGCAATATCTAACCCAACTTTCTCAGGTTCAACCACTCCTCAATGGGCACGATCTAAAAGAGCTAGGTTATAAACCTAGCCCCTTATTCGCAAAAATTTTAACTGAAATTTTGAATGCTACTTTGGATGGTGTAATTAGCGATCGTGAAGCAGCAATCAGCTTAATCTCAACAAAATACTAATCAGCATAAGAAGAAGGTTCTGGGGGGATAATTACCCCTGTTATCTCTTGCTCTTCCGTAGAGAAGGTATGATTATCAGATTCAAAATTACCTCCAGCAGAAGTAGACTCTAACCTGATTTCATCGTATTCTTCGCCTTCTTCAAAAAAGAAATTGATAAACGCGAATGGCTCGTGACACACTTTTCCTTCGAACAAAGGAGTTGGATTACAATAGTAGTCAGACTCATTATCTAGTCCAGCAAGAGTATCTAGAACATTTTGGGTATTAAAAGTTGCGACAACTTCACCATCTTTCCTGAAAGTTAAAATGTTAGACCCATCCCCTGCTGACCACCAAAGACCAAAATATTTCTGATTTTTATTTACTTGAATCTCAAAATTACTACCCTTTGTTGCTGGCTCTATGTAGTTAGTATTATCTGCACCACCATAAATATTTCTTTCTCTTATCGCCAAGTTCCCGTCATAAACATAGGTACTAAACTCAGCTCCACCTGTTTTACTAAACGAACTAGTCCTATTAATTTCTAATTCATTAAAATCAACAAGGACAAGGTCATCTCCCTCTGTCTTAGTTAGGACTGTTGGCTCTTCAATTGATACAGTAAAAGCTTGAGCAGAAGTACTTGCTAATAAACAAGTAGTTACTGCCATAAGTAGTTTTTTTAGTAATAGCATTTGATTGAAATTTTGCTAATTCTATCTATAATTATTCGTGCGACTCAATTATAGGTTTTAAAAATATTTTTCAGCCACTGTGATTTTGCTGAATAAACATTGACAAAATCATCTTCAAAAATATTTTTTGAGCTTACCTAATTAGAATAATCATTATTAAAATAATCGTTTTTTAGCCTATTTCCTGGCAGAAATAGATTAGCAAATATATTTCTATCTATGGCTTATAGCTCTATACCTTTATTAGTAACCTATTTTAGAAAACCAAGAATAGTAATAATCGATTAACCCAAACAATGATGAGCTATTTTGATCAGTTCCTAAAAAATATTTTAATAATTTGTAAATTTTTCACTACATATATCTTGAAAAAGGGAAAACTAAATCCCCAGTAGAATTAAGTCACGTATTTGCACCAAAATCTCAAAAAATCAGACTATATTTTACGAATAAGGGAGCCTAGATAAAATATCTCTAAATTAATACAGTACCTATAGAAAATGGGAACCAGCTTATTACAGAGTTCCCATTTCATACTATTTAGCAAGCACAATCATCTCTTAGGCGACGCCAATAATTAAGTGCTTAAGTTGAAGTTATTTAGTTTCGATGACTTATCTACTAGTCTGCAAAGTGAAAAGCAATTGTGGGAGGATTTGGATCTTCAGGAGTAACAACTAATTGCTCGGCTGTAGCGATTGTTAAATCGTCAAATCCAAAGTCATCTCTCTTGGTACCATTCTCATTGACAATTACAAATTGAACCTTGTCAAAAGTTTGATAAGTTCCATCTCCTTTTTGATCGCCAATAATTCCGATATAAACTACTGAGCCGTTATTTTCTCCACTGTTTGCAACTTGATATAAGTTGTGATCGCTATTCGCAACAACCCCAACCAGTTCACCATCTTGATAAAGATTAATATTCAATTCTCCACCAAAATCGCCTAAGTCAAAAGCATAAAAGCCAAAAGCTGCGATTTGTTTGGTTAAATTAATCGAAAAAGTAGAACTTGATCCTGTTTGAGCAGTTGTCTGCCAATAATTCACACCAGAAGAGGCATTTCTTCCTGTCCTAAATTCACTATTAATTGTATTTAAATCGGTAATGCCCTCAACATGCTCTGTACTAAGGACTTTACCACTCCCTTCTAAAAACGCGGATCCTGCACCAGGAAAAGAAATAGCTAAACCTGTTTGGGTATTCCAAGCATAGGATTCAAAATTCTCTGTTCCAACTTCTGAGCTAAGCTTACTCAAAAATTGTTGTTCTGCATCTCTGGTTGAATCTATAGCCGCATGAGTCCCATTTCCACCTTTATTAAGATCTTCAGCAGAAATAACTTCAAAAGCTTGTACTGAGTTAGCGGTCAGTAAACTAAGTGTGACGGTTGCAAGTAATTGTTTAATCATTATCGATAAACCCATGTTTTCATCTGCGAAGCAAAAATTTCTATCCTAAATTTGCTTTACATATACAACTGAATTATAGATAGAACATACAATGAGATAATAGAAAAAAGAACAACTTTATCTAATTTTTATTAGATCCAACCAAACAAAATATCTTGGCTTTATGTTGCTTAATCTAATTAGAAGGCAACGACTGATAAATAAGGATTCACCTCTAATCCTTATTTAAAGAATATGTAGAAATATGAAGTTTTTGAAAATTGTTATCGAGAGAAGTATGGAGACAACAACTTAGTGATGTTACTTTGTCCAAAATCAACAACATGCCAGAAAAAAGGAAATCTTTGAAGAAATAGTTAATGCTTATCTGATCGAGCAAACAATATGGTTGAAAGTTTTGACATTATTCGAACCAGAATTCATCTATGAGATATTCAATTTTTACAGACAAACAAAAAAACCTCTGAAAAAATAGATCTACTCATTTATAGAGATTTCGCTGCCCCCCTTTGGCAAAGCACAACGCCCTTTTAAGATTATGTTTCCGAAATTTTTAACCACAGTTAAACAGAGATTTCAGGTAATTATCTTAAATAATATTGAGATTGTTCCAATTTTCTAAATCAGTGCTATATTGGGTAACGGGCAACAGATTAGATTAACGATTAAGTTTTCCTTCAGTATCCAAGGTTTTTCCGTAAAGTATTGAGCTATTTCTTTTCTAAATAATCTTGTCTCTCTATACACATCAATCATTGAGAGGACAACTCAAAAATGTCAATTTATGTAGGCAATTTGTCTTACGAAGTTAATAAAGAAGACTTGAACGAAGTTTTTGCTGAATATGGAACTGTAAAGCGGGTTCATATTCCCACTGATCGCGAGACAGGTCGAGTAAGAGGTTTTGCTTTTGTCGAGATGGAGTCAGAAGACAACGAAGACAAAGCTATCGAAGCCTTAGATGGCGCCGAGTGGATGGACAGAACCTTAAAGGTGAATAAAGCCAAACCTCGTGAAAACAGAAGTTCTTTTGGTGGCGGAAATAATCGCTACTAAGATCTAGGTTTTTTAAGAAACTAAAAATCAGCGCTTCTAGAAACTAAGTGGATTTGTTCTACCTTGATTTTCTAGGGGCGCTTTGTTATTTAAATGAAAGAGGACTATATTCATAGGTAGTGTAAGTTTAAAAAATGAGATTCTGCGTTTGGACTGGAATGTAGCGAGTTGTCATCCATCAGTGGTAAATTTTAAATTATGAGGATGTCCCAATGAAGAAAAACATGTCGGGAAGCTGTTATCTCAATGACCGCTTGGAGGAGATAGCGACTCTTGAACTTCCATGCACAATTACTTATCTCAATGAGGAAAACGAATGCATTACAGCAGGCGGTCGAATTATTGATATATACGCCGCAAATGGTTCTGATTGGTGCAAATTAAGTGATGACACGGTAATCAGTCTTGATAGGATTGAGGAGTTTGAATCATAGTAGATTTTCATTCTTGCTAGTTTAAACAAAATTGGAGGTCAAACTAAATCATTACCTAAGATAGTGATTGGGCAGTTTTCCAAAAATCAACAGTAAATCCCTGAATTTTGGGACATCAGGGACTTAGTAGCAAAGTAAACTATTAAATTTATAGCTATAGACAAGGGAGTTAAGAGATAGCTATAAATA
>CALKUU010000270.1 GCA_937996665.1 uncultured Xenococcaceae cyanobacterium | reverse complement strand
AAGTAGTGCAACTTTGGCATGCTCTCCTACTTCAAATTCGGCAGGACAAACCAAATTGCCAACATTCTCAACGAATACAAGATCTAAATCTTGAGGATTGTGATTTTGTGAGAGGGTGTGGATTCCTCCTGCAACCATTTTCGAATCTAGATGACAAGACCGACCTGTATTAATTGGAATCACTGGTACTCCATAGGCTCTGAGGCGATCAGCATCTAGCTCTGTCGTCATGTCCCCTTCGATAACGGCAATTTTTAGACGAGATTGTAAAGCTGCAAGGGTTTTTTCGAGTAAAACAGTTTTGCCGGCGCCAGGGCTACTCATTATATTGAGGCAGGTGATTCCCCATTGATCGAAATGTTGACGGTTGTGGTCTGCTCCTGTTTGATTAGCGTGGAGCAAATTAAGTTCTATAGCAGCGTCAAATGTTTGATGCATAACTTCTCGGTAATTAGAATTTTCTAAAGTGGTTGCAGATGGTCTATTTACTTGTTACTAGTTCGAAATCGTTAACAGTCTGGCTAGGATCTGAATATTCAATGCGCTCTATTTTTAGCTCTCGACCAGAGCGAATATCTTCCATTGGTGAGTTGCATTCTGCACAGGCATATTGCAAACCGATTTGAGGCTGATATTCTTGTTCACAACTATGACAGAAGGCGATCAAAGGAATATCTTTGATAACTAATTCTGCTCCAGCGAGAAAAGTATTCCGAGTTTGGACTTCAAAGGCGAATTGCAGACCCTGCGGTTCTACACAGGTAAATTGACCGACGATTAAATGAATTTTTTCGATTTTGGTTTGTTTCGATTGAGATTCGTACCAATCCTTGACCGTGAGGATCAAGGCTTTGGTCATATCTGTTTCATGCATGTTGATTCTGATTGTGGGATTTGAGGCTGGTAAACTGGCGATCGCCATAACTGGTTGCGATCAGTTTCTCTCCAAAAAAGTTATTGCCAAAGTTATTGCCAAGGTTCATCAACTTTTTGTGATTCCTCGTGAATGTAATCGGGCTTGGTTTTTCTTGGTAGTTGTCCTGACATCACCAAATGCGCCATGGCATCACAGATGACTCTAGTTGCCATCAGAGATGTCATATCGCTAACGTCATAAGGCGGCGAAACTTCAACTATCTCTAGCCCGCAAACAGTAGTATTTTGAATGATTTTTCCTAGTAGATATAGAGCTTCGCGAGGTAATAATCCTCCTGGCTCTGGCCAGCCAGTCCCCGGAACAAACCCTGCATCAATACAATCGATGTCAAAACTGACATAGACACAATCTGTTCCGTCTGTGGCTTTGGCGATCGCAAATTCTGCCGCTGCATCCAATCCCATTTCGGTGATATCAGTAACAGTCAAAATGTTAGTTGCTCTTTCCCGGCAAACTTTAACGCCTTGTCTAGGGACTTGCCAGCCACCAATTCCTAGTTGGACTAGGTTTTTGGCAGGTGCATTTTGCATATTGGTGGCGTGAAACCAAGGACAGGTATGCATTCTTTCATCTAGGTCAGTCTCTTGGGTATCAACATGGCGATCAAAATGAATAATCCCAACTTTTTTGTCACCAAGATGCTGACAGACTCCTCTTACTGTAGGGAAACCAATAGAATGATCGCCGCCCAAAATAATGGGGAAAGCGCCAGAACTAAACACATGGGCTACTCCTTTAGAAATTTGGTCAAAAGACTTTTCGTTATTGGCTGGAATCGTAAATACATCCCCTACATCACAGAGTGTAATTTGCTCTCTGAGGTCTATCCCCATCTCAAAATTGTAGGGAGTATATAAAGCGGAAATTCTGCGGATTCCTTGTGGTCCAAACCGAGTTCCAGGACGATATGTAGTCCCTGAATCGTGAGGAACGCCCATAATGGCGATGTCATATTCCCCAACTTTTCTCACATCTTCAATGTAAGGGGCTTTGAGAAAGGTATTAATGCCTGCATAGTGGGGCAGTTCTCCTCGCGAAAAAGTAGGAATGCTGCGGTCTTTAATACTCGCGGCACCTTCCAGTCCATATTTCAGTCCTTGATCTACTTCCTGTTGCCATCCGGTCATTGGCAGTCTTTGTTCTTTTTCTAGTGCTCTTTGCGCCTCACTAGAATCATTATTAGGGGGTTGAAAAGTTGATTCGCTCATGCAGTTTTTCTAATTTTGTTTAGTGGAAATCTTGATGCAAAAAGCCCAGGAACTGTAACGTTTTATCTTAAAAAACGTCATAGTCTCCCGGGCTTTTATCCCGCCGTGTAGCAACTGAATATCTCACAATATTTACTTGTTAGACCAACAGTCTGCTTGCTTCTCTCGGACCAGTCATCAGATTTTCTAATTGAAGTAACCCTGAGGGATTGCCTATCTAATCGGAACCCTAGAAGCCAATAATTGCTTGAAATTCTACCAAGTTCTATTGCCTATCTCGTCTAAATCCAAATTTTCTTTAAAATCCTTCTAATTTTGCTTGAAACTTTAATTATTATTCATGAAAATTTATACTGCACCTCTTGAAATCCTGAAAACAATAACAATTGGTTAATTGCCAAGATTGAGGAAAAAAGAGCGGCTAGCAATCGCAAATCGGGAACCTCTTGGCGAATTTGTCTATTTTTAGCATGCTTAATACTCTCGTAGAAAAGTCACTCTATTGCAAATCTGCTAGCTTAATTCGTGGATCAATCGCCTTAAGTAAGAGGTCAGCCAATAAGTTACCCAAAATTAGCATCGTTGCCCCCATCATTAAACTTGCCATTACTAAGTACAGATCTTGAGCGCGAACTGCTTCTAAAATTAATCTGCCCAACCCTGGCCAATTAAAGAAAAATTCCGCAATAAAGGAGCCTCCCAGCAGACTGGCAAATTCAAAGCCAATGAGGGTAATTAGAGGGTTGATGGCATTTCTTAGGGCATGAACATATAAGACTCGATTTTCTGGTAATCCTTTGGCTCGGGCTGTTTGGATATAATCTTGACGCAACACATCAAGAAGCTGACCTCTGGTAAGGCGTTGTAAACCAGCAAAGCTCGTAATACTCAGCGCAATAGTCGGCAGAATCATATGCCAGCCGATATCGAAGATTTTGCCAACCTGCGAAAAATCAGCATGATTGATACTTGTCATCCCCCCGACGGGAAATAAGGGAGAAGCAAATTGTGCAATAAATAAGAGTAATAAAGCCGTGATAAAACTAGGAAAGCCTTGTCCCAGATAGCTTAGTACTCGTAGGGTTTTGTCGAGTAGGGTATTCTGTTTGAGAGCGCCAATAATTCCTAAGGGAATAGCGATCGCCCAGGTGATAATAATTGAAGCGATCGCTAGCAATAAAGTAGCGGGTATTCTTTCTGCGAGCAGTGCTTTTACTGGTCTGGAGTAAACAAAACTTCTGCCAAAATCTAATTTAGTAACGACTCGAACCAGCCATCGCCAATATTGAACAATAGGAGGTTGGTCTAGCCCAAATTGCTGTTGTAATTGAGCTAAATATTCAGGAGATATTTGTGGATTATTTTTTAGGGTATCTAAATAATCACCAGGTGCGAGCTGGATGATTGTAAAGCAAAGAGCTGAGGCTAAAAAAAGTGTCAAAATAGCTTGGCACAAACGCTTGACAATGTATAAAATATTTTCCATCGTTTCCTAAATTGGCAATTTTGACTTGACTGGAGGTTCTTTAATCCTGATGATTGCGATTTTGGTTTACCTCAGTTAATAAACTATTAGTTCACTTGAACAAAATTAAACTGCCAATTGTCAAAATGGCAATAGCCAAGGCAAACCAGGTAAACTGATTATCCTTTGTTTCTATTTGGGAAGGATCAAGCTCTGGTAATTCTAGGTCTGAGTCTAGTTTTTTTCGCTGCTTTTTGGCTGTTACATACTGAACTTTAGTTGCTTCTTCATCCCCTAGATCTGGGATTTTACTCATCCATTCTTCGGGTCTTTGCAACTTTGGTGCTTGGATAATGTAGAGTACTTCTTTTGCCTTTTGACGAGTTTGTAAATTAGGATGCTTGACGAGTTCTTGACACAGGGCGATCGCTTCTTCTCGTTTACCTATGG
This sequence comes from uncultured Xenococcaceae cyanobacterium, assembly GCA_937996665.1. Lineage (GTDB taxonomy): Bacteria > Cyanobacteriota > Cyanobacteriia > Cyanobacteriales > Xenococcaceae > Hyella. The sequence continues at coordinate 7,462 of CALKUU010000270.1, read as the reverse complement.
CTTGATAAGCAGTAACTAAGAGGATTTGGATCTCTGCACCTAAGCGAGTACTCGTATCTACTAAGTTTTTGGCAGACTCTAAGTGAACGATACTAATTTTATACTTGCCATTCTCTAAAGCTTTTTTTCCCATTTCATAAAAAATGAGAATTTTTTCTTGATTCTGTGGTTCTTGACTCTGCGAATTCACGACCGATAGTAGTTTTAATTATTCAGGATTAATCTAACACTTATTATTTTCAGGGAGTATAAAAATTAATGGCTGCAATATTCATAGATTAGGTTAGGTTTATTCTCAAATTTTTGAGGAATTAATCTAGTTTTGGATGTTTGCACTAGCAGACTTGCCATTAAAATATTGATTTCCGTATTTAGAAGCATAAGAATATTTGTCTAATTCTTCGCTCTTAACCCCATTAATTACCATCCCTAAAATATTTGATTGGATCGAACCAAGTGTTTCTTGGGCTAAATCAGCGCTTTCTTGATCTACAACTCCAACTCGGCTAACAAATAAAATACCGTCAACTAACTTACTCAAAGTGAGGACATCTGCTGTCACTGCTAGTGGCGGAGAGTCGATTAGGATCAAATCATAGTTTTTTCTACACAGCGCAATTAACTTACCCATTTCTGGAGAATCTAAAATGGCTAGAGGGTTGCTGATTCTTTCTCCTGCCAATAATAAATCCAACTTGGGCATTGGTTGATATACAGAATTTGCTAAAGGCTGATCATCATTGATTACTTCTTTGATTCCTGTTACGTTAGTCAACTCCCACAGCGCACTTTGAGAAGGTTTTCTCAAATCTCCATCGATTAACAAAACTTTTCTTCCTAACTGCGAAATAGCAGCAGCGAGATTAGCTGTGATTGTTGACTTTCCTTCTCCTGGAACGGAACTTGTCGTCAAAATTACTTTGGGAGGTCTTTTTGCACTAGTAAATTTGAGGTTGGCATGTAACATGCGATAAAGCTCGCTGACATAGGAATCGGGATCGCGACGTACTAATACACCATCCCCAGCATGCGAATTTAACTGGGGAATTATGCCCAGAACTTTGTAGGGGAACTTGCGTTTCGCTTCAGGAACACTTTTGATGGTGCGATCGCGCCAATCTAAAACGATCGCCGTCAGATTAGATAAAAATAATCCAGACAACAAACCCAAGGCAATTAAAGGTAAGCGACCAGAGCTTCCTTCTTTGGGGGGCGTTGCCATTTCAATAATTTCGACATTGCCAGTTTTCTGGTTTTCTGCCAATTGAACTTCCTGAAGACTATCAAGAAGAGCTGTATAGGTTTTGTTCGCAGAATCAGCTTTGCGAACTAGTTCCTGTTCTTTTTTATCTAGCCTAGGCAAATCCTTCGCCCTTTGGATATAGCTCTGACGTGACTGGGCAATGCTTCCGAGCTGTTGTTGTAAGCTCAGCTCCTCAATTTTGAGATTGATAAAATTCTCTAAAAGTGTTTGTCGGTTGTTAACCCCAGGATTAAGAACCCCATCAGATACGCGCACTCCTTTCCCTAACTTACTCTCAATTACTTGTCCCAGTTGTTGACGTAAGCTAGACTTTTTTTCTTCCAAACTAATGATGCTTGGATGCTGGTTACTGAATCTCTGTCTTTCCTGAGACAAAGTAGCTTCAGTCGTTGCCAGTTCTGCCAGAGTACTACTCACTAGAGGGGTATTTCCTAGCTGGCTAGCAGAAATGGCTTGGTTTAAATTTAGTCCCAACTGACCCTGAATTGCCGCTGTTTGGGCTTTTGTTCCTTGATAGTTCGCTCCAATATCAGCTAAATCACGATTTATAGTGCCGAGGTCTTGAACGATTGCCTTTTGCTCTTCAGCAAGGTCAATAATTCTATTTTCTGTTCTAAATTTTTCTAGCTCAGACTCTGCGGCTTGAACTTTTGTTTCTATCTCTGGTAACTGACGATTAATAAATTCTCTTGCCGTGGCAGGTTCCGATTGATTACTGCGAATTTGCTTGCGTACATAGATATCCATTAATGTATTGACTACTTCCGCAGAATCCTCAGGCTTTCTACTTTTATAGGCAACTTCGATGACATCACTACCGCCAACTAATTCAACCTTTAGTTTTTTAGAGAAGTCTTCTGGTGTTAGCAGTTCCCCGTTATCATTTGTCAATTTAAGCTCTTCAATAGTTTCTTGAAGAACTGGTGCTGAGGTGAGTTTCTCGACTTCATTATTGAGAGGAGTTTGATTAATCGCTAAATTGCTAAGCTGAGCCGATTCCTCTCCCACCCCGGTTAATGATGCAGCCGTGTTCTGCTTAAAGAGTAACCTTCCTGTCGCTGCATAGGTTTCTTTGAGTAATAAACTTAAAAATATTGCAGTACCTAAGGTGACGAAAAACACTATAGTAGCTGGTTTCCAGCGTCTTTTTAGCTTGAGAAGGTATTGTCCCAGGTTCAAATCTACTTTTTCACCGACTTGAGGAGCGGTTACGTACCCTTGCCCGTTTGATTCAAATTCTCCTTTAGGCAGGTAGTTAAAGTCTTTGTTCTTCATAGGGGTTAAGGTTTAAGCAGGTCTGCGTAACGAATTTTATAGACTTGTTAAAAGGTTATTTATGCAGATTCGAGCTAACTAGCTAAACTAAATTTTAATAAAAAATAAGTTTAAGTGAATGAGTCTGCGCAAACAAGAATTATTGGATAAAGGATCAATGATAACCTAAATTAGGTAAGCTTTTTTTCGCTAATGAGATAACTAACTGAGCGCCTTCTTACTCGAATAGTTTTATACGTGTTTAGAGTTTTTTTCTGATCGGCGCTCTAAAGCTTCAATTTTATTTTCTGAAGACCTCAAACTTCTTACTCTATGGAAGATTTTCAATATTCATCAAGATATTAAAGTGTTATGTTTTGCGCTAAATTTACTTTGCATTTTATGTTTTAGCTTGACTGCTAGTCATTATTTAAGTAATGGATTTTCAGCAAGTTACTTTAGTTGTCGATTCAATCAAAATTTTTAGCTAAATTGTCTAATCACTCAGCTTTTCTTCTTATCTTTCATGGTAGTCGTAATCCTAATTATCTTAGTTATTCACTGAAATTAGCTGCTTTAATTCGCTCAATTCTTATCGGTCAACATGCCGATATTCTAAATTTGGATTCAGCTTTTCCTCAGCAAAATCAGAAAATTCTGACTCAGAATAATAATCTTGAGATCCCCCTAATTGAAATTGCTACTCTCGAATGTGCGGATATTCCTTTGTCCCAAAGTATTATTGAGTTTGCTAAACAGGCTATTGCTCACAATTATCGACGGCTAGTTTTGATTCCTGTTTTTTTATCAGCAGGGGTTCATGTTTTAGAGGATATTCCTGAGGAATTAAGCCAAGCAAAAAAGGTTCTGGGAAATACGATTGAATTTCAAGTAACGGATTACGTTGGTAATTTTCCTCGCATGCAGAATCTAATCGCCAGTCGGTTTCAAAAATTTAACTCTTCGGGCAAAGTTATCTTGGCTCATGGGAGTCGTTTGAGTGGGGGCAATATTGCAGTAGAAAATCTGGCGAAATGTGTAAATGCCAATAATGCTTATTGGACTATCGAACCTGACTTATTAACGACAGTTAAGTTCTTGGTTGAACAAGGAAAAGTTTCTATTGTTATTGTTCCTTATTTTTTATTTGTCGGTAGAATTACAGATATTATTTCTTCTCAAGTTTTAGCAATGCAAAAAGATTTTCCCAAACACAAATTTTTGTTAGATAGTCCTTTGGGTGTGTCTAGAGAATTAGCGTCGGTGATTGCAAGTCAAATTCAGAAATATCTTCAACTTGTTTAGAAGCATGACTTTAACTGTTTATCTTCTTCCTTTGCCAGAAAATGTACTTGTCGAAATAGTGTTTTATGAATCAATCAATTAATATAGTGGGCAAAGTTTATCTTGTTGGTGCTGGACCTGGAGATCCTGGCTTGCTTACTGTGCGAGGTAAAACTCTTTTGGAGCAAGCGGACGTAGTCATTTATGACGCTTTAGTTAGTGCCGAAATTATCAAGATTGTGAATCCGATCGCCGAACTTATTGATGCAGGAAAACGTCGGGGACGTCATTCAAAGGTTCAATCTGAAACGACTCAGCTCCTAATTGAAAAGGCACAACATCATGCGGTGGTGGTCAGATTGAAAGGCGGAGATCCTTTTGTCTTTGGTCGAGGTGGTGAAGAAATGAAAGATTTGCTAGCTGCAAACGTTTCAGTTGAAGTTGTTCCTGGAATTACTTCTGGTATTGCTGCTCCTGCTTATGCAGGAATCCCTGTAACTCACCGTGATGTTAGCTCTTCGGTTACTTTTGTTACTGGGCATGAATCTATCGGTAAGTATCGACCTCAAGTAAATTGGCAAGCGATCGCTCAAGGCTCGGAAACAATCGTCATTTATATGGGCGTCTATAATCTACCTCAAATCGTCGCTCAGCTAATTGCTGGTGGTTTGTCTGAATTGACCCCCATTGCTCTAATTCGTTGGGGTACAACTCAGCGCCAAACTGAAATTTCGGGTACATTGTCTTCAATTCTAGGGGAAATAAGCAAAACTGAATTTAGCGCTCCAGCGATCGTCATTATTGGTAAAGTTGTTGCTCTTCAATCTTTACTAAGAGAAGGCTGCCCCACTCCTTTGGAAGTACTCTGAAAATTAATTGGAACAAGATTTCTTATTAAGTAATGTAACAAAATGTCTTGTTCTTTTAATCCTCAATTGGATAATTATTGGTGAAGAAATTTCTTATTAGGACTGAGGTTTATCTTGAATTCCGCCTACATTAGATCAGCAAAAGTATTGATGATTAGATTATCTGCTTATTGCGTCAGACAACCATAAAATGGTACTTTTTAGGGCTAAAGGGCTAAAGAATAAGGAGACCATTTGCGCTTGCTCTTGTCCCCATTAATAACTATTTGATGAAAAAATCAAGCATTTATAACCTCTTGATTTAGTCTGGGTTAATAATGTCAACGGTTTGTTCGTCAAAGTTTAATACTAACTATATTCAATCTGCTCACTACCTATGAGCTAAGAAAATCTTGAGGAGAACAATGTTCAAGCGATTATTATTAACTGCCATAGCTACTTTGTTGTTCGTTTTCCAATTTGGTATCAGCGATGCTAGTGCATTGGACTTAACAAATGAAGACCGTACAGTCTCAGTAGATGATTCTGGAGACAAAATTGTGTTGACTCTCCAGCAGGTCAAAAAAGGCGAACGAGTTTTTGTTGATAGCTGCTCTTATTGCCATAAAAGTGGAACAACAAAGACCAATCCTAATGTGAATTTGTCTGACAAAGTATTGGCTAATGCTGAACCAGCTAAAGACAATATTGCTGGAATTGTAGATTATTTAAAAAATCCTACGACCTATGACGGTGATACTGATATCAGTGAGTTTCACCCGAATACTACCCGTTCTGATCTTTTCCCAATGATGAGAAATCTAACCGATGAAGATTTGGAAGCGGTGTCTGGCTATATTCTTATTCAGCCAGGAATTCGCGGAATTATGTGGGGTGGTGGAAAAGTATACAGTTAGAGATTATCAAGACTCGATAATGCCTGGCTGAGAGCTTTTAACCTCTCTTTCTGAGATTAATTCAATTCAATTAATGAGGACTTAAGTGTAACTAGCTAAGTTCTTTTTTTTTGAATAGATGTTTTTAAAATTCAGTTTGTATGTCTTTAATTAGTTTTTATCTGTCTGATTTTAACAATAATTTTATTGGATAAAAAGTTCTAAATAATCCCTTTCTTCTACATTATTAAGCCAAATTTAAATAGAATTACAAGATGTTATCAGTGAAATTACTTGATATTTTAAATTTGTTTGGGCGCAGTTAAATTTACTCTACCCAATTCAAAATCTAACTGTTATCTTGGAGTCTAAATTGTTGCTTATAAGTTCCTGATCATTACTAATCAGTAATTTTATAGAAGAGATAGAAATGAAAAAAATTTCCTTTGTTGCACTAATCAGTATTCTGAGTTTAGGACTTAATAGCTGTTCTTATATTTCAGCTTTTACAGAAAAAAGAAAACAGGTAGAGCCTGTTGCCAGTAAGCCTATTACAGTCAAGGCTGAAGGAAAGGCTAAAGCCGCAGAGGATCAAGCGAAAAAAGACTCTCTAGCCAAAGCAATAGACGATGCTGATCAAGTTAAAAGGGAACAAAATGTTTTCGGCTTGGCAGTTCCTACAAATCCTGAATCTAGAGTTCGCGGAAGTATAAGAGGGAGAAGAGACCCTTTTTCTACAGTTGCTGTTAAAGCTTCAGTAGAGACAAAAGAAGTCAAAGACTCTAAAGCTGCTGGTCGGAATAAAACTCGTTCAGCAAATGAGCGCAACAATAGTCGAAACCGTAGTCAAAGTGGAGACAGGTTGGCTAGTACTCCTACTATCGATACTTTAGATAAGCTATCTGCAACTTCAATAGCTGATAATGTCTTGGTTACAGGTTTAGTGGAACTTGGCGATCGCGTTAAGCTCATCGTGCAAGCTCCAGGCGAAGTTACTAGTCGTTATGTTGATCTTGGTCAATATATCTCTAATGGCAAAGTATTAGTGAAAAGAATTGAATCTAATTTTCCTACTCCCAGAGTTGTTCTAGAACAGGCTGGTGTCGAAGTCGTTAAGGTAGTCGGTGAGACTAACGAAAAAATCGACTTAGATGGTCAAGAGCAAGCTTCTCTTCCTGCTCCTCCACCTTCTTCTGGAAACTCAATATCCTGGTTATCAAATTACTTATCTGAAAAATCAGAATAATTTATGTAACTATTGATATCTGGGATTACTTAAGAATGTTTCTCTGTAGAATAATGGCAAGGGGACAAGTCGAGGATCAAGTTTAGATGATTAAGAAAGCAGAACTGTTAGAAACAATAGCTGGCAAAAATCGTGGTTTGTTGGCTAATGAGATGGATAAAGTTCGGGTTCTTTCTGCAATCCAAGAGCTGGAGGATTGTAATCCTACCCCTAAGCCATTATCCGCAACAGAACTACTCGAAGGAGACTGGCGACTGCTCTATACGAATAGTAAAAGTATTCTAGGGCTAGACCGGTTTCCTTTTTTTAAGTTAGGGGAAATTTATCAGTGCATTCGTACCGCCGAGGCTAAGGTTTATAACATTGCCGAGGTTGTGGGGATGCCTTTTTTAGAAGGTGTGGTCAGTGTTGCTGCTAAGTTTGAGCCAACTTCAGAAAAGAGAATCAATGTCATGTTTGATCGCTCTATTATTGGTTTGCAAAGGCTGTTTAACTACAAATCTCCTAGTAGCTTTATTGCTCAGCTAGAGAATGGCAAGAAATTTTTGCCTCTTGATTTTGGGATTGATAATCGCGAGCAAAATGGTTGGTTAGAGACGACTTACCTTGATGAAGATATGAGGATTGGTAGGGGTAATCGGGGTAATGTTTTTGTTTTGACTAAGGAAAA
>CALKUU010000269.1 GCA_937996665.1 uncultured Xenococcaceae cyanobacterium | reverse complement strand
CAAAGATAAATTATCAAGCTTGTGAAATCTATGTTCGTACCCTCGCAGCTATTATTAACCAATAACGGATTGAACCCATTCTGAGTTGAAGATTGCCGCATAGATACGGTTACTAATAATTAGACGATCGCCATCTTGTTTAATTAAGCCCGAAAGTAAGAGCTCACTAGTTTCGGTGCTGTTATCGAAAGATATGCTGCCATATTCAAGAATTTTCTGATACTTACTTAGTAATGCTGGGATGCGATCCGGATTTTGTAAAAGGCGATCGCGGATAGTTCTCAAATGTTCTGGTTCATCGTTAGTTTCCCAATTAGCAATAATTTTGCTGTGGATAAGATCGCGAATAAATTGCAATTCATCTTCGATTGGTCTATTGATGCTCCCAATTATTTGACAAATTTTTTGGGTTAAAAAAGGCTGTCCTCCCGTCCAAGAAATAATTTCCTTGAGAACAACTTGCGGACTGTTGAATCGATCATTAAAACCGCGAATTAAGGGTTGGGCTTCGTGAATTTTAAATCCATTTAAAGGAATACTCCGTCCGATATTAAAAGGAGTTCGGTGCTTATCTTGAATTAGCTGAGAGGGAGTCGCCACCCCCAAAAGGACAAAAGTAAGACGGTTGAATAATTTGTGATCGGCTCTTTGATTAAACAGGGTACGCAGCAAAATCAAAAAATCATCTGGGGGAAAATTTAGGCTAAGAATACTATCTAATTCATCAATAAAAACAATTAAGCGATCGCTTACCTTCGTTAAAATTACCCTTTCAATAAACTCCCCTAAACGCTGCACAGGGGTCAAAAAATCATGTTCGCGCCACCAACTACGCATCTCTTTGAGAGTTATCTGGGGAATTGGGCTAACTAAGCTGTAAGCAAAACCGGCATACCATTGGTCGGCAGTTACTTGTTGGTTGCCAATTTCGGAAAGATCGATTGCCACACATAAATAGCCATCTGCTTGCAAACGCTTCATAATTTGCACTCTTAAGCTAGATTTACCCATTTGCCGAGAGTTAAGAACATAACAATATTCTCCTTGTTTGAGTGCCTGATAAAGATGGCGATCTGCTTGCCGAACTACATAAGTAGGGGAATCCATTGGCAAACTGCCCCCGACTTGATAGTTATAGACAATCGATTCGCTATCACTTCTAAGTAAAGAATTTTCTAATTCCAGCTCAAGTTGAGTATCTTTGAGAATTTCGAGAGTTTGTCTCAGCTCAGCAGTCCTTTCCGCTACAGTTTTTTCGAGATTGCGATTGTATTCTAAGAGCTTGTCTTTAGCTGTTTGGATTTCTTCGGTCTGTCTTTGATTTTCTGTTTGGAGGCGACGCAAGTTTGTATGGGTGCGAATCCTAGCTACTAATTCACGACGAGAAATTGGTTTGCTCAGGTAATCGTTTGCCCCAACATCTAGACCTGTGACAATATCTTTAACTTGGGTTTTGGCAGTCAGAAGTAAAATTGGTAGGCGATCTAGTGAATAGGTTTTTCTCAATGTTGCTGCCACTTCAAACCCAGTCATGTTGGGCATCATTACATCTAATAAAACGATATCTGGATCTAAACCATTGGCTAGTAGTTCTAGAGCTTCTTGACCACTACTAGCCTGTGCCACTTCATAATTTGCCAACGAAAGATTATTAATTAGCACCTGCAAGTTAGCAGGGTCGTCATCAACAATCAAAACCCGATAACTATATTCTGAATCTTGATTTTCAATGTCTTGGTTTACTTCTAGGCTCGGAATTTGAGGCTGAGAATTTTTGGTTAATAGATTCTCTTGAAAAACTTCGATTTTGCTTACTGTCTTGAGTTTTTGGGTATTGGCAAGAGGTAGAGTAAAACTAAAATTAGAACCTGCTCCTTCTATAGAATCTACCCAAATATTGCCGCCATGATATTCTACTAGCTTTTTCGTTACGGCTAGTCCTAAGCCAACACCTTCATAAGACCTTGCGGCTGAACCTTCTACCTGAGTAAAAGAATCAAAAATGCGATCGCGCTTGACTTCGGGAATACCAATTCCGGTATCACTAACCGTTACGGTAACAAAAGGTTCTGCCTCGACTTTAGTTGTGAAGGCGCTTACTTCTACCTTGCCCTGATCAGTAAATTTAATCGCATTGCCCAACAGATTATAAAAAATTTGTTGCAGACGATTTTCATCTGCTGCAATCGGGGGCATATCTTCGGCGATCGCATTTACTAGTTGCAATTGTTTATTCCCCAGCAGAGGACGGCAGAGCAAAAGAACAATTTCTACCACTTCCCGTAAGCCCACTGCTTTCAGATTTAGGCTCAGATTGTCGTGCAGAATTTGGGAAAAATCGAGAATATCGCTAACTAAGCTATAGAGTCGCCTGCCGCTATTCGCAATCATCGCTAAGTTGGAAGCTGCATATTCAGAAATTCGCCCCCCAGCTCCATCGATCAAAGACTCACTCAAACCAATAATGCTATTGAGAGGGGTGCGTAATTCGTGAGAAGTATTGGCGAGAAACTCGTCTTTGAGCTTATCTAGTTTGGTGAGTTTATCATTGACTTTAGTTAGCTCTTGATTGGCTTGTGCTAATTCTTGAGTGCGATCTGCTACTTTTTTTTCTAGATTGCGGTTCAAGTCATTGATTTCTAGCGCATAACTTTCTAGAGATGCCATGACCTGATTGTAGCGACGAGCAATTTTGCCCACTTCCGTAAAAGGTTCTTCGGGAACTCGCAAGCTAAAATCTTGAGTTGCTGTTTGAGTATCCATAACCTGAAAAATCGAATACAACTCTGTTTTTGCCTGATGTTCAGAGACATTTAAGCCGATCTCTTCTTCTTGTACGGAGACGCGCAAAGGCAAAATTCGATTAATTTGGCTCAAAACTAAATAAGCAATGCCAAAACTCCACAGAAAACAGACCCCAATACCCAAAAGCTGAACCAAAACTTGCTGGTGTCGGCTTAAACCAGTGCCAATCAGCTCTAAATTACCAAATAAAGCAACGGCAAGTGTTCCCCAAGCTCCAGCAAAACCATGAATGGCTATGGCATCTACTCCATCATCTATGCGTAACTTCTCCAGATAACTAGTTACGCTCAGCATCAGAATTCCTGCGATCGCGCCAGTAATCATGGACAAAGGAGTAGATATTGCATTACAACCAGCCGTAATGCCTACCAAGCCAGCCAAAGAACCGTTAATTAGAGCTTCAGCTTCAATAATGCCCTTGTTGTACCAACTCAATAACCCCGCAGCAATCATCCCCGCCCCACCAGATAAGACTGTATGGGTG
>CALKUU010000268.1 GCA_937996665.1 uncultured Xenococcaceae cyanobacterium | reverse complement strand
CGCAAAGCCCCAGTTAACTTCGAACTGTTGGCAGTCAATCTCGATCAAAAACAACCAGGCTTTCCCCAAGACACCTTACCCAAATATCTAGAATCTTTAAACGTCAACTATCGCATCGTCGAAGAAGATACCTATAGTATTGTCACTCGCGTAGTTCCTGAAGGCAAAACGATGTGTGGTCTTTGCTCGCGATTGCGTCGAGGTATTTTGTATCGAGTTGCCCAAGAAGAAGGGGCAACCAAAATCGCTCTTGGGCATCATCGTGATGATATGGTTGAGACCTTATTTCTCAATATGTTCCATGGCGGTAAATTAAAAGCAATGCCCCCTAAATTATTAAGTGACGACCAAAAAAATATTGTCATTAGACCATTAGCCTACTGTGCAGAACGGGAAATTATTCGTTATGCCAACGCCAGAGATTTTCCAATTATTCCTTGTAATCTCTGTGGTTCTCAAGAAAATTTGCAACGAGGAAAAATTAAAGCCATGCTGCAAGCCTGGGAACAAGAGTCTCCGGGCAGGATCGATAGTATTTTTCGTAGTTTACAGAATATCGCTCCTTCTCAATTAGCTGATACTGAGTTGTTTGATTTTGCTAGCCTCCAACTTAGCCAGAATTAGGAGATTTCCTGTCTCAATTCTAAATTTGTATTGTTGTGAAGGATTGATAAAAATTGAATTCTTGTAACCCTTTGCCTGGAAGTAGAAAATAATTATTGGTTATCTAAAATTTTTTCTACAATCATAATTTCCTTATCGAGAAAGCAACTTAAAATTGCCCTGTCCGATCTAGTTACTTACAAAAGTCCCTATGTCAGTTAAGAAAATTCCCGACGGCTATAATTCTGTATCTCCCTATCTTGTTGTTCCTGATGCAGAGGAGGCAATCGCTTTTTACCTCAAAGCATTTGGCGCTTCTGAAAATATGCGCTTGCTTATGCCTGATGGCAGTATTGGTCATGCAGAGATTCGAATTGGTAATTCTATTATTATGCTGGGTGGTTCAGATCTGAAGATGGGTTTTAAAGATCCATCCCACTATGGTGGTTCCCCTGTGAGTATCTTTGTTTATGTTGAAGATGTGGATGCTTTTGCGGCTAAAGCTATTTCTGCTGGAGCGACGGTTAAGCAAGCAGTACAAGATATGTTTTGGGGCGATCGCCTGATAAAACTGAAAGATCCCTTTGGCTATGAATGGACAATTGCCACTCATATTGAAGATGTTCCTTTAGAAGAGGCTCAAAAACGCTTGTATGCGCAGTATTCTTAATAGCAAAAAGGCTGGCAAAAAATCGAACACTCTACTTTATTCTCAATAATGAAATTAAAATCGTCCCTTGATTGGTAAGCTTTCTTTCTTAAATATATTTACTCTAAATTTATCTCCAGAAAGCAACCGATATTTAACTTTCTTTTTGAAGACAGATTGCACACAGAGGAATAATACTCTTGTCTTCTAGAACTACTTTAAGAATAAACTCTGTTTCTGGTTCAATTCCGACAATTGAGAAAATAGACTCAAACCCAGATATTCCAGCAGTTGGAATATCTGGGTATTGTTGCATGATGGCTGGACGAGCTAGTCCAGTTTTAAACTCAGAAACCGTTTTGTCTTCGTAAGTTATTTGAACTTTATCTACTGGAGACTTTCTACCTAGAACCCAGCCCTTAATCATAATCGCGCCACCAGATATAGTAGATCCAGATTTAGGCGTTCCTAGTCCAAAGCCCCATAAAGCCTCAAATTCTCCTTTGGGAAGTAACTTCTTAATTTCGATAACTTGGATTGGTGTATCGATTTGTTCTAACCATTTTTTTGAATCTGCTAATTCATCTAAAGCCGATTGTAGTTTTAGTTCTGCTACTTCCAGATTATTTTTAGTAACTTCTAATTCATATTGGGAATTTTCTGCCTGAGACTTCACAGTTTGAAGCTCTACCTTTGCTTCTCCTAGTTCTACTTGAAAGCCTTCACTCATACTCAATTGAGCCTGAAGACGTTCTGAATCTCTTAATGCTTGTTGTAGTTCTGATCTCAAGCTATCAATTGTAATTTCACGTTGATTGAGCTTTGTTTGAGACAAGTTTATTTGGTTTTGATATTTTCCCAATAACCCATCGGATAGCCAATCAGCTAGTTTTAACTTCCAATTCAAGCTTCTGCTCCTCTGCAATCAGAATTACTTTGGGTCTAATTTAATCTCATATTTAATTATTGTCACCAAATAGTTACAAATTATTTTTATTTATATCTTCTTGTTAAGAAAGGCGAATAAAAAAAATTTAAGCTGACATATAAGAAAAGTTTTGTTAGCCTGACGCTGAAATAAATTCAGTAATTTCACTGAAAAGTACTTCTCAAAAGTTAGAGGATTCTGGTTTCAGCCAGAATGATAATTACAAAAGGTGAAAAGAAAGGTAATTTACTCGAAGTTAATTAATCTAAGACCGCAAAAGGTAAACAGGTTTCATTTTGATTGATATCTCACCATTATTTTAGTGCCAATTTCTAGCTTGAAATCGTGTCAGTTCAGCCAATCAAAAAAAATACCAAGTAATTACTGTGGACTATAAATCAGCGACGGAATCAGTTAATCAGTCTCTTCTCAACTCAGGGCAAAAGAGTGATCTTGGCAAAAACTATGTCAAATTCTGTCGCCATCAATCTGATTTAAAGTCTCAGGCTGATTTAAGGTTTCAGGTTCTATCTCCTAAACCTCAAAATCGTTCAGAAAGATCGGAGTTGGCGAGTTTTGAAACTTGTAGAGAAATAACTGTCAAGTCCAACAAGTTTGTAGCTCCTGCCATTACTCATCTGGCTAAGTTATCAGCGATCGCTCATAATAATTTAGGAAACTTACACAAAGATCGAAATCAATGGCAAGATGCCATAGTTCAATATCGAAAAGCGATCGCGATTGATTCTAAATATCAATCGGCTTATCTTAATTTGGCTCAAGTCCTCAACGAAGTTGAGCAAACTTTGGAAGCGACTCTCTATTTTGAATGTGCCAAGAAATTAGATGAGCAAAAGGCTTATTGGCAATTATGTTTAGACCAGGCAAACAACTATTTTGCTAACTACGACTATCAAGAGGCAGTTGGCTACTATTTACAGGCATTGAGAATGCAACCGACCAACAGTGCAATCTATTTTAAGTTGAGTCAGTGCTTTTATAATTTACAACAAATAGATCAGGCTCTTAACTATTTTAAACAGGCGATCGATCTTAATGATCAAAGGCTAAATGAACAAAGGTTAATGCCGAGTTTTTCTGAATATGCCTATAAAATTGCCCAAGTCTGTGAGCAAAAAAAAGATTTTGCGATGGCAATTAAATTTTATCTAGAAAGTTTGGATAGCGAAGAGTGTCGTTGGCAAGCCTATTTTAATTTAGGGAATATTTTTGCTCGGTTACGACAATGGAATACTTCTCTAAAGTATTATCAGCAAGCGATGCAAATTAAGCCAGCTAATTATTGGTTACTCAATAACGCAGGGAATGTCTGTCTAGAATTGGGTTATTTTTTCTCGGCACGAGAATATTATTTAGAAGCAATCAAGTTGAATAAAATTGGCTCTGCTTGGACGCATTACTATTTGGGAGAGGTTTTTCAAAATCTCAAAATTTGGACCAAATCATTAGCTGCCTATAAAGCTGCTCAATTACTTAACCCTCATCTAAAACAGATTAATCAGAAAATTATTCAGGTTCAAAAACTAGTTCCCAGTAATTAATAGTTAGTCAATTTTATTTTGATAGGAATTAGAAGTTAGGAGTTAGGAGTTAGGAGTTAGGAGCTTGCTTGAATTTATTAATGGGCGAAAGCTTGTTATCCTGCTTGGGCGGGACTAGCTAAAGGCAGATTTTTCGCTTAGATAACTGGGCTGAAACCCCAAACTTTTGTTGTGATTAATTTGAATTTGCTATGGCGTAGCAATTGAGACCTTTCTGCTATTCTCTTAAGGGTAAATTAGACTATTAATATATGGTCTAAATTATGGAATTTGGTGCGAATGATTCAAAGAACCGACTGTTATTGTGGCAGCAGGAAAAAATATCAATATTGTTGTGAGCCGTATTTATCTGGCAAAAAATTGCCCAATACTGCTGAGCAATTAATGAGGTCTCGCTATTCTGCTTTTTGTCAGAAAGAGATTCCTTATCTTCTTGACACTGCTATTCCCCCAGAAGATCGGAGCACAGACGAGCAGGAATTAGCTAAGACAATGCAAAAAACTACTTGGCTTGGTCTGACGGTGGTTAGTACCCAACAAGGAAAAAAACAGGATCAGGTTGGTTTTGTTGAGTTTGTCGCAGCTTTTCAGGTGGATGAGCCAAGACAGCATCACGAGCGCTCTAGGTTTATCAAAAAAAATCAGAGATGGTTTTATCTTGATGGTGAAATCCTGCCAGATTTAGTTCTAAAAGGGAATGCTGACTGTTGGTGTGGTAGTGGTAAGAAATACCGCAAGTGTCATCAACATAATTAGGAGAAATTGTTTTTCGCTTGGTCAAATTTTGTGAGTTTTCTAGTCAAATGATTTTTGCTAATTTGTATCGATTTTGTATCAATCAAGTTTGATTAAACTTTCTTCATAAAAATAAAGCTTTTGTCAAAAAAAATGTCCGAATTTAAAATCTAAAATTCTAATAACCATAATTAAGAAAAAAACCTACTATCTTTTTTCTATAAGGGTTTCCTCCTTGTCTACTAAGTTTTTCGTCTTCAGCAAAGGAAATTGTCTTGATGAATTCTAAAAACAATGTTACTGGTCTAAAACTGGTACATATAACTATTAGATGACCAAATAAGTGTTGGTGATCACACTTAATTATCCATAAAACATAAGCAGAATTACTTAAAAAGTTACTTAGATCACATAAACTTTACTTTTGTTTTATTAAAATTTCATAAAAGGTGATATAAATATTACTAAGCAACGAAATTAACGTTTGCTTAATTTTAAAGAACTAATTTTTCTAAGCTCTAAGTAATATTGCTGGAGCCGCATTTTATTAATACGAAGATTTCATAAAGTAAATTGTTTATTTGAGGTTAAAAAAGTGGTACGAATACGTGAGGTAGTTGAAGAGGCTATTGAGACGGGTTATTTGACTCTAGAGGCGGAGGAAGAACTTAAGTTGATGTTGAAGAACAAGTATGAACTTGAGGACTTTGAGGCTTTTATTAAGCTCCAACAGGCAGCCAGAATTGGAGCGGTTAAGCAAGAGTCAAGAGAATTGAGAGAAGATCTTCTCACTACAAGCATCTAAGTAGAGGTTGCTTGTTAGCTGGCTATTTAAAGGGCATTGTGTCGATCAAGTTGTATTTGATGATAAGTTTAGGCTAAATTGCGATCGCCGAATTCAAAATAGACTCTTTTCAAATCCACTCTTCATCATTCTCTTCTTGAGGAGTTACGTTTTTCGGCGGCGGGTTATTAATCGTGCGGTAGTTAGCATCATAAACATCATCGGTTTTGTTTTTATTCGATTCTGTTGATTCCGTGGGTTTGTTTTTAGACGATTCAGAAAATTTATAAGAATAAACTGAGTCGGAACTAGTTGATTTTGTTGGTGGTTTTACCTGCGTTTTGGTTTCTTGAGTTACAACCCTGTCTTTTTGAGGACTTTTAGTTGTTTCCGAAGATTTATCTTCTTCCCAGTTTTCGCTGCGTTTTTCTTCCCAGTCTGTAGCTGCTGAATTTTTTCGAGAACTATTATCGTTTTTCGGTGCTTTTTGGGGAGCACTAGAATTTGAATTGTTAAAGCCTGATTTTTTGGCTTTGTTTTTTGAAAATTTAGTTCGAGAATAGGGTTGTTCTTTCGGCTTACTCGTGACACTTTTGGGAACTACTGTTTTTGGTAATGCAGCCTGATTTAACAACTGTCCGATTAAACTAGATAAGATTCCTGCGATCGCAAACAATCCAATCCAGGCAGCTAAAGATAGTTCTGGCGATAAGAAAAAACAAGCTTCACTTGTCGGTTCTGGGCAAAAGAGTTTAAGGGTTAATAATTGTTGGTTTTGGACAAATAAAATGCCAACAATACCAGCCAAAATTAACAACACAACTAATTTGAAGCGATTCATGATTTAAGTTTCCACCACATTACTAGAGCCGACAGTTCAAACTCCTCTAGATTCTATCGAAAAATTGGATAGTCAATGTCAAACTCAAGTTAGAACCAAATTTAGTAGTCAAACTAATAATTAACTGATCAGAATTATGGTTTCTCCGAATGTCCCTGCCAACGAGATATGGGAATACAATCGACATTAATCTGATCTAGAGTTCGAGCAACGACAAAATCGACCAAATCCTCAATTGTCTGGGGGTTATGATACCAAGCAGGAGTCGCAGGCACAATTTTAACCCCAGCTTCGGCAAGAGAAGTCAAATTACGCAAATGGATTAGGCTAAAAGGGGTTTCCCTAGGTACGACGATAAGAGGGCGACCTTCTTTAATTTGGACATCAGCAGCCCGCTCTAACAAATCAGAACTTAACCCTGCCGCTATTTTGGCAACAGTGCTCATACTACAAGGAATAACAATCATTCCTAAAGTGCGAAAAGATCCGCTGGCAATATTTGCCCCCACATCTCCCCAACGATGACAACGAAGTACACCTTGGCTAGGGACGCCAGCCTGTTGTCGCCAAAACTGCTCTTGTAGATCTGGTTCCGCTGGCATCTTAATATCCTGCTCTGCTTGCCAGACCATTTGTGTTGCCCGAGATGCAACCAATTCAATTGAATATTCTGCTTCTAGTAAAAATTTAATTGCTCTGACTGCATAGATTAACCCTGAAGCTCCACTAACACCTAAAATTAAGGGTTTTGACATTACCAACTAAATTAATCCCTCTAATTCTAATTCTTCTATTGTGCGTAATCCACGAGGATCCCCAACTTTTAAGATGGCAAGCTTAGCATCTTCTTTAACCCCAAAGTCACTATCTTCAACCATAGATTCAATCAAGGAATCAATTGCGGTGGCGTAAACAACATTTGAGGGTAGTTCTCGACACAGCTTGCCGATCGCCCAAGCACAGTTGCTTCTAACCGCAGCCATCTTGTCTCTTCTTAAGCCGCCGATTAAAGGAGGAATCGCCGCAATAATATCTTCATACTCAAAAACAGCTACTTGAGCTAAGCCACTTGCTGCCCAAAGTCGCACTGACGAGATGTCGGTTTTTAAGGCTTCAATTAAAGGTGGGACTGCACGACCATCATTGCTATTCCCTAGCGCCCAAACAATTCCTTTACGGACATAGCCATTCCAATCTTCACGCAATAAGGAAATCAGCGGTGCGATCGCATCTGAACTACTATTTCTCCCCAAAGCATAAGCAGAACTGACCCTTACTAGAGGGCATTGATCATTCAACAAGTTGATTAGATGGGGAATCGATTTAGGCTCTTGCACCTCGCAAAAAACCCTAGCCGCCAGTATTCGCTTAGAGGAATCAGGGTGAGTCAATAAACTCAACATCTGTTCGGCATCAGGCGAGCTAGCCTCAGAGCCGCTTTGTTCCGAGTCAGCCTGACTGTTATCTTTCGTTTTTAATAAATTTAATTCATCGTTATGCATGACTGTCGAACTTATCTTGATTGATACTGGGAATATTCAGGAACCTTGAATAGGTCTTAGTTGATCTCTTTTTTGCTCAAGAGACTTCTCCTTAAACCTATAGATTTTGAAGGGATTAAACAAAATTTAATAGGTGGCTATCGCAGCTTAAAGATTTAGAAATCTTGGCTGGATTTTATTTACTGTTAATTGTTCCTGTACTGAGATCACTCCACAATCAAAACAAGACTGATTCAGAATCTATACTTAGGCAGTCGAGATTATGGGAGACTTTTCATCATACCAACTTTTTCGGTCACTATTGGTGCAGGAGCTGCCATATCAGAGTCTAAGAAGGCTCTGGAGCTAACTGCTAAAAGAGCAACAATAAACATCGCTAGAATTAAAAACGGACTAATATATCTACGGAAAAAATTCATTAATTTGGAGTCATAATCAATACAACTATTAAGTTAGCATCTATTACCTGTCATTTTAAAGAGTTTACGGATTGGAGTGCCAAAACATACCTAAATAATCAGATTTTTGTCTGATTCCTCCGATTTTCGTACTTTACTTTCTCCCAGATTATTTTTATTTTTGTTTGATCTCCGCTAGAATTTATCAAAATGGCGTCTCTATTAATATGTCAGATCCAGATTACACTTTACCCATTTCGGCGTCAGAGAAACCATACCAAAATTCTAAAATTAAGTATGGATACAAAGTTCTCAATGCTGGTGACGTTATTGGCGGAAAGTACAAAATTGTTAAAGAAATAGGTAGTGGTGGATTTGCAACTACTTATTTAGCGGTTATTGAAAACAATACTTCTGGAGATGTCGATAATGCTCCTCACCGAAAGTGCGTTGTCAAACAGTTACAGCCAAGGTTAAATAGTCAAGCGATTTGGGATAATGCTAGAGACAGGCTAGATACCGAAGGGATGGTTCTGCGTTGGCTAGGAAAGCATGATCAGATTCCTGAGCTGATCGACCATTTTGACGAAAATAGTCAGTTTTATTTGGTTTTAGAATTCATCGATGGTAATGAGTTTGATCGGGAAGTTCAAAAAGCGCCTCTCAATGAATTTCAAACGATCCAGTTTTTACATGATGTTCTTAATATTCTTAATTTTGTACATCAGCAAGGTGTAATTCATCGTGATATTAAGCCCAGCAATCTGATTAAAAGGTTTAAGGATGGTAGATTTTCTCTAATCGACTTTGGCGCAGTTAAAGAAATTGGCACCGCAATATTTGACTCTCCCCAAGAGATTGTGCAGACTCAGGTGATTGGAACGCCTGGCTATATGCCTCCAGAGCAGAATAGTGGCAAACCGCTATATAGCAGTGATATTTATGCTTTGGGCAAAACTGCAATTTATGGCTTAACTGGCAGAACGCCAACAGATTGGGAAAATATCGAGACTAATGAGATGGTTTCCTGGTATGAAAAAACCTCGATTAGTAATGAATTGGCTCAAATCATCGATCGCATGACTTCGCCAAAAACAGCAGAAAGATACAAGTCTGTGCAAGAAGTTTTAGATGATATTATCCCTCTGCTCAAAATAGGTTCAAGTGTTAATGATCGTTATTTGGTCATGAACTATTTGGGGGGAGAAAAGCAGATTGATAACTATTTGGTTCAAGATTCAACGCAAGAGAATCTTCCTCTTGCCTATCTCAAGTTAGTTGAACCAATAGTGGATGAAAATTTTGATCTACAAAGCATTAAACAGGCATTGGAGAAAGAAATTAATCGCATCAATCAGGTTTATATTTATCAGCAGGGTCTCAAAATTGTAGAATGTTTTATTTATGGAGACTCGATTGGTATTGTCCATGAGTTTGTCGAGGGTTCTTCACTTGCTCAAATCCTGAAAAAGCAGCCAACCTTGCCGCAGGAAACGGTCATTAATCTTTTGATCGATGTTTTGACTGTCCTGGCTAATTGTCATAAGCAGCAAATTATTCACGGCAACATCAAACCGTCTAGTCTGCTGCAAAGAAAGGATAACAATATGTTTATTCTTAATAACTTTCAAGGTATTAATGATCTGGTGGTTGGCGATTTTACCGAAGATTTTTTATACAGTAATCTCGGCTATGTTCCTCCAGAGCAAATAGCGGGTAGAGCAACTTATGCTAGTGATATTTATGCCCTAGGAATGACGGCAATTCATTGTTTAACTGGTATTGTCCCTCAACGGTTGGGCATGAGCACAGAGACTGGCGAGATTTTATGGTCTCAGGATGTTCAGGTTCATCCAAGCCTAATTAAGATTTTGAATAAGATGACTTGCTTGGAGCAAAAGAAGCGTTATGCTTCGGCAAATCAGGTTATTAACTCTGTTAAGAAACTACGGAGAAAAAATAGGTTTAAATCTTGGCATTTGTATCTGTTGGTTTTGCCTTTTCTGCTGGGGATATCTTTGTTTATTCTGGCGCAATGGGCTCAACGAGCAGCAATTTTAGAGTTTTATACTGGTGATCTCAAATTAGAAAATCGTCAATACAAAAAGGCAATCCAGTTTTATGATGAAGGACTAAGAAAATTACCTAAATCTAAGCGGCAGGTTCAGAATTTTCAGCAGGTTTGGTTACAAAAAGCTAGGGCTTATAACCAATTAAAGCAGTATGAGAATGCCCTAAAGACCTGTCAGGAAGCATTGAACTATTATCAAAGTCCTCAGTTGAGAAATTGCCAAGGACTAGCCTTTGATAATCTCAAGCAGTATGAATCTGCGGTGCTAGCCTATGATCAGGCGATCGCTCTTGACCCCGAATATGTGTGGTCGTGGAACAATCGGGGCGATGCCTATGCCAATTTAGACAAGTTTCCTGAAGCGATCGCCGATTTTGAAAAAGCGATTGAGCTATCGCCTGAACAAAGTTTTGTTCCTTGGAATAATCTCGGTAGGGTTTATTATCGGCAAAGGCTTTACCCACAATCTATTGATGCTTATAATAATGCGATTTCTATCAAAGAAGATTATTTACCTGCTTTGGTGGGCTTGGGCAATGCCTATAAGTCAATTAGGAATTTTAGTGCAGCGACAACGGCTTATGACCAAGCGATCGAAGTTAATCCTAATTCCTATGAATCTTGGTTTGGTAAGGCTTTAATTGCAGAGTCGTTGCAAAAGTACGAGGAAGCAACGACAACTTATCAAAGAGCTTTACGGATCAAGCCTGACTGGGAATCGGCGAAAAAAGGTTTAGAGAGGGTTCAAAACAAGTAGACTTTTAAATAGTGAAGTTTCGAAGAGTAA
>CALKUU010000267.1 GCA_937996665.1 uncultured Xenococcaceae cyanobacterium | reverse complement strand
CTAATTCAAACTTTCTAACTGTTCAGCAGTACCAACATTCAATAACTTCGCACCTTTGCAAGCTCTTTTGAGAAGACCAGTTAAAACCTTGCCGGGACCAACTTCAATTACCTGCTCGACACCACTTTCATTCAAATAGGTCATAATTTCTCGCCAACGAACAGAGCCAGTCATCTGGTCACGAAGGCGTTGTTTCAGTTCACCAGCATCACAAGTAGGAGAAGGATTCACATTCGATAAAACTGGAATCTTCGCCTCTCTAAAAGTAACTTGATCTAAAATAGTCTGGAACTGAGTAGAAGCTTCTGCCATTAAAGGAGAGTGAAAAGCCCCAGAAACATTAAGTTGCACCTTTCGCTTAGCTTTAACTTCACTCACTAGCTTTTCAACTTCAGTGGGTTCGCCAGAAATAACAACTTGACCTTCACTATTATCATTAGCCAAAACAACAGCTTCGGTTTGCGCAAGCAACTCTTCTAGTTGAGTACGATCAAATTTCATTAAAGCAGCCATACTGCCACCCGTGCTATTTTCCATGAGTTCAGCTCTTTTCTTCACCAAGCTCAAACCAGATTCAAAATCGAACACCCCAGCAGCATAAAGAGCAAGATATTCCCCTAAGCTATGACCTGCTACAAGCTGGGGAAAACCAACTTTTTCTCTTAAGATATCGATTAAAATCGCTTCAATTACGTAGAGGCAAGGTTGAGTATAAATTGTCTTAGACAAAGTATCTTCGTCACCCTTACAAATGTCTAATATAGACCAACCTAAAATTTTCTCGGCAATCTCCAATTTAGTTTGAGCCGCAGGAATTGTTGTTAAATCAATTCCCATCCCCACTTTCTGAGAACCTTGACCAGGAAACACCCATGCTGTTTTTGTCATTTGTAGATTATAAATAATTAAATTAATTTCTCATATTGATCAACAAGCTATTATCCCATACGAGGCTATTTTCCTCAGCAGAATGAGATAGGCTTAATTGACACTAGAGAATTCCAAATTAATTATTCTTGAGGATAAATTCGGCTTTCTAAGCCAGACTCTTTAAGACTAGCGATAAACTCCTGGGCAGATTCTTTTTTAACGAATGCACCCATATAGAGGAATACACCTTGAGGGAAGTTAACTAAAGAAACATTAGGAACTCTGGACTTGGCAAGTTCTAGAGATTTTTCGCCTGTATAGTCAGCCAAAATATAATAGTATTTTTTATTCGCTTGTGACTGAGAAAAAATAACATCCTTGGGAATATTGGTAGGAGGGATTGCCAAAGGCAGATTAGCACTGTCTGTTGTCTTACTTGCGATAATATCTCTGCTTTGCGCTTCAATATTTTTGAGAGAATTTAGGTTAAGTTCTTGGAATTCTTGCTTAGCTAAATTGGTTTGACCAGAAGTATAGGCAGGGGAATTAGTGTTAGGTGTAGAGGCGGCGATCGCGATCTTGTGTTTATGCCACATCAGAATAGATACAGCCGAAACATTTCCTAAAATAATGATTGCCGCAGCAGCAATTTTCCAAGAGTTCAAAAAAGAGGGAAACTTACTTACGGAATTATCTATTTGTCGATCTTCGAGTTGTTGATCTTCAAGTTCCTCAGAAGAATCCCAAATATCTTCATCGTAGATGTCTTCAAGGTTATTCGTTATTGCCGAGCCAGAGCCGTCAGGCAAATCTTCATCCCATATTTTTGAGGAGGCGACATGACCATTAGGATTTTTTTTCGGTGGATTAAACAGATTTACTTTACCCTGCTCAAAAGGCTTATGGACAATGCTAAATCTTTTTTTTTCTTGAGAAGGAGAAGACATGAGAGCTACAACAGGTATTGATTAGAGGGGATTTTGCCCCCTAGCATAGCCGCTCAAACTCATTTCTGCCATCTTGCAATTAATCTTTAAATCTATGGGATTTTAAAAAGTTAGCAGCAATTACCACCTTGTCTTGCTCAATCCCATGACAATTATCCTTCAAGCAAATCCTTGCCAAACTCACTTGAGCCTAGAGATTTATTTACCAAGAACGCTAATTTTTGATCAAGCTCTGAATCAATTGGGTTAGTTCTTGCCATAGTTGTTGATGTTTAATCCCAAAGGCAACTTGCAGGATAATCAAAATAAGACCAATCATAAAAATTGTGGAGATACTTACCTTTACGACTTTAAAGACCCAAGTCAATAATAGCCAGAGAATAACTAGCCCTACCGCGATTGTAATTATTTCTGGAGACATGAACTTTATCCTCAACCCAAAACAGTTTCTCGTTTGCTTAGTAAGGCAAACTCTAGCTCATATCCTATCTTTGTGAGATTAAATTTCGGAAAAAACTAATCAAATTTCTTTTATTTTGATTAGTAATAACCAGAAAAGATTGAGTGGAGAACCGTAAATATTGACTAATAATTTACGGGATTTACGCTAAAGAGTGTTGCTATCCCTTCTTTGCTAGATTTCTAGTTACCTTGAGAATAAGGTTAGTGAGCAACTCCAAGAATACTAAAAGAACTTGGTTTATTGCTTAGGTTGTTATCTATTTTGCCATGAAAACTAGTACTATTTCGCAATCAGCTTACAGCACTTTTATTGACCACGTTGAAGCGCAACAAGTAAACCATGTAGTCATTAAACCAAGTCGTCTTGAATATAGTCTTAAAGATGAGTTTGGCGCTCAAAAGTTTTATACCAAAGCAGAGCAAAACCGAGCAGACTTAATTAAAGTCTTAACAACCAATCAAGTTACCTACACAATCTCTGCCCAAAATAGCGAAGATACCGCTAGCCTGATTGCGATGCTACTGTCTACAGGAGTTTTGGTGGGAGCATTTGCTTGGTTAACTAAACTTGCGGGAGCTGGTGCCGGTGGCGGCATCGGTGGTATCGGTCTAGGCAAAAGTAAAGCCAGGGTTTATGAACAGGGCAAAACGGGAGTTAAGTTTGCTGATGTAGCTGGAGTAGCCGAAGCGAAACAAGAACTACAAGAGGTAGTTGATTTTCTGCAAAATGGCGCAAAGTACAAGCAAATTGGCGCAAAAATCCCTAAAGGAGTGCTGTTAGTTGGCGCCCCTGGTACGGGTAAAACTCTGCTAGCCAAGGCAGTCGCAGGGGAAGCAGGAGTTCCTTTCTTGAGCATGTCTGCATCAGAATTTGTCGAGGTTTATGTGGGTGTGGGTGCATCTCGGGTTAGAGATTTGTTTGCCCAGGCTAAACGTCAAGCTCCTTGTATTATCTTTATCGATGAGTTGGATGCGATTGGCAAATCTCGGGGCAACAACCCCAATGGGGGTAATGATGAGCGAGAGCAAACCCTCAACCAACTTTTAACCGAGATGGATGGGTTTGAAGGTAACGAGGGAGTTATTTTAATTGCGGCAACTAACCGCCCAGAGATTTTAGATCCTGCTTTACGCCGTCCTGGTCGTTTTGACCGCCAAGTATTAGTGGACAGACCCGATAAAAAGGGCAGAATTGAAATCTTGCAAGTCCATTCCCAAAAAGTGATTCTCGGAGAAGATGTTGATTTAACCTTAATCGCAGGTCAAACTTCTGGATTTGCAGGGGCAGACTTGGCAAACTTGGTTAACGAAGCTGCGCTGATGGCTGCTCGCAATAACCGCCAAGCGGTCTTAATGGCAGATTTCTCGGAAGCGATGGAGCGGATTATTGCTGGTTTAGAAAAGCGATCGCGAATTTTGACCGACACAGAACGCAAGACAGTGGCTTATCACGAAGTTGGACATGCTTTGGTGGGTGCATTGATGCCAGGAGGTAGCAAGGTTACCAAAATCTCGATTGTGCCTCGTGGTCTGGGTGCGCTTGGTTATACACTACAAATGCCCGAAGAAGATCGCTTCTTGATGCTAGAGGATGAGTTAAGAGGACAAATTGCCACACTCTTAGGAGGTAGAGCAGCCGAAGAGGTTGTCTTCAAGAAAGTATCCACAGGGGCGAGCGACGATATCCAAAAAGCAACCGAGTTAGCCGAAAAAGCTATTACCCAATACGGCATGAGCAAAGACCTCGGGCCGATCGCCTTTGCTAAGGAAAACAGCCAGTTTCTCAATAACTCGACTTCCAGGCGTTCTGTCGGTGGAGAAGTTGCGACCAAAATAGATCGCTTGGTAAAAAATAATATTGACCAAGCTCACCAAATGGCTAGAAAAATCTTAGAGCTAAACCGCGAGCTATTAGAATCTACTACTCAAATTTTGCTAGACCGAGAGGTTTTAGATGGAGCGCAGTTAACTCAAATTCTGGATCAGGCGAAAGCTCCTGAAGGAATGCAAGAGTGGCTATTACCTCAATAATTGCTCATCGCAAATAATAGATTTCGACCAAGCAGGAGGCGTAAGTGATTACGTCTCTTTTCTGGTTTTCGATTAGCTTATCTACTTCTGAGTTCCTCTTTTTTTAGATATTATCGTCTCTTTTGCTAATGGCTTTAGGATAATAGAGAAGAATAAACTTTTTCTAAGAGTGAAGTTATGAGATCTCCCCTAAACCTCTTAACCACTGAAGAGTACCTCAAATTCGAGCAAGACGGCGACATCCGCCATGAATTCGTGGCAGGTCAAATCTATGCTATGGCTGGTGCTAGTGAGGCACATAACTTAATCGCTGGTAACATTTTCGCGTTGTTACGCCCTCATCTCCGTGGTGGCTCTTGTCGATCTTTTGTCGCAGATATGAAAATAAAGATTGAGACTCAACAAGCAGATATCTTTTACTATCCTGACCTTCTAGTTACCTGTGAACCCAGTGACAATCAGAAATACTTTAAAACCAGACCTAATTTAATTGTGGAAATCCTTTCCGATTCGACCGAAACTACTGATAAAAGAGAAAAGCGACTCAATTATCAAACTATCGAAAGCTTGCAAGAATATGTTTTGGTCTCTCAATCTGAAATTAAAGTGGAGGTTTATCGTCGAGATAACAATAACTGGACAATAGAAACCTTGGGGAAAGACGATTCGCTGAATCTAGATTCTATTGGTTTAACTTTAACAATGGCAGATATCTATGAGGATATTTTTAGTCTTTAGCGGTGCGATCTCCACTAACCTAACTCTCTCAATAATCAAAAGCATTATCCCAAACATAATCGATCACTCGCATTGCCTGATCCAAAGGAATAACCTCTAACTGATTTTGCTCCTTGCGATTCAGCAAAGAAATTTCTTCACCTACTCTTTGATTATTAAAACCGATTCCAATTTTGCCGCGAATAGCAGCCAAACTAGAGAGAGTCTTCTCGATATCAAAATCAATTTTGTGTCCTGTTTTTGCAGACATCCATTCTTCGATCGCATCATCCAACTGCCGAGCATTTAGGTCTACTGAGCTAGTAAGCAAATGATAATAGACCAAAATTATTTGTTTGCATTCCTCTTCTTCTGCCGCATCAATTAGATATTGAAACACCCCCACATTACTCGCCATATTCCGAAAAAAGAGGGTTTCGGTAATATTTTTTTGAAACTTAATTTGCTTATTTTTATAGCTGTTATACTGCTTGAAAGCAAAACCTCCTAGAGTAGCCAGCAAAGACAAACTAGTTACCAACAGCGGCGTAATATTTTTAATTTCAGCCTCACTCACCGGAATAATATCTTGAGGAATTCCGCCCCAAAACACATAGAAAAATACCGCAGCGATCAACAACAGTTGAGGCAGGATTTTAATAATTAAAGCAATCCCCGCCCCAATGGCAGGCACACCAAAAAAGAGACGATCTTTCCAGTTCATGCTCATTTTCACATTAGGAAAAATAAACTCTAGATCCAGCTTAGATAAGTTTTTGTAGAGGTAAATATAAATCGAGCCAGGTTTAAAAGTCAGTTCGGTTTGTGGAGTGGGTTTTTGGATAAAGTGCTCTTCAGATTTGAACTTGATCAACAAAACCACTCGCTCAAAAATATCAATCTTTTTTTCTTTGGTTTTCCAGAGTTTTTTGATCTGAATCGTATCGTGAATATCCCCTTGGCAATAGCAAACCATTTCGGCGAAATCATCAAAATCAACTTCTGTTTTCAGATTAAACAGGGAATCTTCGTTTAAAGCTCGGTTGAGTACGCCTTCAGATAAGGGAAAATAGTTAGCTTTTTCTAACACAGTAGTGAAGTCTGCAATCAGGTTTTTAGTCATTTGCGCCTGATTGATAGCATCCTCTTCTGGAGTTGTGACTTCTGCGGGTGCTTTGTCCTCCTCCTCTGTGTCATCCTTCTCTGTAACCAAATCCGACTTAGTTCGATCAGGATTAAAAGGCGCGTAGTTTTGCTTGATGTTTTCTAGATAACTATGAAACTGAAAATGATAATAGGAAGCCAGAATTCGACAAAATTCTTGAAAATCTTCCTGCTCGTGGGAAGGTAACAAACCATCTGATAGACACAGATCAATAAGAGCTTGGCGGCTCAAGGGAATAAAAGCTTCTCGATTTTGATAAGTAGCCATCTAAAACAAGTTAAAAGTGAAAGACAGTTTACCAACTAGTTGCGATGATAGCTTTCTTTGTGATTAGAACCTAATTTAAATTTGCCTCAGTTGGGTTGAGCGATCGCCTAACTAAGATTATTGCTACATTTGTAATATTACGAATTGTGCCAAATTACATAGATAAGGATTAAAAGTAGAGAGTAAAAAATAGGTATATCTATCCAGCTAGTAAAGGACAAACCTATGCTTCCTAACTTTGAGTTTAAATGGGATACTACTCGCTATTCTCCTCAGAATGCCTATTGGCTAGCCCAAGCATCTCAACTAGCCTATAAAGCGATCGCTGATGACAAATCGACAATTGATGAATCTAAAATTTTTGAAGCTCTCAATTCTTGGGATAGTTCAGGTAATTTATTTACCAAAATCAAGACTTTTAATAAAAACAGTACTCAAAGTTTTGTCGCTCAAAGTGAAAACTTTATCATCGCTTCTTTTCGAGGAACGAATGAGTGGCAAGACTGGCTCGATAATCTCAACTTGCCAGCAATTCCCCATAACTTGGGGCGAGTTCATCGAGGTTTTCAAAACGCACTCGAAGACGTTTGGGATGAAATGTTAGCCACAATTGATCAGTTCAAGGACAATCATCAAACTCTCTGGCTTACTGGTCACAGTCTTGGCGGCGCTTTGGCAACCCTAGCCGCAGCCGAACGCATAGATGAAGATCAACCCTGGAATGGACTCTATACCTTTGGACAGCCTCGCTGTGTAGATCGCACCATGGCAAGAAATATCAATGTTGAAGCGAGAGGACGTATTTTTCGCTTTCAAAACAATAACGATATCGTCACCCGTATTCCTCAAAGATTAATGGGTTATTCTCACACAGGCACTTTTGTCTACATCGATAAAAATAAAGAAATCCATACCGATATTCATTGGTGGAATCAGTTTCTAGATCGCTTTGAAGGAATTTTAGAAGCATTACCAAAACCAGGGGTCGATAAAATCGAAGACCACAGCATCAGCGACTATATTGCAGCTCTAGAAAAAAATATCAACTTTATCCCCAGAGATCTGTAACTATCCGAGAAGGAGTGAAAACGGATCCCGAACTCTGAACTCTGAACTCCGAATTCTGAACTCCGAATTCCTAAACCATCTCCCCAGTAAGACTGAAAGCCCTAGCCTCAGTTATTTTCACCTCGACAATTTTGCCCTTAAGCTGCTCGATATCGCCAGCAAAAAAGGTTAAGCGATTGCCCTGGGTTCTACCCATTACTTGAGTAGGATCTTTGTGATTTTTGGCTTCAACCAAGATCTTTTCGACTCGACCAAGATAACGTCGAGATCGCTCTTCTGCTTTAGTCCCGACTAGATGATTGAGTCTTTGCAGGCGATCGCTCTTAACTTCCTCACTTAACTGACCATCCCAAAGAGCAGCAGGAGTACCAGGACGAGGTGAATAAGCGGCAGTATTGAGCATGTCAAAATCTAGCTCATCAGTCAGCCTAAGGGTATTTTGAAACTGTTCTTCTGTTTCTCCTGGAAAACCAACAATGGCATCACCGCTAACTGCGGCATCAGGCATATAGCGACGAATTGTCTCGATAATGCCACGATATTTTTCGATGGTATAACCGCGTTTCATGGCTTGCAAAATGTCATTATCCCCTGACTGAAAAGGAATATGGAAGTGTTCGCAAACATTAGGTAACTCTTTGCAGGTTTTAATTAAGCGTTCGGTAAAGTAGCGAGGATGGCTAGTGGCAAAACGAATACGCTCAACCCCAGGCACATCATGAACAAAACGAAGTAGATCAGTAAAGTTATGTTTATGGCGACCTTCGGAAGTGCTACCTGGCAGGTCCCGACCATAGGCATCAATATTCTGACCCAAGAGGGTAATTTCTTTATAACCTTGCTGACTAAGAGTCATCATCTCCTGACGAATAGCCTCAGGAGTACGTGATTGCTCTACTCCACGAACGTTAGGCACAACGCAATAGCTACATCTTTCATTGCAACCATAGATAATATTTACCCAAGCAGTCACCTCACTATCGCGACGAGGCTTAGTGATATCTTCCATAATGTGAATCGGCTCGGTTGCCACCACTTGGCTACCAGCAAAAACTTGCTGCAATAGATCTTCTAGACGGTTAGCATGTTGAGGCCCCATCACCAAATCTAGCTCGGGGACACGACGGAGTAGTTGCTCACCCTCTTGTTGAGCAACACATCCGGCTACTACCAGGGTCAAATTTGGTTCTGTTTGTTTGCGCTTGGCTTGCCTACCCAAATAGGAATAAACTTTTTGCTCGGCGTTATCGCGAATAGTGCAGGTATTGTAGAGAACTAGATCAGCGTTTTCTGGTCGTTCTGTCCAAGTAAAATCCATTTCTTCAAGGATTCCCGCCATTCTTTCCGAATCTGCTTTATTCATTTGGCAGCCAAAAGTTACGATGTTATATTTTTTGCTGTTGTTATCCATAATGAAAAGCGATCGCTATCCGTAAAAAGTTGGTAAATCAAGGAAACTGAA
>CALKUU010000266.1 GCA_937996665.1 uncultured Xenococcaceae cyanobacterium | reverse complement strand
TGTAGCTTTCTCGTAGCCTAACAAATTGATTTGCTGACTTTTTGGATCAAGATGACATTTTGCTTAGTGGCACAAATATCTTTTAAGCATTGTATTTGCTTGTTTTGTCTTAATTTGAGTCGCTTATGGTTTGGCTTAGCTTCCTGTAAATATTGTTCCCTTCTTCATCAAAATATTTAGCCAGTGTAAAAACCGTAAATGTGTTGATTAACTGCATTCAATTTTTGATCTGTCAATTTTTTCTGATTAAGATTGATAACGTTGTTGAAATCTATGATCTAGATGGTCTTTTTTACTTTGATTGCAGCTACTACATAGTGTTTGTAAGTTACTAATGTCGTTACTGCCTCCTTTTGCTAAGGGGATAATATGGTCAACATTTAGGGTTTTAGTTTCGTTGGTTAACCCACAGCTTTGACATTGATATTGATCTCGTTGAAAAACATATTCCCTAACGCTTGGGGGAATTCTGATTCTGGGGGTTTTAGCCATTACTAATTTGAGTTTCGGTCATGTTCTGGCGGATGTGGTTAAGAGAATGATTGTCTAAATCAGGGTTTTTTAGTGAAGAATTTTCTGACTCCTCATCAGGACAAAATTCTAAAACCATCCTTAGTCTCACCTTGCCCTTTTTCCACCCCTTAACTTCGGGATCTAGAATTTTTGCTTCAATCCCGTTTTCATTCCAATGTTGAGTGTTATTAGAGTTTTTGTTCTGGACTACACCTAAACGCCCATAACCATAATTGTGAAGTCTTTCCGCTAGACTTCCTAATAAAGTTTCTCTGACTAAAATATTTGCATTTTTGAGTAAAGTCTCAAGATCAAAAAATACGTTATCAAATGCAATAACTATCTGCTCATTTTCTTGGGTTTGAATTATATTAAAGTTATTGTTATCCATTTATTTTAAATTGTTTCCTTCTTGCTATATTTACTAACGTAAATAAATTTGTCACTAAAGATTTTTTCTGACATCATCTAATGGTGAAGGTGAATTTTCTTGATCAGGGATAAATTCTATTGATATTTTTACTTTACCTTTTTGCCAAGTCTTATTAGGGACTAACACTTCACAATCAACTCCTTGTTTACACCATCTCTCTTGCTTATAATGGTCTATTCTTTGCATAATTCCATTAACTAGTTCACTTACCTTATACGTATGATGAGTTAATACGATATTATCTTCGCCTTTTACTGATAAAACATCATTTTCACTTAAAAGTATTGATTTATCTGACATGATTTGATTTCCTATGAATAATATTTTTACTTGATAGAAAGAGATAATTGTTAATTTTTTAAAATCTCTAATGTTTAATGGATAGTTTTATTTGCATTTTTAACTTTGATTGTTTATCACTTCTCTTACTGTATCTAATTCAGATTTATTTTCCTCTTCTATTGATTCAGGAATAAACTCTACTGAAATATTGATTTTAAGTTTACCCTTTTGCCAATCTGGACTGGCTATTTTCAACATTTGGCAATCTAAACCCTCATTAAAATATGACGAGAAATTATGATTGGGTGGATAAATATTTATTTCTTTACTATGGCAGTGATCATAAATTGAGCGACCTAGATTATCACTAAGCTTTTTAGTAAGAGCATCAATAATCTTTTTGATTCTGTAAGTATATTTGCCAAACTCAATTACATCATTCTCTGCTAGACCTTTAAATTTAAAGTAATTTTCCATAATTTTGCTCCAGAAATAGATTGATTAATTTTGATTATTGATTGTTTCTCTGACTGCATCCAATTCAGATTTATTTTCTAGCTCTGGATCTTCAGGAATAAATTCCATCGAAATATGCAGCTTAAATTTGCCCTTTTGCCAATTCGGTCGATCAACTCTCAAAACTTGACAATCTACACCAGAAGTAAAACATGATGCATACTGGTGAATTTGGATACCTTGTCGTGAAAGTTGATGATGGAGTGATTGACCTAGCTGATTCCTTACTTGTTCAGACAGAGAATCAATAATCTTTTGAATGCGATAAGTATCCCCGTTAAAATCAACTACGTCATTTTTATCTAATCCTTGAAGTTGAAAATTATTAGTCATATTGTGTTGCTCTAAGTTAATCGGTTGATGATTTAGATATTGGTTAAAGCTGACTTTAACTCTTGATATTCGGCGTGTAGCTGGCTCGCTTCATCTTGTTTTGCGTTGGTCGATTTCTCACTAGCAAGATTAATGTTTGGTAGCAGATAGTTAGTTAACTGAATTGAGCATAAACAGTCATTAATACTATTGATAGCTGAGTTGTATTTAGCGATCGCAGTTACAATTTCCTGTTGTAATTTTTGATTGTGAGCAATTTTGGCAATTACTTCTTGCTCCAAAGTTTTTTCTAAATTTTCTCTTGCCTGAGGATATTGCTCTAGAATCACGCCACTTTGAGACTGAGCCATTGGCAACATTTGGGTTTTGAGAGTTTGATTAACAGCTTGACGAAAGTTACAGCAAATAGTTTTGGAAACCTTCGGCTCAAAATCTAATTTAAGTAGTTGACGAATTGCAGGTTCTGCTTGCACCATACTTTTGCAGTCAAAAGCTTGCGAAGTCTGCTGAACCGTTTGACGGAACTGATAGAGAGAAAAAGTTTTTTCGTCATAAAAACGAGGACTCTCACGAACATAGCGATCGCATTCTGTTCTTGCTTCACTAACAAGCGTTATATTTAACTGCTGTTCTAGCTCATTGATTCCTGCTGCTAAAAGATCATCACTACCTAAGAGACGAATAAGCTGACGAGAATATTCTTGGTCTTTAATTTCTCGTTTAATTCTGGTGCAAAAATTACCTACTATTTTTTGTGACTCTGCTACTAAAACATCTTCTAGCTGATTAGAAATTGTGTATAAAGCTTCTACTAAAATTGCAATTAAAGGCGCAGTAGCATTTCTGGGATGAGATAGGGTTGCTTTGCTGTAGGCTTGTTGCACTGAAAAAGTTTGTAATAACTCATCCAACCTGGCAACCATCTTGGCTTTTAAGCCAGAAAAATCTTGCTCAAAATTACTATCATTATTGGTAACAATGTCATTAACTCTAGTTTCTAGATGTTGTTGATAAGCATTGCCAATTTTTTGGAGTTCTTGGTTCAGATTGGCTAACTCCTGGGCTTTCATTAAATCTATTTCTTGGGGTTGGGCATCCAAGCTTCGTATCTTCTCTGTGTAATGAGCTTTTAATTTCTGACACAAAGGGCTGAGATCTTCGGCAAGACTGGCAAAAAGTTGAGGACGTTTTTCTTCAGTAAGATATCTGGTAATTGCATCTCTAAAGCCTTCAATCCCGCTATCTTTAATTAGTTGTTGAAGTAGAGGGGCGCCACATTCATTGAGAATCCTAGTGTAGTTTTGATTAGGAGTTTCGTAGCTATTGACCGAAATTTTAAAATCAGTATTGGTTAATTTACCTGAATTAGCACAATAATTATTAAATTCGCTGACAAATTGGGGAGTTTCTTCGTTCCCATTAAGAGTGTTGCTACTTTCTGAAAATAAAGAATCTAATCCAAAGCGATCGCTACTATTCGTTTGTTGAAGTTGGCTGCCATAAAAACCTAATAAACCGCTAGTTTTATAAATTTTTTGGTTACTGCTAAATTGAGAGTTGATTAAATTATCTAAGCGCTGTTTTAATTGATTGTTGTACCAAGTTTCGTCAATGCGATTGAATACATAAAAAACGCGATCGCGAACTCCTAGATTAGAATTCATTATTTCTAGTAACTCGGTTTCTTCGGAAGTCATTTCTCCTGCCGCCGCAGGTTTTAGTACGCAAATTACGGCTGAAGTATCAGGGTTTTCAACTTTGCGATAAGTGAGTTCGGCATCTTTTTGAACAGGAGCATCAATCCCAGGCATATCAACAAGTACATTGCCATCTTCTAAAAGAGGATGGTGACAATAGTATTCAACTTTTTTGAGGACTGCGCTGTTACTTCCTCGTCTTGCGTAGCTAGCTGCTTCTTCCAGATTGGCAAAATTAAATTCTTGCATCGAATGAGTGCGATGCATTGTTTCATCAATGCGATCGCGATTATGCGCCAGCCCTTCTAACAGTAAATTTAGTGCTTTTGCTTTTTTTGCTATTTCTGATTTGCTTTCTCCGCCTTCTTGCTCAATGATTTGTTGACATCTCGCAATAACAATTTTGAGTTTTTTTTCTTCGGTGATGTCAGCTTCTTGGATAATATCTAATTGCTGACAAATAGACTGAGCTTGTTCCTTAATATCTTGTTTACTTAAAAAGGTTAAAACTACTTTTTCCTGTCCTGTTGGCGCAAATTCGATATGGCTTCTGTTCCTGTTGCATGACCCTCAGCACTGTAAAGTAGCTCTCGACCAAGCAGCGCATTAATTAACATCGACTTGCCCGCACTAAATGCACCTGCAAAAACAATCTCAAATTTTGGGGCAATTGCTTTTTCTAGTGAAGCCTCAACTGCATTTGTATTTATTTTTAATTGATTTTCTTTACTTAAAAGATTTAATATTTGCTGAACTTGGTCTTCTAAATTATTACATTGAGGATACAAAAAACTCATGGAAACTAATTAAATACACTGTGTTTATAGTTCCCAGATTTGTTATAAATACATCTGTTTTTTTTGAAGTATGTTTCAAAATAAATCTTGCAACTATTCTGTGTAGTCCATTAAATTTATTGCTACTTACCCTAATATATTGAAACCTTAGATAATCTATAGCTTGAATCGGTTGTTTTTAAAAAATAATAGGTAAAAAAATTATTTAGTAATTTATGATTATTTAGTTAGCTTTAACATTTTAATGTAGTTCCAAACAATCTAAAATAGGATTATTTAATAGCTCTAGAATAGCTTCCTCTCCATTCCGAATTAAATTTTCTACTTGTCTAGTTGGTGCATTGCCACACCTGAGCCATATCACTTTCGGTGGAGAGCCATATAATCTTGATCTTTCGGCAAAATCTGCATCTTGAGTTACTATGCTGTAATCGTTTTTTTTGGCAAACTCCCAAATTTCCGTATCAGTTTTTTCAGCTAAATCATGAAATTGAACATGGCTGGATTCGGGAAAAATATCAGATAATCGACTAACTAATTTGCGACTGAGATTTTGGTCAAGTAATAATTGCAACTATCTATCCACCGCAGCAACTAAACGATGTTCTCGATCAGCAGCAAATTCTAAACAAGCCCGAATATCCTCATCACTTAATTCGGGAAAGTCATCTAAAATTTCTGCTTGAGTCATCCCCGCAGCTAACCAACCCAAGACATCATAAACAGTAATTCGCATCCTCCGAATACAAGGTTTTCCACCTCGTTTGTCTGGCTCAATGGTAATTCTTTCTCGATAACTCATGGTTTTAATGATTTATATCTCTATATCGACTGTATTTTATCCAAGCATTCTCATCAATTTATTTTTCGGACAAGTCTATTGAATGGTCATC
>CALKUU010000265.1 GCA_937996665.1 uncultured Xenococcaceae cyanobacterium | reverse complement strand
TAATTGGCGTTACGTAGCAATGTTACCTAGAGAAAATTTATTAAAAAGAGTTGAAAACAGAGAAGAAATAGCTCGTGTTATTGATAAAGCCGAACAAGCAATCAAAAATTGGGAAGTTGTTTCCACCGATTTTTTATCGCCACCTATCAGAATTGAAACTCAAGATATATTGAAAGATTTGGCTGAAATAGATTGCTTGGCTTGGGGTGGATATCCTCAGGCAGAAAGAGTCAGGATGGGTTTGTCTCGTCCCGATCTTGGTCTTGACCAGTCACAAATTGAATTAGCTGCTTTGAATATTGCTGGTAATTTTTTGTTTGATACTGCTACTCATCGAGATTTTTTGGGGTCGATTTTGGGAACAGGAATTTCTCGGGACAAGGTGGGGGATATTCTGGTTTTAGGGGAGCGAGGTGCCCAGGTACTTGTCGTCCCTGAAATGGTTGAATTTTTGGAAACATCTTTAACTCAAGTCAGATCTGTGGCTGTTAAAACTCAGCAAATGGATTTGAGTGAGCTGAAAATTCGCCCTCCGAAAAAGAAGGAAATGACCACGGTAGAAGCTTCGATGAGGTTAGATGCGATCGCTTCTGCTGGGTTTGGCATGTCTCGCAGCAAAATGGCTAACATGATTTCTGGTGGTGATGTCAGAGTAAATTGGAAAGATATCACTCAATCAAGCTATAACGTCAAAGCTGGTGACTTAGTTGCGGTTAGGGGTAAGGGCAGACTGGAAATTGGTGAAGTGTCTGTTACCAAAAAACAACGGTTTCGTGTTGATTTAGTAAGGTATAAGTAATTGTTTAATTAGTTTTCTTGATAATCAAAAATTATTAGTTATTTGTCTTTTTCTAAATTATGGTTGCAACATCTCCTCAAGTCTCTACTCAAGAATTAGCTAACTTAGCTATCGGGTTGATCAAGAAAGCTGGTTGTGAATATGGTGATATTCGTCTTTGTCACTATCGCACTCAAAGTTTGACCGCTCGCGATCGCTCTTTGAAAAACCTGTCAGACAATGTCAGCTCTGGTTTTGGGCTTAGAGTCCTTCTCGGGGGAGCTTGGGGCTTTGCTGCTTCCCATCGTAAAACTGTCTCGGAAATTACCAGAATCGTTAATTTAGCGATCGAGATTGCCAAGGGTAGTCGTCTTTCTCAGCAAGAACCTGTAAGGCTTGCTCCTGTTGCTGCCTATCAAGATAAATATATTACGCCTATTAAGATCGATCCTTTTACTGTAGCAATCAAAGATAAGGCAGAACTTCTTTTAAACATAAATGACCAGCTCTTAAAATTTGGGGATCAAGGAATTAAAAAGGCTTCTTCTTTCTTGCGCTTCACTAAAGAAGATAAAGTTTTTGCTTCTACCGTTGGTTCGGTAATTGAACAGACTATTTATCGTAGCTATCCTGGGTTTAGTTGTACTGCGATCGCCAATAATGATGCCCAGAGTCGTAGCTATGAGCGCTCACCGCTTAATATTGGTTATGAACACATCCAGCCTGAAGATTTATTGGCAAATGTCGAGCGAGTTGCCACTGAGGCGATCGCTAAAGTTCACGCACCTAGTTGGGATTTAGATACCAAAACCAATCTTGTTATTAAGCCTTCCAATCTCTTTTTAACCATCCATGAATCGGTAGGACACCCAACCGAATTAGATCGGGTTTATGGTTATGAGTCCAATTTTGCAGGCACAAGTTTTGCAACTACTGATAAATGGCAGAAACTTCAGTATGCAGCTCCCTGGGTAAACTTTGTCGCAGATAGAACCCAACCCAATGGCAGAGCGACAGTTGCCTATGATGATGAAGGTGTTCCTGCTCAAAAATGGTATGTCGTTAAGGATGGGATTCTCAATGATTATCTAACTGATCGCGAAACTGCTCATCGCCTTGGTAAAGATAGTAGCAATGGCAGTGCCTACGCTGATAGTTGGTCTAGCGTTCCCATGGTCAGAATTCCCAATCTAGGTCTAGAACCAGGCAAACCAGAGGGCGATAAGACCGCAACTCTCGCAGAAATGATTGCCGATACCAAAGATGGAATTCTAATTGATGGGATTGGCAGCTATTCTATCGATCAACAAAGACGGAACTTCCAATTTGGTGGTGATGCTTTTTGGAAAATCAAAAATGGCAAAGTAACAGGTATGCTCAAGAATGTTACTTACCATAGTATGACGACCGATTTTTGGAATAGTGTTGATGCGATCGCTCCTGAATCTGAACTAGAGCAGTGTGGAACTAATATCTGTGGCAAAGGGGAGCCAATGCAACTTGCCCAAATGACTCACGCCTGCGTTCCCGTTAGAGTCAAAAATATTCAGGTCGGAAAAGCCTCATAAAGATAATCTTCTTTAGATATCTAGCCTCTTATAAATATCTAGCAGATGTCATCCGCTTTAAGACAAAAAGTTAAGATCCACCAGAGAAGTTAGCCCCAATTAATAAATGTCTCAGATATTTATAGCTATCTCTTAACTCCCTTGTCTATAGCTATAAATTTAATAGTTTACTTTGCTACTAAGTCCCTGATGTCCCAAAATTCAGGGATTTACTGTTGATTTTTGGAAAACTGCCCAATCACTATCTTAGGTAATGA
>CALKUU010000264.1 GCA_937996665.1 uncultured Xenococcaceae cyanobacterium | reverse complement strand
CATCACTTAATACATTGTAAGCCATACTTATTTCTTTCTTTAAATCAGAAATTAATGGGTAGGATAAATCTCCTAGACCACCAGATTCACGGGCTGTTTGCAACCATGCTAAATGAGCATATTCACTATCAACAGAAACGCCTAAAATTTCTGCACCAATTTTTTTAAAACGTTCATACTGATCACTAAAAGCAGTAATTTCTGTTGGACAGACAAAGGTAAAGTCTAAAGGATAAAAAAAGAGAATAATATACTTACCAATATAGTCTTCCAACTGAATAGGAAAGAACTCTTGATCATAAACTGCTGTAGCCTTAAAGTTAGGAGCTTTTTTGCCCACTCTTAAATAATCAATTTCTGATACCATAAAATTTGGCTCTCTTTATCTAAATAATATAAAACATTACTTACAAATATATCATAATCTCCAAATGATACCGCATAATGTTTGCATGCATAGAAAAGTATGGCTATAAATTTTTAATTTAATCATTCATTTAGCTATAAATGCGATATAATAGCGGGAAATGGATTTGAACCATTGGCCTTCGGGTTATGAGCCCGACGAGCTACCAGACTGCTCTATCCCGCGTCGCCTCAACAACTATAACAGAACAAAATTGAAATAGCAATGTTTATGTGATACTAATTTGTAATTATCGATTCTCAAATTCAGATAAACGCCAAATAACAGTAATTTAGACGAATGTCTCCAACCAATTTAGCGACAACTATTCCAGCCAAAATTAGAAACTTCATCATCTACGATGTTGGCTTTAAAATAATCCAAAAATACGAACAGCTCATTCCTAAATATTCCCTCATTGGCGATACTCCTTTTTTTGAAGCTCAAGATTTTCCCTGGGTTAACGAGCTCGAAACTAACTCACACTTAATTCGCCAAGAACTAGATAAAATTCTCGAACACACCTCAGAACTACCCAACTTTCAAGACATCTCACCTGATCAGGGTTATTCAACATCATTAGATAATCTCTGGAAAACTTACTTTTTGTATGGCTATGGCATCAAAGAAGAATCTAATTGTCAAAGATGCCCCGAAACAACTCGCCTAATCGAAAATATCCCAGGGATGAAAACTGCTTTTTTCTCAATTCTGTTACCGGGTAAACATATTCCTGAACATCGAGGACCATACAAGGGAGTAGTCAGATGTTTACTAGGACTAAAAATTCCTGAGCCTCGTGAGTTATGTCGGATCAGAGTTGATTCAGAAACCCGTAATTGGGAAGAAGGCAAAGCCATGTTTTTTGATGATTCTTTTCCGCATGAGGCCTGGAATGAAACGAATGATATTAGAGTAGTTTTATTTCTTGATATTGTCAGACCAATGAGATTTCCTCTTTCTTGGCTAAATCAAATTTTGCTAAAAGCAATTACTATTTCTCCTTTTGTTCAAGATGCCAATGCCAATCAAAAAAAGTGGGATAGTAAATTAGAAAAGTTATTTGATCGCAAAAGTTAGTCAGCATTTCTTGTCATAAAAAACATAATTCAACTGGAAATTATGAGCAAACTCTGTAAAGATAAAAGGATAATTAAATAGCAATTAAATTATCTTTATTAAAATCTTGCAGAGGTTTACTGTGGATTATAACCATATCCAATTTTGCCTTGATAAATCTAAGATTGATCTTCAGCAACTCAAAAGACTGTTCGAAGTAGGTGCTTTTTGGGCTAAAGACCGAACAATTGAAGAGATATCGATCGCAATAAAGAATAGCAATCCGGTAGTGTCAGTTTGGAAACAGAAAAAGCTAGTTGGGTTTGCTAGAGCAACCTCTGATGGAGTATACCGAGCAGCAATTTGGGATGTAGTAATTGATCCTGAATGTAGAGGTCAGGGCATAGGCACTAAATTAGTTGAAACAGTTTTAGCTCACCCTCTAGTTAATAAAGTTGAGAAAGTTTATTTGACCACAACTAATCAAAAAAGCTTTTATCAAAGTATTGGCTTTCAGGTCAATACAACGAATACGATGGTTCTTTTAAATCAAAGTGACACCGAATCTGTGCCTTTGCTAGAAGAAAGTACTCTGCAAGAAAAAACCTACTAAATTACTAAGATTTAGTTCAGCGCAAACCCAACTGTGAAAAGTCTGTGCAAAGCTGAACTAGTCTAACTTTTCACTAATCATTTCAATTAAATTTATTGCTGCTTTTCTCAACACTTTGACAGCTATATTTCTGGATCTTTTCAATAAGGACAAATGAACTGAGATTTGGTAGTTATTTTTTCGTAATTAAGCCTAAAATTGAGGCAATTATTTTTTTGTTGCCTTTTATTACAAGAATTGTTAACTTTAGTAAAGAGAGGGTTGACTTGATGTTTTACCTCCCTAATCACAACTAAAGTTAGCGACGTATCCATGAAAATTAACTGGCAAAAACTTTTGATAAGAGGCAGCGTCTGGCTATGCTTAGAGATAGCCCTCAACTGCATCGGAATTGACGACATGGCAGATTATAGCGAGTATGTTTTTGAAAGAAAAAATCTCCGCCGCAACCAAGTCTCTTTAATCGTCTAGTTCAGGATTTGAGGACGGAATTCTAATTAAAACTAATTATCTAAACGACATCTTGACGTTTCAGCAGTTGTAACAGTAGATTGTCTTTCTTTGATGAGCGTCTCTAAACTGGGTCTTCCCGTCAATCGAAGTCTCCAATCTGCCCAAATACCGTAAACAAAATTAGCGATCGCGCCAACTATTGGTAATTTTGTTATCGCATAAATGTAGCCCATCCCCAGCTCTTCATAAACACGGCGGAAGGCTTCCACATTACGAATAATTTCCCCATCACTGGTAATAGCGTGGATACGGCCCATTGCCGTTGCAAAGTCGATATCCAAATTTTCTTCAGGGCTGTAATCAGACCTGGCAATATCGATAAATTTAATTATTCCTCTGTTGGCATCTTTTTTGAGGAGGAAATTTACTTCCTTAACGCAAAGAGGACATTCGCCATCGTATAAAAGTTTAATTTTCCAGCTAAAATTCGAATCGGGATTAGTTTTATTGATACTGGCTTTGGTGGTTGTCATAAGAAAAAGAGTTTTTTAAAGCAGATAAATTTAAAATAGATTCTGTCACTAAGCTGCTAATTATCTGTTTATCCTGACATTAAAACGCTTTTTTGGCAGCGAGGGAAAATCATTCGACTTAAGGAAATTCAGTACAGCCAACACCCCATGAAACCAGTTCCCAAATTAGCAACTACAACAAAAAAACTCAGTCGCTTGCGTCGTCTTTCCCAAATATTAGACAATGCTA
Source organism: uncultured Xenococcaceae cyanobacterium (assembly GCA_937996665.1). Taxonomy (GTDB): domain Bacteria; phylum Cyanobacteriota; class Cyanobacteriia; order Cyanobacteriales; family Xenococcaceae; genus Hyella. The sequence continues at coordinate 12,629 of CALKUU010000264.1, read as the reverse complement.
TTCCTATTCCTGGAACAAAGCAGCGGATTGGGATCGATCCGATTATCGGCATGTTACCTGGAGGAGGAGATCTCGTTACTGGGGCATTAGGAGCTTATATCATTCTTGAATCTGCTCGTATGGGCGTAGAGCGCCAAATCATCGGCAAGATGATAGGAAATATTCTGCTTGATGCGATCGCAGGGACAGTTCCTGTCGTTGGCGATTTCTTTGATATGGGGTGGAAAGCCAATGTTAAAAACATTGCCCTCTTAGAAAAGCACATCCAAATCAACCCAGAAAGCAACAAACCTAATTGGCTTTTTTTACTCGGTTTAACAATTTTATTAGTAGCGATCGTCATTGGCTTTGCAGCTTTGACAATTTTTATACTTCGTTGGCTCTGGCAAGCTATCCAATAACCTAAATTAACTAGATTTCACAGTCATAAAAGGTCAATAATCACCACTAAATCTAGCAAGCTTGAATTGAACTCTAAAATTCCCCCCATCCGAGGGCAAGCGAACTCCGAACTCCACCAATCCGTCCCATCAGAGTGGGACTAAGTCCTCGAATGGGGATAATAAGAGCAAGCTAATTCTGAACTTCCAACTTTCATCAATACAAAATTGACCGACAACTACTAAGTTTCAACCTCCACTAATCTTGGCTTTGTAGCCCAACTTAACCAGAATATCTAACAGCTTTTGCTTGTGTTCACCCTGAATCTCGATTGTGCCATCTCGAAGAGTTCCACCTGTCCCGCATTGAGCTTTTAATTTTTTCAATAACTTCGTCAAACTATCCTGATTATGCTGAAGTCCTGAAATTACAGTCACGGTCTTACCCTTACGCCCTGCCCTAGTAGCCTGGATTCTCAGATCCTGCTTTTGAGGAGGTAAATCAGGTTCAGCCCTGGCTAAAGGATCCGCTCCACTATTTGAGCCAAATTCTTGATAAACAACTTTGCTTTTCTTAGATTTACCAGACTTAGATTTACCAGGCATATTATTATTATTTTGATTAGTAATTAGCAAGAAAAATTTAGCACCAATGAGCTTTAAAGCACCAGCAACAATGATGGAATTCTTCCGCAAAAGTGAAGGAATCTGGTTTATTGAGCGCAACGTACATCACTTTGACGTCACCGAAAGCGAATCAGGGGAATCTAATCTGATCGTCGATGTTATCGAACCAAATAACTCAAAAGTTGCCGACGTGTGTGCCCTTCAAGATATAAATCCTCAGTTAGCAATGGGTGGCGCTAGCTTTCGCTGGATGGCAACCACTGATGAAAAGGAACCCAATGAAAATTATGCTGCTATTTTAATTGATATTCCTGAAGATGAGACGAAAAGAACAGGCAAGTTAATCCGCAATAAGGGCTATGTCGAGGGTATTCCCGTAGTTAGTCGTTACTGGTTTGGTGATGATGGGGTTTTAACAATCAACACCGATTATGACAATAATCAAGGTCAAGAAAGAGCTTGGTTTCTCAATGATGATTTTCGCATCCGCGTAAGCTCGGTCAGAATGATGAACGGAGTTAATTTGGTAACTTATTGCTCAGAGCGTCGTTGTGTCTCACCAGAAAACTTAGCAACAATGCAAACACAGCATGCTGAAAATTAATCTATTCACAGAGAATCAGCCCCAAATTAATCCAGCTAAAAATATTCGATATTAGAGAATTATAGCCATGGCTATTGTGACTAGTTTTAGAGAGGAAAATCCTGTTTTCACAAGCCTCGCAAGCTGATAAATTTCTCTTAAATTACAGCTCCACTTTTTATTACGGATTGTTGCGTAGTAACCAAAAAATGAGACTGTTTTGAGAAATATTCTTTATGCTCATTAATGAGTCTTAATATCCAACGCCAGAGTTTATGTTTGCGCCCTTTAAAGATTATTTAGAAACCGAGCTATTTAAAAACTTCGATTTACAGAAGCGTCCTATCCCCGAAGGGCTGGAATCTAACGTTAGTGAGAGAGGAAAAAACAAAGCCTCTATCCAAAGCTGGTGTTATCAGTCTCCCCAACTCAGAAAAATTCGCTACACCTATATTGACGCAGGGGAAACAGCCCAGGTATTTAATAGCGTTATTTATCCTAGCCATAACTACGATATCCCTTTTCTAGGGATTGATTTCTTGTCTTTTGGCAAAAAAAAGATTCTGGTTGTTCTCGACTTTCAACCCCTATTTCAGGATAGTGCTTACCAAGAAAAGTATATTGAACCAGTCAAAGCAGTTCATGATAAGTACAGCGAATTAGCTCAAAACCTAGAGATGAAGTTTTACGATGCTAATCAGTACTTTTCAAAATACTTACTCTTTGCGAAAACTGACCCTGATACAGTAATAAACAAGCTCTTTCCTGCTTATAAAGAATATATTCAGCTATATTGGGAAACTTTAGCTAAAGCCGAGCCAATTGAAGATCAACAAAAAATAGAACGGATTATTACGGCGCAAAAGGATTACGACCAATATAGTGCAGAGCGAGATCCTGCCCATGGTCTGTTCAGTAGTTATTTTGGAACTGAGTGGGCGGACAGATTCCTTTACGAATTTTTATTTGAAGATGCATCACCTCTCGCGGTTGCCTCTCAAAAATAATCCTCACACAGAATATAGATAGATCGAGTAAACTCTTAATCTTTTTCTATTGAACTAATCCAGCAAAACTAAACCCAACAATTTTTTAGATTAACTAAGTTTTAGCCCAACTAAAAATTTGGAATTAGCTCAAAATTTCAACAAAATATTAAATCATGAGTTTATATCAACCCTTTTTAGATCATGCGATCGCAACTTTAGAAAAACGTCTTAACTTGTCTGCTTACCCTATCCCCACAGGATTTGAGAGAAAAGAAGGGGTAATGGGTAAAGGCAAAAAACAAGAAGAAGTTTTAACAACTAGCTACGGGTTTAAATCTCCTAAATTAAGACAAATCAGGGCTGCTCATGTCCAAGGTGGAAAATCGCTACAGGTTCTTAACTTTGTGATCTTTCCTGAACCCAACTACGATTTGCCGTTCTTTGGAGCGGATTTGGTTACACTACCTGGCGGTCATCTAATTGCCCTCGATATGCAACCACTTTTTCGGGATAGTCTTGATTATCAAGAAAAATATACAAAACCAGTTTTGCCAATTTACGAAAAGTTCAAAACAAGCTTAGAGTGGGGTGGAGATTTTCCAGAGGAAGCCCAACAGTTTTTTTCCCCTGCTTTTTTATGGACTCGACCAAAAGAAGATGAAGTTGTTGAAACAACTGTTTTCGAGGCTTTTAAGTCTTACCTGTCAGTTTATCTAGATCTTGTTGAATCTGCTCAGCCCATTAGTGAGTCAGCAGAGTTAACTGAAGTTTTAGCAGCCCAAAGAAGATACTTAAATTATCGAGCAGAAAAAGACCCTGCCAGAGGCATGTTTAATCGTCTATACGGCTCAGAATGGACAGAAGAATACATCCATGGCTTTTTATTCGATTTAGAGCGAAAATTGGCAGCAAACGTATAGATATTGTATGTTCCTCGTTACGCCAGGTTACCAAGTGTTTTTAAGCACTAAATGTTTTCAGATTATAAAGTTACAGATCTAAAGTTTGACAACTAATTAAGACTGTAGCGTTGTTAATTTCACCAAATATTTGTAAACAACACATTCAGAAAAATCAGTACCGTTGGGCATTATCCCGTTACTATTCTTCATTAATTTTCTTGAAGAAGATCGCAAGCAAGACTCTCCAACCCAGAAAATTCGTGTACTTCCTTATCTTAAAGAATGCATAAATTAACAAGATGTAACAAATAATGGCTCGGCATCATTGTATAAAAGTTATCTGAGGGGTAACTTTTATTTTTTAAAATTATCCGGACATAATATTGGCTTTCCAATTCATTCGAGTTTGGAAAATTTCTTCAAAATTTTTTGACCGAATGTAAATTTTTTTTATGATGCTTGGAAAAACTTGATCTAAAGCAACGAAAATTAGGGAAGTTCTAACTAAATTAAGTTTGAATTTGGGAAACTGCTTATTTAACCATTTCTGACTTCAAGTCAGTTTTGTTCAAGTTAAGATTATTTTTTGAAGTTCAACTAAACTCATTTAAATCGAGTAGGAGATTAATTAAATGTTTGATGCATTTACTAGAGTGGTATCCCAAGCAGATGCTCGTGGTGAGTTCCTCTCCACTGCTCAGCTAGACGCTTTGGGTGCAATGGTTGCTGAAAGCAACAAGCGTATGGATGCTGTTAACCGCATCACCAGCAACTCTTCCGCAATTGTTACTAATGCTGCTCGTGCTTTGTTTGCAGAACAGCCTCAGTTGATTGCTCCCGGTGGAAATGCTTACACTAGTCGTCGTAACGCAGCTTGCTTACGCGACATGGAAATTATCTTGCGCTATGTGACTTACTCAGTTTTTACTGGTGACGCTAGTGTTCTAGAAGACCGTTGTTTAAATGGCTTACGTGAGACTTATCTTGCGTTAGGTACTCCTGGTGCTTCTGTGGCTGTTGGTGTTCAGAAAATGAAAGCTGCTGCTATGGCGATCGTTAACGATCCTAGCGGAATCACTTCTGGTGATTGTAGTGCTTTGGCATCTGAAATTTCTGGCTATTTTGACCGTGCTGCTTCCGCAGTAGGCTAATTTTAAATTTGCTTAAACTCAAATTTAATTCTCATTGACCAAGCTAAATTTCTTTTTTAGTAAACTTAAAAAATTAAGAGAGACATTCTAATCATGAAAACCCCTCTAACCGAAGCTGTATCAGCAGCAGATTCTCAAGGACGCTTTTTAAGCAACACTGAGATTCAAACCGCTTTCGGTCGTTTCCAGCGCGCAAGTGCAGCTCTATCCGCAGCTAAAACTTTGACTTCTAACTCTCAGAGTTTGATCAACGGAGCAGCTAATGCTGTATACAGCAAGTTTCCTTTCACAACTTCCACTCCAGGCCCTACTTATGCTTCTACTCCAGAAGGGAAAGCTAAGTGTGCTCGTGATGTAGGTTACTACCTACGCATGGTTACTTATTGCCTAGTAGCTGGTGGAACTGGTCCTATGGATGAGTATTTAGTAGCTGGTTTAGACGAAATTAACCGCGCTTACGAATTATCTCCTAGCTGGTACATTGAAGCTATCAAGTATATGAAAGCTAACAGTGGTTTGAGTGGTCAAGCAGCAACTGAAGCTAACAACTACTTCGATTACGCTATTAATGCTCTTAGCTAATCTCTAAAAATTAAATTCGATATAACTACAGAAACAGGCTATGGCTTAACTAATTGCTTGTCGCCTTTAGCAAAAAGTTTAAGTGAATAGGCTGGAGTGGTATGTTTATACGCATTACCCAGAAAGGTATGCGAATACTGTGCAGATAGCTGGTATTTGTTTACTTATCTGGGTATTGTTGTTTATACTTTTAAGGTTTTAAATTTCCGAAAAAAGAAAAATAATTTGGTAATCAATCACTAAGTAATTAGTAAAAAGTGACGAGATGAAAGATGAGGTGAAGGTATCTGCGAATGCGGAGCAATTAACAGTAGAAACAGCGATCGCTAATCTAGAGCAGAAATCTGATCTGGGCGCACGCTATTATGCCGCTTGGTGGCTGGGAAAATTTCGGGTAAAAGAGAATGCAGCCATTACAGCGTTGTTAAATGCCCTAGAAGATGAGTCTGACCGAGCACCAGATGGCGGATATCCATTGAGAAGAAACTCGGCAAGAGCTTTAGGGAAATTGGGCGATCAAAGAGCTGTCCTTCCTTTAATTCGTTGCCTAGAGTTCCCTGATTTCTATGTGAGAGAAGCAGCAGCACAAGCTTTAGAAAATCTTGAAGATCAACGTTGTATTCCTGGGTTAGTCAAATTACTTGAAGGAGGCGTTGCAAAAGCTCAATTTGTTCCTGGCAAACCTCATTTAACTGAGCCTTATGAGGCAATTATCGAAGCATTAGGAACTTTAGGAGCAACAGAAGCGATCGCTTTTATCGAGCCTTTTATCGAGCATCCAGTTGAGAAAGTAAGATATGCTACAGCCAGAGCTATGTATCAACTAACTCAAACAGCAAAATATGGAGAAATCCTAGTTGAGGCACTGTCTGGCAAAGATTTGCAACTACGTCGCTCTGCTTTAATGGATTTGGCAGCAGTGGGATATATTCCAGCAGGAGAGGCGATCGCCGAAACACTTGCCGAAAACAGCATTAAATTAATTGCCTTGAAAGGACTATTGGAAAATAGCCTTCAAGATGGTTCCAACATTTTGTCCTCAGCTGATGTCAAGATTATGAATTTGATGGATTCGCTTCTATAATTTCGTCCCCCCTAGCAATCTGTTCGCTACAAAAACTGTCCTAAACACCGCAGACATTAAGAATAAGAGCGACTAGAGTAGAGAAGAAAGAGCTAGATTTTCTCAACTATGGCGCAATCAACAACAGCATCACATCAACCTAAATCCACAGATAAAAATTCCCGAGTTTCTCCTTGGGTTGCAAGACTACTATATCCGTTAGGAAGTTATGTTATCTTGCCTAGATTTTTTAGTGAAATCGAAATTGTCGGACAAGAGAATATTCCAACAGATCACCCTGTAATCGTTGCCCCAACTCATCGTTCACGTTGGGATGCGTTGATTGTGCCTTATGCAATAGGCAGAATGGTTAGTGGCAGAGATATGCGTTTTATGGTTTCTGCCAATGAAGTTAAAGGTTTACAAGGCTGGTTCATTCGTAGGATGGGTGGATTTCCAGTAGATACGATTAGACCTAGCGCGAGTACCCTTCGTCACAGCATAGAGCTGCTCCAAAACAAAGAGATGTTGGTAATCTTTCCAGAAGGAAATATTTTTCGAGACAGACAAGTTCATCCTCTCAAAAGGGGTGTGGCAAGAATTGCTCTAGATGTCGTGAATGAACAACCAAAACTAGAAGTTAAAATTTTGCCAGTTAGTCTCCAGTACAGTGATTCGCACCCAAGTTGGGGTGCCAAAGTAAAAGTAGCCATTGGCACCCCAATTGATACAGCTTCATATCTTCAAGATTCGGTTCGTCGTAGTTCACAGAAATTAACTAAAGCACTAGAAGCCCAACTCAAAAAACTTCATGAAGCATCCTAAATCAAGATGATTCTCGAAATTTATCGACTTGAGAAATAAAAAGTTAGAATTGAGACTCTTAAATCTTGAGACCTAAAATTACTGATTAAACCCAGCTTTTGAAGCTCTCAATAATAATTGATTTGAGGATTTGCTCACAAAAAATTTGCGAATTTTTGATTATTATTTTCGCAATCGCAATTAAAACTAGATTAATGTTCTAGAGTTAGTAATTTCCTCATTAATACTATTTTCATTAGCTTTGTCCTAAGCTTTATTTAATTATTTAGAGAATAAGACTTCAAAGCTTCTAATTTGCAATTTCGCTTCTATGCCATATTCTGACTTGCTGATCCAATGCGCTAATATTCGCTGTGATGCTTCTAACAAATATAACCAGTCTATTTGTCAGAAGTGTAATACGCCCATTACCAAAAATTATTTGTGGGCAACACCAATATTTTCAGAGTCAGCTTCAGAAAATGACAAATTGCAATCAACACAGGATCTTGATGAGGAGAAAGTCGATAGCGATCGCTATAAAAATATCAACAGCCGCATATATTTAGATACCCAACCAGGAAAATCTTCTGCACGACACGAGCAACTCCCCTCACAAATAATTAAACAGCTCAAACTATTTCCTTTTTTCCCTCATATTCCCAAAATACACGGGCAGCTTGAATCAAGCGATTTTTGGCTATTAGATTATGGAACAGTTCCCCTCGACTTAGATAGCAAATTAATTTTCCCTGATCTATTACCAACTATTGACTCCTTGTGGGTTAAAGCCAACTCAAGCCAGCAACTTTACTGGTTAAGGCAAATAGTGGGTCTATGGAATCCGCTATCGATGCAAAAGATGAGTAAAACACTCTTAAACCCTGATTTAATCAGGATTAACGGCTCTTTAGTTCAACTCATAGAGTTAATCACAGATGAAGAGTCAAATCCGCCCGAACTTAGTGACTTAGGAAAAACATGGACTTCTTGGGCAGAAAAAGCAAATGTAGAGATTCAAGATGTTTTAGTAAATCTATGCCAACGAATTCAAGTCGGTTCCATAAATCAAGTTCAAGAAATACTATCAGTCTTGGATAGAACCTTGGAACTTTGTACTCAATCACAAGAGTACAGTCATGAAATTTTTACCCTTAGCGATCCAGGCCCATCGAGAAAAAATAATCAAGACAAAGCCTATCCTGAATCTGATACACCCATCAAAAAAATAGATTCCCAAAACTCCCTGATCATAGTTTGTGATGGAGTAGGGGGACATGAAGGGGGAGAAATTGCTTCCCAAGAAACAGTCAAAGCCCTTAGCAAAAGCGTTACTAAATTAACCTGGAACCAACCTAGCGAGTCCCCCAGTCAGGTTTTTGCTGCCATCACCAAGCTGGTAGGAAAAGCTAACGAGATTATTGCCGGGCGAAATGACAAAGAACAGAGACAAGAAAAACAGAGAATGGGGACAACCATGGTTATGACATTAGCCCATAACCATGAAATGTATATTAGTCATGTCGGAGATTCTCGAATCTACCTAATCACCAAAAATAGTTGCCACCAAATAACCATAGACGATGACTTAGCTTCGCGGGAAGTCCGTCTTGGTTATGCCATCTATAAAGACGCTCTCAAATCGCCTTCTTCCGGGGCATTGGTTCAAGCGATCGGCATGAACAGCTCATTAAACCCGAATATGCGCCGTTTAGTAATTGACAAAGACTGTGTGTTCTTGCTCTGTACAGATGGATTGAGTGATTTTGATAGAGTTGAACAATACTGGCGTTACTATATCGCACCGATTCTGGAAGATAAATTAGATCTCAAGAAAGCAGTTGAGAGTCTAGTAAAAATAGCCAACATAGCTAATGGACACGATAACGTTACGGTGGGGCTAGTTCACTGTAAAATTCAGCCCAAAGAAGGTCTTGAAAAGCCAGTAATCACCTGGTCTGATGTCGAAGTAAGCTTGGCAGATGCTATTCTCTGGACAGATGAAAATTTGGGAAATGTTTATCTACCTGATACCGAGTTTGAATTCTTAAAAACAGACCAGAAATATGAAAATAATAGACTCGGTGCTAATCAGAAATCAAAGAAATCGTTGATTAATACTCTAATTATAGTTATTATTTCAGTGCTATTAACTTGTTTAGGATTTTTGCTATTCTCAAACTATCAAAATAGACAATTATTACAAGAAAATCCAGAACAAAATACTTCTATTCCAGATTCTGAAGAATAATTCGGCTAATTTATTTTTAGAAAATATTTTAAGGCAGCTAACTAGTTGATCGCAAAAGGATGACTATTTGAATTGCTTTATTCATGCTTTAATGGATTAAGAAGTTAGGATTCAAAGCAGATCAGTATTATTTTTTTGGCAAAAAAAGTAATATTCAAGATACTTTAGAGCAACAGTTTCTATTGAAGAGAAACAAGCTAATAGCCTTTACTTAGAGTAAAAAATCTTACTATAGCTAGAAACAATTGAGAAACCAAAAGATTTCATTACTATCTTATCGCAATTTTTTCTAGTCTAGAATTTTAAATTTATTAAACAAAACAGTCTTTTTAGTTAAAAATATATCGTTAAAATATTGGTCAAAAGTGTTCTCTATTAAGACGAAAAAGAGAGCCATAACCTAATTTCAAACCCAGTAATCAACAAAACAAATCCAATTACACAGATCGCGATCGCCTTATGAATTCTGAACAAGATTCTACGATTCAAACATTATTAATAAAGACAAATAGAGCATTACAAAATCAAGATTGGGCGGAATGTAATCACTACATTCAACAACTACCTATTTGGGGAACTAAAAAAAGTTTTGCACAACTTGATGATCACACTCGACAGCAAGTTAGGGAACTTGCAATTACCATTCTTGTAAACGGCGATTTTCAGGATAAATGGGATATTGCCAAAATATTTCCTCTACTCGGAGAAAACATTGTTGAGGTTTTAGATTCACTACTAAAAACTAGTTCCTTAAGCGCAGAAACTCAATGGTTTATCGCTAGCATATTGGGCAAATTCAAAACTCGATCAGCCGTAGTTACTCTAGCAAATTTACTCGAAAATAATCAGGATTCAGAAATTATAACTGTTTGTGCAAAAAGCCTAGCCCAAATAGGGCAACCAGCTATCAACACGCTCGTATCTCTACTAAAGAAACCCCATTTTCGCCTAATTGCCACAAAATCCTTAGCTCATATAAGGCTGGTCGCTGCATTACCAACTCTAATAGATCTAGCGACAGATAATAATCCTGAAATTAGAAAACTAGCCATTGAAGCAATAGGCAGTTTTCATGAAGAAAAAGTTTTTAAAACCCTGATTGGAGCCTTAAAAGATCAAGAAAGTAGCATCAGACAAGAGGCAGTAATAGCATTGGGTTTTTGGTCTCATTTATCTGCTGACCTAGATCTAGTAAGAGCGTTACAGCCAATGCTCACAGATCTAAATATTGAAGTTTGTCGCCAAACAGCAATTTCTTTGAGTAGGGTCAAAAGCAAGTCGGCAATAGAAGCTTTGAATCAAGCGTTAAAAGCTCCGTATACGCCACCAATTTTAAAGTTAGACTTAGTTAAAGCATTAGCTTGGAGTGAACATAGCCTTGCTTTGGTTTGTTTACAAGAAGCTCTTTGGAGAGAAAGCACCCTAGTACGCCAAACAATAATTACAGCTTTAGGTCGAATAAATACCCCAGCATTAAAATCTCAGGCAGTTTCAATTCTGAGTGAATTTTGGCAATTATCCTCTCCTGATAAAAGTGATATTGAGATCAGAAAGACTTTGGCAACAGCTTTAGGCAATTTAGAAGCAACCAAGGCTAGAGATATTCTCGAAAATTTGTGTAAAGATCCAGAGAAAATAGTCCAACTCCATGCCACCGCAAGTATTAAAAAACTAGATCTAGTTGATTAAGAGGATAGTTCCAAATCACGCACCAAGAAAACTAAGCCACAAAAAAAGGTTGGGAGTGGCAAGATAAAATTTTGCCGCTCCCAACTCATAAATCACCTTAGGTCAGTAATTAAAACTTTTATTTAAGTTCTTTTTGATTTAAGGTAAATTCAAACTTTATTTACCAACCGCTGTCAGCTTGAGAAAGAACGTAAGTTGCAACATCTTCGATTTGGGCATCAGTTAATTTGCCACCAAAAGCAGGCATTGCACCATTTCCGTTAGTTACTTGAGTAACAATAGCAGCAACAGAGTCTTTGCCATTTTCTTTCAAAGCATCTTTTTTAAGGGTTTTAGCCGCGTTAACAACATTATTACCACCAGCATGGCAAGCAGCGCAGTTAGCGTTGAATACACCAGCACCACTCGCAGCATCACCCGCTAAAGCAGGACTAGCAAAGCTTAGACTAGCTACAGCAAAAATAGCAACAGCGATCGCCATTAATTTCTTAAACATGATTTCTCCTTTTTGAACTTGAGGGAACGAGTAAAAACTCATTAATACCCCATTGTCAAATGATTAGTACTAATCTGTCAAAGGACTTTTCGTCAAATTTTAAGTTTGACAAGCTGTCAAACTTTTATAGTAGAATCGAGATTGGATATAAACCGCAAGTTTATATTGCATCAAAATCTCTTTTTACTAACTTCCCAGTTAGTTTTTGGAGGCTTTACTTATAAACCAACTCACTAAATTAGAGCGAGGTTACGATGATAAAAAAAATTGGTCTAGTTCTTTCTACTTTCTTGTTAGTAGCAGCCAGCTTCTTCTTAAATACAAATTCAGCGATCGCAGCAACATATGAAGTTAAGATGGGCTCCGACACTGGCATGTTACAGTTTGTTCCTGCTGAATTGACGATTAAAACTGGCGACACAGTCAAGTGGGTTAATAACAAAATGGCTCCTCATAACGCAGTTTTTGAAGTAGAAGGAGTTAAATCACACAAACAGCTCGTCTTTTCGCCTGGTGAGTCCTATGAAACTACATTTAATGATGCTGGAGACTATAGCTACTATTGTGAGCCTCATCGCGGTGCAGGTATGGTAGGCAAAATTATTGTTCAATAAATTAAACTTGATCAAAATTCCACATTTGATCTCTAATTTTCTAAATTAGACAAGTTTAGCAATATGAAACGAAAAGTCAGCTCTAAAACTTGAGTTGACTTTATTTTTTTGAGCAATTTTCTTAAACAAAGATTACACACAATGTTAAATCAAGAGATATCTTCGGGAATTATAAGAACAGTAGTAGTTTGAATATAATTTCCCAGTATCGTAAATGCACTCTATTATTAATAACCCCACAAATAGCCAAAACCCTAATTTAGTGCCAATCCTGCAAACTTGGAATCTAAAAAAAGTATATCGAACTGGGTTTTGGCTCAATCAAAAAATTGAATCTCTTAAAAATTGTTCTCTAACTATTTATGAAGGCGAAACTTTTGGCTTATTAGGGCCAAACGGAGCAGGCAAAACAACGCTTTTGAAAACCTTACTCGGCATTACCCGTGCTACCTCTGGGAGAGGAATGCTTTTAGGAAGACCGATTGGAGATCGCCAAGT
>CALKUU010000263.1 GCA_937996665.1 uncultured Xenococcaceae cyanobacterium | reverse complement strand
TATATAGTCAACCGTAGCTTAATACTTGTGATCTTTTTGGCGTGTTTTATTGGGTGTGAGTAAGAAAGAATGCAATTTGGTAGCAGTAAGAATGAGCAAACCCAAGAAAAATGGCGTTGGCAAATAGATAATTTTGTCGATGAGCATGAAACCGAATTGGCAGCGCTAACATGGTCTCTTCAGCAAGAATGGAACGATAATAATCATACCGTTTTAGGGATTGACCTCAAGCCAGAGCCACACTTTGTTGCCTGCGATAAAGAGCAACTAGAAAAGCTAAATAAAAGTACGAAGGGATTTCTCAGAGAAATTTTAGGTTTACTTGATGGTTATGATCCCAAAACTGAGGTCTTAAACCTAGTAATTGGGGAAGGTCAGGTTAAATTGATTCATTTTCAGCCCCAAATCCCACCGCCAGAGTGTTCAGCATCTCTAGAAACCGATATTGACAGTCTCATTGCCGACTTAGAAACTAAGTTAAAGAAGTATTTTTAATCTAAGTCTAAATTTGTAGCGATCGCAATTTTCTCAAACGCTTAGTTTAATTAAGGGTTTAAACTATTAACTCTCTTCATAGTCACTATTGATTTCTACATCCAAAGTATCTTCATCAAAGCTGATATATAAGATATTCGGTCGGCAACATACTTGACAATCTTCAATATATCGCTGAGTCATCCCACCACTGATATCGACAAAAGTTGTATTTTCTTCCCCACAAAAAGCACAAAAATATTCTGAAGTGTTTTGCATAAAACTCTAACCTAGCTAACAAAGCAATTCCCAATTGTCTCCTGTTTTAATCACTTAAGTCGATAATCTTAAATTTGTGATTATCACAGAAATTAGATCTGTATTGAATTTAGCGATTGGGTTTAATTATCCCTATAGTTTTTCATTTTCGTAGCAGTTATCACAAACTGATGAATGCCTTTAGTTAGAGAATAGGCAAGATAACAACTGATTAATTTCAGAACATTCCCCTTTATGGACATTATTTAGTTATGATGGGTTAAAGTTTGTTAACTTTTCTTAAAAAAATATTACAAAACAATATAAGAACAATTTTATACTCGGCTGTCATCCAACTTGAACACCTTAGATCACACTAAAACAAAGGTAGAAGTGTTTAACTAAATATTAACTCTTTGGAAACAGGCAAATTTGCTTACCAGAGAGACTGTTAACCAGTATTCATGAAAAATAATGGGTTTCCAGATCTTAAATAATCATCACGCTATAGATCCGATAAATTCGCAATCACCTACATTGACGGCAAAAAAACTTTCAACCCACTCACAAGAAAAACAAAATTCCTTCGAGTTTAATGCCTTTTTTTCTGGTTACGTTGATATGTTCAGTAGCTTAACAACTGTCGCTGAATATTTAGCAGCTCATGAAAATTGGTTTTATCGTTGTGCTCAACCAATGACGGTTGAACCTTTCTGCAAAGATGGATACTTACTTAATGTAGGTAAATTTAACTCCTTAGGCTACGAAGTAGAACCAAAAATTGCAGTCGTACTTGAGCCACCGCAAAATAATTTATATGTAATGCGAACGGTTCCTATTCCTAATGATGATTTTTCGGGTTATGAAGTTCAGTACAAATCATCGATGGAACTAAATGAAATTGCAACCGACAAGATAAAAATGTCGTTGAGAGACAAAATTTTTGCAAGTAGACAAATGGTTCCTGAAATTATTACACGACTTAACTGGCAATTGGATCTAGTAGTATCAGTAGATTTTCCCGATTTTGTGACTAAACTTCCCAGAAATTTAATCCAAAAAAGCGGTAACAGCTTACTATCACAAATTGTTCGTCAAGTCTCACCTAAACTAAGCTACAAAGTTCAACAAGATTTTCATCTCTCTCATGGTTTAACGATTCCCTATAAAAATTGCCGTGGATTAACTCAACTTGATAGTAAAAACCATTCATGTTTATCCAAGGAAAATCAACCAAATTTTGAATTAGAACATGGAGCGATAATTTCAACTATTGCTAGTTGATTTTTTTAGAGTTAGATATTTTCAAATAAATTTCATTTATATTTATTAAATAAAATATGGTAGATTTTAAATTATTAGAAAATGTTGAATTTTCAAGACTACGTTTATAAGAAATATTTTTCTCTCCTCACTTACTTTTTAATATATAAAATATCTTGTTTCCACAAATACAGAGCTTTTGTATTTTAGGTTAAAGTCAAAAAACAACTTATTTAATTAAGTTCACAACTAGACTTAAACTCACCCCAAATAAAGTTTAAAGCCAAATCTTAGCAGTAAATTTGGGAATTATATTTTATAAGACTGATAAAAAAACAATAAATTTAAAAAAATAAAATTATTAATAGTCATGAATACCGAATATTTAGATCGTGCTAATCAACAATTTCACAATAAAAACTACCAAGCTGCTTTAGAAAACTATAATTTGGCAATCAGCCATTCTCCCAGCATGCCAGAAGCTTATTACTGCCGAGGCTTAGTAAAAAGGATCATGGGAGATCATCAAGGAGCAATTCAGGACTTCTCGATTACAGCAATTTTAAATCCTAAGATGATTTTAGCCTTTTACTATCGGGGAATTTCCTATTATGAAATGGGAGATTATGCTTACGCGATCGCAAACTTTAATCATGCAATTTTTTTAGAGCCAAATTTTGCAAATGTATATTATCATCGCGCGGTAATCCATGGAGAATTAGGTCAAACAGAACAGTCAATTAAAGATTTTAAAAAGACTGCATCTTTAGCAAAAAAACAAAGTAATACTGATCTTTTTCAAAGAGCGAAAAAAGCTCAAGCTCTAGCGAAAAAGTTTGACAACACGAGCCAGCACAATAACACACTAGTTTTTACACTTAAGTTTGTACTGTTATCGCTTATTTTGGGTACTAGTATTGTCACTTTGCAATATTTAAATGAGAAGAAATCTTTAGAGTTACCAAATAATTCCTCAACATCTGAAGTAGAAAAAACCAACTAAAATAGTCCTTACAACTCAGGACTACAATTATAATTATTTCTATTTTTTTATTATTAACTGAAGGTATCAAATAAGTTAGCTAAAATAGTATTCGACAGTAAAAATCCTTCTGGGTCAGTTATTTTGAGTCGTGCCATTTTCTGGGGCAAAATTGTTGAATCGGCTTCGGGTTCATAGTCAACCTCAACTAGTTTTTGACGGATAAACACGTCTAAAGAACTTACTATTTTGCTCGTAATTTGCTCTCCAAATTTTTGACTCAAGTCAGTTAGAAGAATTCCCTCGCTTAAGCGTAAACCTAACATGAGGGTTTCCAGTAAATAGTCATTGTGGCTGATTTCCTCAGAATCAATTAATGCTCCTCGCTTGACCCATTCGTAGTAAGTTTTGCGAGTACGAGGACGATTAAACCGTTTTTGCTGAAAATAGCTAGCCGCACTCATCCCAAACCCGTAATAAGATTGATTTTGCCAGTAAACTCGATTGTGCTGACATTGATATCCTTTTTGAGCGTAATTAGATATTTCATAATGTTCATAACCTGCGCTGCTCAACAAGTTTTGAGTTGATCGATACATTTGCGCTGTAGTTTCATCTTCGGGTAATGGACTAGTTCCTGGCTCGTACTGCTTACCAAAAGCTGTTGTTGGTTCCAAAACAAGGTCATAACAAGACAGATGGGGTGGGTTAATTTCAATTGCTTGCAATAAAGATTTTTGACATTGTTCGAGGGTTTGATGAGGTAAACCTGTAATTAAATCCAAACTGAAATTCTTAATCTGAGCTTGCCTGATTAAATCAAGAGAGAGATAGATATCGTCTAGATTGTGAGTTCTACCACAAATTTCGAGTAATTCTGACTCAAAAGATTGCACACCCAAACTAAAACGGTTAATTCCCAAATCTAAATAGCCTTTTAAACTAGTTAAATCAAATGTTCCGGGGTCAATCTCAATTGAGATTTCCGCATCTGGGGCAATTTGTAGATTAGTTTCTAATACTTTTAAAATTTTAGTCAAATACTTTTGAGGCATTAAAGAGGGAGTTCCACCTCCAAAAAAAATAGTTTTTAACGGATTATCGGTGTGCCGGGGAACCGATTCTATTTCTTGGCAAAGATAAGATACATAATCTGAAACCATTACTGAGTCATCTTCTAACGGTTTGTCTCCAACCACAGAAATAGCGAAATCGCAGTAATAGCAGCGTCGACGACAAAATGGAATGTGAATATAAGCTGCTGTCGGACTATTTTTCATGGACAATAAACTTTTTGGAAAATAACTTTTTGTCTGATCAATTTGAACAAATGCCACATAATCTTAAGAACTCAGTCTGAAAGTTTAACTATTCTTCCAAAATTGATTAGAGTAGAGTTCATACATTCCTACTATTTTGATTCGACTGAAAAAATGGTTGATGCCATCATCATTGTTATCTGTGTCGTCGCAGCGGTAAATATAGGCTTAGATAGCTTAAGGTTACTTCCCGCCGATATTATTGAAGAGGTTTCTAACTTTGAAGCTTTAAAGTTTACCATAGCTGGTTTTGCTTCAATTATTGGGATCGGTGTTGGAGTTGCGGTTCAAACATCATATCGTCGCCTTGAAGGACAAGTCAGAAAAACTCCGATTGAGGTAATTTTGACTAGAGCGATTGGTCTAGTGTTGGGCTTGTTGTTAGCAAATCTGATGCTGGCTCCTATGTTTTTATTGCCAATTCCCCAAGAAATTAGCTTCATTAAGCCAGCGATCGCCGTAATGGGAAGCGTCATGTTTTCTTATTTAGGAATAAGTCTAGCCGATACTCACGGCAAAAGCCTGATCAGGTTGATTAATCCCAATAATCTCGAAACTATGTTGGTGGCAGAAGGAACATTGGAAGCCATCCCTAGCAAAGTAATCGATACAAGTTGCATAATTGATGGCAGAATTGAGCAGCTCTTAAAAACTGGTTTTTTGGAAGGACAAATTTTAGTACCCAAGTTTGTTTTGCAAGAATTACAGAATTTAGCTGATTCGAATAACGATCAAAAAAGGATTAGAGGCAGAAGAGGTCTAGATATTCTCAACAGAATCCAAGATACATTTCCCAAGAAAATTGTTATTAACAACAAAGATTACGAAGAGATTGAGACAGTAGACGCCAAACTGGTTAATTTAGCTCAAGATATTAACGGAACTTTGCTAACCAATGACTACAACCTAAGTAAGGTTGCGACTCTACAGGGTGTTAATATTCTCAATATCAATGATTTGGCTAAGTCGATTCGCCCTCTGTATTTACCAGGGGATAACTTAGAATTAAAAATTCTCAAACATGGCAAAGAGCCAGAACAAGGGATTGGTTATCTTGCCGATGGAACTATGGTAGTGGTTGATGACGGCGATCGCTATGTGGGCGGAGAAATTAAGGTAGTAGTAACCTCTTCCTTACAAACTTCGGCAGGAAGAATGATTTTCGCTAAACCGCAGTCAGAGAATTATTCAAGTGTCGTTTAAACTATTCTGAATCGGAAATGTTTTTAACTGGACTGATTTAGTTTTGAGAAATTAGCAGCAATTTTGAATTTTTGCTCCCACAAAAAAAGGTGTGCCAATTTGCACACCCTTATAGATCTAAACTTTAACGATCAAGTTTTTTAAATACTATCTCTATCGTTTAGCTAACTTTTTAGTTTTTAGTTTACGAAGACGAATTGATTCTGGAGTTACTTCTACTAGTTCATCAGGACCGATATATTCTAAGGCTCTTTCCAAGCTCATTTCCATAGGTGCTTGCAGTTGAACTAACTCATCACCAGAGGCTGCACGGTGGTTAGTTAGTTGTTTAGCCTTACAAATATTAAGTTCTAAATCCTGAGAGCGATTATGTTCACCAATAATCATCCCCTTATAAACTTTTGTTCCTGGCTTAATAAAGAACATCCCTCGATCTTCTGCGTTTTTGAGAGCATAAAAGGTAGAGGTACCTTCTTCAAAAGCAATAATAACGCCATTGTAACGAGTTTCCAGATCTCCACAAAGAGGACGATATTCTAAGAAGCTATGGTTCATTATTCCTTCTCCACGAGAAAGTCGAATAAAGTCGCCTCGGAAACCAATTAGACCACGAGCAGGAACTACAAACTCAAGCTGAGTACGTCCATTGACCCCAGTTTGCATATCCTTCATTTCTCCCTTGCGCTGTCCCAACCGCTCAATGCAGCTACCGACAGCATCTTCAGGAACATCCAAAACTAGATATTCATAAGGCTCACAAGGTTGACCATTAACTTCTCTGTAAATTACTTGTGGTTGAGATACTTGAAACTCATAACCCTCACGACGCATAGTTTCGATGAGGATACCTAAGTGTAATTCGCCCCGACCAGAGACCAAGAATTTTTCTGCCGAATCTCCATCTTCGATTCTGAGCGCAACATTAGTTTCAAGCTCACGATCAAAACGATCTCTGATTTGTCTAGAAGTAACAAAAGTTCCTTCCTGTCCAGCGAAAGGAGAATTATTAACCGAGAAGGTCATTTGCAAAGTAGGTTCATCTACCTTAATCAAAGGTAAAGCTTGAGGATCTTCAGGAGAAGTAATAGTCTCCCCAATGTTGGCATCGGCAAAACCAGCTACTGCTACCAAGTTTCCTGCCTGAGCTTCAGGAATTTCCACTCTAGCAAGACCTTCAAATCCCATTAACTTGGATATTTTGGTTTTAACTATCTTGCCATCTTCTTTAATTAAAGCCGCTTGTTGACCAGCTTTAATTACACCATTGTGGATTCTGCCAATAACGATTCTACCGAGATAATCGGAATAATCTAAGGTTGTGACCTGAAGTTGAAGAGGTTTTTCAGGATCGCCTGCTGGAGGTGGAACATGATGAACGATCGCCTCAAATAAAGGCTTCATATCGACATCATCATCAGTAATTTTATCTTTGGCAAATCCTTGGATTCCCGAAGCATATAGAGTTGTAAAGTCACACTGATCGTCATCTGCACCTAGTTCAACGAACAGATCAAAAACTTTATCAACAGCAATATCAGGATCTACATTGGGTCTATCTATCTTGTTAACGACGACAATTGGTCGTAAACCTTTTTCAAGAGCTTTTTTAAGTACAAACCGAGTTTGAGGCATTGGTCCTTCATTAGCATCCACAATCAGGATGCAACCATCAACCATACCCAACACGCGCTCAACCTCGCCTCCGAAATCAGCGTGTCCAGGAGTATCAACAATGTTGATTAGAGTATCTTGATAGCGAACGGCAGTATTTTTGGAGAGAATTGTAATGCCTCGCTCCCGCTCAAGGTCATTGGAGTCCATTACGCAATCTGGAATATCTTCTCCTTCTCGGAAAATACCTGATTGTTTGAGAAGTGCATCTACAAGAGTCGTTTTACCGTGATCGACGTGGGCAATTATTGCCAAATTGCGAATAGGAAGAGACATAAGAAGTGATTTCAGAATTAATATTTTTGTGTCGTTAACTCAACTTTTCTTAATAAATTATAACTTAGCTGAGTCTTTTCGCTGAAATTAGTTATTTTTATGGACATTTGAAATACACTTTAGCAATAGAGAATACCTTTAAAGGTAGAGACAAAAAAGTTAATAATAGCCAGGGCTTTATATCGATTATTGAATGAAAAAAAATCCTTTATTTTGGTTAATTGCGATCGCTTTTCTTGTCTTTGATCAAGTTACTAAATATTTAATTGTCCAAGATTTTCCTCAAGTAGGAGACACTTTTCCGATCTGGGAAGGCATATTTCATTTTACTTACGTAAAGAATACTGGTGCTGCTTTTAGCATTTTCAGTGGCGGCGTTGGTTGGTTAAAATGGCTATCTTTGTTTGTTAGTTTAGGTCTAATTTTTCTAGCTTGGTTTGCCAATAGATTCAGCAAACTTGAGCAGTGTGGATATGGCTTTATTTTAGCTGGTGCTTTGGGAAATGGAATAGACCGTTTTCTATTTGGATATGTTGTCGACTTCTTAGATTTTAGGTTAATTAACTTTCCCGTATTCAACATCGCCGATGTTGCCATAAACTTGGGAATTATTTGCATATTATTATCTAGTTTTCAGCCAGAATCAAAACGATAATTCAGCAAAACTAAAATCTAGCGTTGCTGAATGGCAAAATATTTTTAAAATTTAGTTAAAATTTATATTGATTGAGTGAAACATTAAATAGATTACCAAAGAGTATTAACTAGCGATCAATCAAAAGCAACTCCTAACTAAGAGTTATCAACTAGAGATAATTACTCATTTCCAAAATAAGAACAGACAAGGATCATTAGTTAAATAATATCAAGAGTAGATCGACATAGATATGCGCCTTACTAAACATTTAGGCTCTCTTTTTTTTATTGTCCTTAGCGTAGTTTTTATCTTAGTTTTTTTTGAAATTAATAGTCCCCTTCATTTTTGGTTAGCATCTATCTTCATAGCTATTATGACAATTGGTTTGCTTATTCCCAACAGCTACAAACATATTCAGCGCCTAATTGTTGGTATTCTGGAGACAATTTGGATATTTTTTGATTTTTAAATTGTAGGCTTTTCTCAAGAAAAATTTTTCAACATAAATAAGCAACAACACAGTCAGCTATTTATAGTTACTTCACTTGCATTATCTTTGATAGTAAAAGTAACAGAGGATAATTCTTCTGAAAAATAAAAGCCGCAAAAAATAATTGACATTTAATCTGATTTTGCGGAAATCGTCTTAGATTTCTTGGTGATTGTTGATTATTCTTCAGCAGAACATTAAAGACAAGGTTGAGGATCATTTATTGATTCAAATTATGTTGATTTAGGCAAGCGGATATTTACTAGATTTTCTAGATTCATAGATTGTTCTTTTTGTATAGTAATTTACATAATGCCTACTTAATTCCAACGAAATTTGAACTAAAATATATTCATCAGAACCAACATCAACAACAACAAAAATTAACTGCTATGCTAATTTCGGTATGCGTAATAACTTACAAAAGGGAAAAAGGATTAAAGCTTTTACTAAAGGGATTAAATAAGTTGACCTTTACTAAAATTGAACGTCCCGACATTGAGGTTATAGTTGTTGATAATGACAATGCTGGGATAGCAAAAAAAGTTTGTGCTGAGATCGAACCAGAATTTCAGTGGACTCTCAAGACAGATGTTGAACCCCAGCGAGGGATAACTTATGCACGGAATAAATCAATATCCCTGACCTCTGAAAATTCCGACTTTATAGTTATTGTTGACGATGATGAAATTCCAGAGAAGAATTGGCTAGAAGAGCTGTTGGTAGCACAGCAAGAGCATGGTGCAGCTATTGTGACAGGTCCAGCAGTGCCAATTTTTGAGGATAATCATGCTCCTGAATGGATTCTTAATTGTGGATATTTTGAGGCTCCACGTTATCAGGATGGGGAAGAGAAGGAAGTAGCCTTCACGAATAACGTAATGATCAAAGCCGATATCCTGCGGGAGTTAAATCCCGTCTTTGATCATCGTTTCGCTTTATCTGGAGGCTCTGATTCTTATTTATTTTTGAATCTGACTAAAGCAGGTCACAAAATAGTTTGGGCAGATAATGCAGTTGTTTATGATGATATCCCCGCTTCTCGTACCAAGTTAAAGTGGATTTTATTTCGCTCTTATCGTATGTGGAGTAATTACAGTGCTTTTGAAATGGAATTGTATCCTTCAATTGCAACTCAATTCATACGCCTTCTCAAAGGATTTGCTCTCATTTTTATCGGTATCTTTCGCTTAATTCCTTCATTGGTAATGGGTAAAGCATTTATTGCAAAATCACTAATTAGCATTAGTCAGGGAATGGGTACCCTAGGGGGACTTGTGGGAGTGTTTTATCAAGACTACAAACATGAAGTGTATACCGAATAACTTTTTGCTTGTACTATTTTTTAGTTGTAATAGTTGTGGTTTTAATAGAGGGAAACAATTTCCAGGTACATTCCCTCTATTATTTAATGACTTGATAAATACCGGATAAACCTGCTTTACAGACAATAGCGACAACTGCGATCGCTAGTCTTTAAATTTACGTAAACGTCTAAGTGTAAAAAGGAATAACTAGAGAATTAAGCGATGTTTTATTCCAATTGAACTTTTGAAAACTCGATAAAGAATCTCTTGAGTTGAAAGTAGTTACTCTCTGCTAAATTAACTTCTTTCTTGATGTGAAAATTAGAGACCGACATCAGCCGCATTAGTGGAAACAATGAAATCATCGAAGTAAGCGTTAGTATCTTGTCCAGGAGTCCAACCAGGGCCACTTCCACCATGGAAAGTACTAAAGTAAGCGGTATCAATTCCAGAACCATCACTAGCAAAGCGTAAACCATCTCTCGATAGAACATGCTCGCCATCATAATAGACATCGACAGAACCATTTCTCTGACCTTGGTCGTTGATTCTTACTCGTTGAGTAATATTTGTCCATCTACCACGCTCAAAGAAGATATCGTTACCATCTTGACCAACCAGTTGAATGTCTTCTCCAAATCTTCCGGGCTTATCTTGGTGATATAGATAAAGAACCGCTCTACCATTTTCGCGCCAGTGAGGACGAGATGTAAATCCGTTAGTTCCATTACAAGTTTGACCACCAGAACATAAATCACCAGCACCTAGTCCAGGCAATTTACCACCACTAAATCTATCTCCATCAAAGTCAAAGTTTTCGTCTAGTCTTACCCAATAGGATAGATAGTATTCTTTCTCTTCAGGAACTACCCAAGCAGCATTCCGACCGCTAGACTCAGATGACGGATAGGTAATTCTCAAAGATTGATTCCCAGAACGAGCAAATCTATTCGAGATTTGAGAAAGGTCATTCATTCCATTAGTAGAGAAACGAGGATTTGCCCAATCCAGTCTTTGAACGGCTTGAGTATATCTTGTTCCTACGTTATGGCGTTCAAACCCTACTGTGATGGCACTAGAGCTAAGATTTTGATTTGATAGATCCTGATCTTGACCCTGAGCTAGAGGCGACTCTGCAACTGCTAAGGGAGCCTGTACAACTGGCATAATTGGTGCGCTTACTGCTGGCGTAGTCGTTACAGAAGGAGCAGGACTAGCCACAGGAGTACTTACTGGAGAAGCAACAACCGCAGGGGCAGAGCTTGAACCACCACCAAAAGTAGGTGCAACAGCATCATTACCACCATCATTAATTATGAATACTGCTCTAGTTGATTCCCCTGCACTTAGATCCTGACCACTACGTTGACCACTAATAGAGTAGGTTCCGTTTCCGTTATCAGTCAGATCTACTCCATAAGCATTTCTAATTTGATAAGGAAAATCAAAGTTTAATGTCCAGTCATCAGTAGCTGATTCTGCGGAAATATCTACTTCAATTTTATAACCACCGTTCCAATCGTTAGTAATACGAGAAGAAGCGGACACAGGACTATCAGATGACTCAGTAGCTATATCAGCGGAAGTATCTACATCTTGGGTAATTGTATCTGTGGAACTAGAAACTGGAGTTGAACTATTTGAGGCTACTGCGTTTGAAACAATATCTTCTGCTTGTAAGGAGCTTGTTACTGCTGAAGAACGGTTTAAAAGAGGATCAATATTAAATTCAGGAATTATGTCCTCACCATCAGCATAATCAATAATAAAAACAGCTCTAGCAGTTTCACCTGGGTCTAAATCTCTTCTTCTTGCATTATTTCCGCTGATGCTATAGCTACCATTGCCATTGTCAACTAAATCTATTCCACCATATGCGCCTCTAATCGTGTGGGGAAGGTCGAAGTTCAAGATCCAATCGTCAACCGTAGAGTCTGAGGTAATATCTACTACTAACTTATAACCACCATTCCAACTATTAGTAATAGTAGCGTTTGTAAAAAGATTCGAATTATCTACTTGAGTAATCATAAATAACTTTTAATTAGTAACTTGTGAATTTTTCTTTCATTAACTTATTACCTTTATAAAAGTTTTACGATAACTTTACGGTGATTTGATGTTGTTTCAAGTTGTGATTATCAAGACAAAATAAAGGTGACCAAAAGCTTATTTTAATCGTGATTTGAAAAGCAGAAATGCAGTGACAGCAAGCAATAGAGATAATGATTGCAATCTCATTCTTGATGTGCGACAAGTCTCTCGAAAGAAGTAATCAACATCTCTTTTTTTTGTGATTAAAAACTCAATTAAATAGTGACAGAACAAATATTAAAATAGTGATCAATGTTCGACTTCATGAGTATTTAAAATCAGACAAAAAAGTGATTTCAAACTAGTTTGCAAGTGACAAGAACAGTAAAAAAAACTGACTTAAATCACAACGTATTACAACCAAAATCATTTATCAATCAGAGCAAGTTAGCTCATTAGATATAGAGAAGAAGCTAAAACCTATCGAGGGTATATATGCATTTATTGCAAAATCACTAATTAGCATTAGTAGGGGAGGTTACTCTAAGACGACTTGCAGATGTTTTTCTCAAAAATTACAAACAAGAAGTCTATACCGAATAACTTTTAGTCTGGACTACTCATTAGTTGCAATAGAGGGAGAGAATTCCAATCTACATTCCCTCTATATCTAATAACTTGATAAATACCGAGTAAACCTTGTTCATTGACTATAACGACAACTGCGATCGCTAGTCTTTATTTTAAAATAAGTCTAAAAGCAGACGATTAGAGAGTTAAGCGATGTTTTATTCCATTGAATTTTTTAAAACTCGGTATAGGCTCTCTCAAATTGAAAGTAGTTACTCTCTACTAAATTAACTTCTTTCTTGATGTGAAAATTAGAGACCGACATCAGCGGCATTAGTGGAAACAATGAAATCATCGAAGTAAGCGTTAGTATCTTGTCCAGGAGTCCAACCAGGACCACTTCCACCATGGAAAGTACTAAAGTAAGCGGTATCAATTCCAGAACCATCACTAGCAAAGCGGATCCCATCTCTAGAGAGTACATGTTCGCCATCATAGTAAACATCTACCTCACCATTAGCCTGACCTTGGTCGTTGATTCTTACGCGTTGAGTAATATTTGTCCATCTACCACGCTCGAAGAAAATATCTTCTCCGTCTTGACCAACAAGCTGAATATCTTCACCAAATTGTCCAGGCTTATCTTGGTGATATAGATAAAGAACCGCTCTACCATTTTCACGCCAGTGTGGACGAGATGTAAATCCATTGGTGCCATCACAGGTTTGACCACCAGAACATAAATCACCAGAACCTAGTCCAGGTAACTTACCACCACTAAATCTATCTCCATCAAAGTCAAAGTTTTCGTCTAGTCTTACCCAATAAGATAGATAGTATTCTCTTTCTTCAGGAACTATCCACGCAGCATTCCGACCGCTAGACTCGGATGCAGGGTAGGTAATTCTCAAAGATTGATTCCCCGAACGAGCAAATCTATTCGAGATTTGGGAAAGTTCATTCATGCCATTGGTAGAGAAACGAACATTCGTCCAGTCTTGTCTTTGAACTGCCTGAGTATATCTAATTCCAGCAGCATGGTCTTCAAATCCGACGGTAATAGCACTAGAACTAAGATTTTGATCAGACAAATCCTGATCTTGACCCTGAGTTAGAGGTGATTGAGCAACTGCCAAAGGAGTCTGTGCAACCGGAATAAGTGGTGTACTTCCTGTAGGAGTAGTACTTACAGAAGGTGAGGGACTTGCAGAAGAAGTGCTTACTGGAGAAGCAGCAACCGTAGGGGCAGAGCTTGAACCACCACCAAAAGTAGGGTCAATAGCGCTATTACCACCATCGTCAATAATAAATACTGCTCTAGTTGATTCACCTGCACTTAGATCCTGACCACTACGTTGTCCGCTAATAGAGTAGGTTCCGTTACCGTTATCAGTTAGATCAACTCCAAAAGCATTTCTAATTTGATAAGGAAAATCAAAATCTAATGTCCAGTCACTAGCGGCTGATTCTGCGGAAATATCTACTTCAATTCTGTAGCCACCATTCCAATCATTAGTAATACGGGAAGAAGCGGAAACAGAACTATCAGATGACTCGGTAGTGATATCAGTTGAGGTATCTACATCCTGGGTAATTGTATCTGTGGAGCTAGAAGCTGGAGTTGGACTACTTGAGGTTGCTGCATTTGAGACAATATCTTCTGCCTGCAAAGAGCTTGTTACTGCTGTAGCACTACTAGTTAAAGGTGCTGCACTGCTATCAACAGGAGAGATATTAAATTCAGGAATAATGTCATCGCCACCCAAATCATCAATGATAAATACAGCTCTAGCCGTTTCACCGGGGTCTAAATCTCTTCTTCTAGCGTTATTACCACTAATACTGTAGCTACCATTGCCATTTTCAACTAAATCTACGCCACCGAATGCACCTCTAATTGTGTATGGAAGGTCAAAATTTAATTCCCAATCTTCAGCAGAAGCATCGGAGGAGATATCAACTTCCAATCGATAACCACCATTCCAACTATTAGTAATAGTCGCGTTTGTAAAAAGACTTGAATTGCTAACCGGAGTACTCATAAATAACTTTTAATTAGTAACGTGTGAAGTTTTCTTTAATTAACTTGTTACTTTTATAAAAGTTTCACAATAACTTTACGGTGATTTAATGTTGCTTTAAATTGTGATTATTAGAGCAAAAAATTAGTGATTATAGACTTATTCCAACCGTAATTAAGAACAAGTTATTCAGTGATCTAATACTGATAAATAGAGTGATCATTTTCCCATAAATAAATCATTAATCTTTATCTATTGGCAAACAAGATCCTTGTTAAACAAGAAATAGAGAGATTTCCTACCGACTTCTTTAACAACAAAATAAACTTAATTTTACCTAAAAAATACAGCGTGCAATCAACCAATTAATGATAAAAATTCAGCAAAAAGAATAAATGAAATAACAATAGCAATCAAGAGTTATTTAAATCTCACAGGCAATCTTATTTTTTCATGATTTTTAGCTGAGAAAAAGCTGAGAAAATGACTGTTTTTAGATAAAAAACAAATAATAATTAGATGAGAAAATAACAAACAAAAAAAATAGTTTTGCAAAGGGTGACTATCTTCCTTAAATTCAAACAGATAGTTCAATAGCGAACCGTTAAAAGAATAGATATTTCTACTCATGATTAAGGTATTTCCTTAGGGATTTAGATCGAAACCAAGATGATTAGCAACAAATCTTTCTCTCATAGGTATTCTGGAATGAATTGGAGAGTTAAGCACTTGTACCCGATCCTTGCGCTTAGCGACCAAGGTGGTAGAACCACCACCATCTAAATTTAAGGCGCGATCGCAACCCAAATTTACAGCGATTTTAGCCAACTCAGAAATAGTAACCCCCTCACTATAAAAAGGTTGTTTCCCATCAACGACAATCAACCAAAGTTTATTCCCTTGGCGATTTATCCCGATCGCAGTTCGGGGATAAGAGGGGGATTCTTGATCTTCAACAGTAGAATTGCCATCTTTAACTAAAATTTGAAAACCAGCAATTCCCTGAGGAGTCTGCTGAGGACATTTGCTAAGCAGAGGAATCTGCACTCTTTGCAGTTGATCAAAACAGATAACATTCCATTTATGCTCTTCTTTGCCGTAACGCTGACCATCAGCAACACTTTCGCCTAGGGCATTAACTTCATCTGCTTTTCTCGGATAGAATTCCCAAGGAGTCTTTGAGTAGAAAGGATAGAAGAAACTACCATTTATCCCTAACTCCAAATTGAATTTACGAACAAAGCTAGAGGTCAACATTGCCTTATGGAGACTACTTTCTCCATTAACTCCCGCAGGAGTGACTAAGGGTTTGGCTTGAGATTTAACCAGATCAATTTCTACGGTATGAACTATGTAGGGTCTAGGTTGGGAATAGATTTTCTTTTGATAATGAACTCCAGGGGCTAAAGTTTGTTCACTATCTTTGCGAAGAGGACGGAGAGCTAATCGCCAAGTATAAAAAAGCAGAGGAGTCAGCACCATTAACTTAATAATGGTCAGAGTCGTTTTCTTCAAAGACATTAGATTCTTGAGGACACTACATTATTTTGAGAATTATTTTTAGAGAGCCAAGATAGAGATAAAGATTCAAGGCGATCGCCCTATTTTTTTAATCCATAACCTTTGAAACAACCTAAACCGAAACGATCCAGAAACCTAATAATTAGTAATTACTAGTTCAGTAATTTTGCCTCTTTTACTAGCATCGCTATTAATCATGCGAGTTGCATACACTTCGCTAATTTTATAGTCGCAATAAAGGTCGTGAAAAAAATCGTCGACAGGATCGCTATTATGAGGATTAGAATTACTCAGCATCACCTTTGCCCCATAGTCTTCACTTAAATGAGCATAGTAATGACTTAGTTCGACTTGGCTAGCATCATTAAATCTTGACTTGGCATAAGCAGTAAAATTAGCGGTCTTTGTAATAGGACGATAGGGAGGATCTATATATATAAAGGACTGACAATCAATAAATTTATCTAAACTGCGATAACTACCAGAAACGAGAGTCACCCCCTGCAATATTTCAGAAACTCTGAGAAGATTTTCCTGATCGCAAATTTTCGGGTTTTTATATCTCCCAAAAGGTGCATTAAAATCACCTTTCTTGTTGGTTCTATATAAGCCATTGAAGCAAGTTTTATTAATAAAGATCAACCAAGCTACTCTTTTAATCGCTTCTGTCGATAGCTTTTGATAATCAAAATTAATCCGCTGCTGATTATACTCTTTTCTAATTTGGTAAAAAAGCTCAGATCTTTGCTCAATCTCAAGTTGAAATAATTTTTCTTTTAAGTGAACTAGTTCAGCAATTAATTCCCAAGGATGACACTGGATTACCCGATAGGCAAGAATCAAATCTTGATTGACATCATTAAGGAATATCTGATTTAGATCAAACTTTTGAATAACATCAAAAAATATTGCTCCTCCTCCGGTGCAAAGCTCAAAATATTTTTTAATTTCCCCTGTCTTCAATTGTGTCGGGTACAAAGAAGAAAACTGCTCTCTTAATTGAGACTTACCACCGACCCATTTTAAAAAAGGTTTAGCCAAAGATGTATTTAGTTGAGATTTAGCTAAAGTTTTTACAGGGCTCATTCTGAACAGATCCTGGCAGCTTAGTTAACCTGTCCATTATACGAAGATCACCAAAAAATATAGGCTTTAGTAACTTTTATTTTTCTTTATTTAACTATTTAAATAAGTAAGAAAACCTATTGCCAAAGTCAAAAATCAACAAATCAAATTACTTCAAAATTCAATCTCAGCAAAAAATTTTTACAATGAGGCAATTCATCCTCATAAAATCTCCCGAAAAGTTAAATGGCAATAACAATACAACAGTTACTTAAATGGAAACAGCAACAACGCTCAATCATCTCTCTAACTGCCTGGGACTATAGTTTGGCAAAAGTTTTGGATGAGGCGGAGGTAGATATCATTTTGGTCGGAGACTCTCTGGCTATGGTGGCACTGGGTCATAGTTCAACCCTGCCAGTAACTCTTGAGGAAATGATTCACCATGCAAAGGCGGTTAAGCGCGGAGTAAAAAGAGCTTTAACGGTTTGTGATTTACCTTTTTTGAGTTATCAACAAAGTCTTGCGCAAGGAATTGAAAGTGCTGGTCGAATTCTCAAAGAAACTGGGGTAACTGCGGTCAAGCTCGAAGGAGGTCATCCGCGAATAATTGAATTGGTTAAGGAACTTACCTTGATTGGGGTTCCTGTTATGGGACATGTGGGTTTAACTCCACAATCAGTAAATATTTTGGGTTATAAACAACAGGGAAAAACCCCGAAAGAAGCAGAACGAATTATTAATGAAGCGATCGCTTTAGCTGAGGCTGGAGCATTTGCCATAGTATTAGAACACCTTCCGACTAAAATTGCCGCCATAATAACTGATGCAGTTAACATTCCAACGATCGGAATCGGAGCTGGGGTAGAATGTGACGGTCAAGTCTTGGTCACTTCGGACTTACTGGGCTTATCAGATCGGGTTCCGCCCTTTGCCAAAGCCTATGTTAATTTACGAGAAATAATTACGAATACAGTTCAAGAATTCGCTCAAGATGTGGCTAACCAGAAATTTCCCCCATCAGAATAAAGTTTGTCAGAATTTAAGTTGACGAAAGAGAACGTAACTAAAGAATCTATAATAATTACCAATTGTCCCAAGTCAAAAAATGTCGTATATCGTTGCTACCTTCTATAAATTCGTTGCGCTACCCAAGTTTCAAGATTTACGTCAACCGATTTTAGCCGAATGTAAATCACAAGAAATTAAAGGGACTGTTCTCTTAGCAGCAGAAGGAATCAATGGCACCATTGCAGGAACACGTCAGGGAATAGATAATATTTTGGGTTATCTGCGATCGCTCGAATCCTTTGCAGACTTAGAGCATAAAGAATCAAATGCCGACAAGCTCCCTTTTACACGCTTAAAGGTACGACTCAAAAAAGAAATTGTCACCCTTGGCAAGCCAGAAGTAGATCCCAATCAAAAAGTAGGGACATATGTCCGACCCCAAGATTGGAATCAGATTATCAGTGATCCTGAGATCACAGTTATCGATACTCGCAATCAATATGAGGTTGAAATTGGCACATTTCAAAGAGCGATTAACCCTGAAACCGAATCCTTTCGAGATTTCCCTGAATATATTGCTCAAAATATAAACCCTAAACAACATCCTAAAGTAGCAATGTTCTGTACAGGAGGAATTCGCTGCGAAAAAGCTTCTTCTTACCTACTTTCTCAAGGGTTTGAGGAAGTCTATCACCTCAAAGGTGGAATTCTTAAATATCTAGAAGAAGTTCCTGCCGAGGAAAGCCTGTGGGATGGCGAATGTTTTGTTTTTGATAAGCGGGTAACAGTTAAAGAGGGTTTAGAAATTGGCACTTATGATATGTGCTTTGCTTGCGGACATCCGATTACCGAAGCCGACAAAAATTCACCTCAATACAAGGATATGATTTCTTGTCCTTATTGCTATGAAGATCTGACTCCCGAAAAAATAGAGCGCCAAATTAATCGTCAGCGCCAAAAAGAATTTGAACAAAATAACTCCTAATCAAAATAATTTTGAATTCAGGCTAATTCCTGCCTATGAAGTTTAGAAATTTAGTGACGGAATAAAGAACAAGCTCACAATTTCTTTCTTGCCTCCTTGGCAATGGATTTCTTTTTATGAGTTGAAAGTTGTTTTAATGTAGTGAGCGAAGTATTCGGGTTATTCACCAGATACTGAAGGACTTTTTTGTTATGGTCACCTTTTAGCTTATCTAAAACTATTGCAGAAACTTGAGAATTCTTAACTAGTTCTTGACGAACAAAAGCGATCCTCTTCCCCGATAAATACTCCGCAATGTTCAAAGAAATATTAGGGTTATTTGCTAATTTAGCAAGAACTAGTCGATCTTCATCTTGTTGTAATTGCTTTAATGTTTCTAAGGTTGCCTGAGAATTTTTCGCAACTCCGCGACGTACTTTACAGTTTTTACTGGTAGCTAAGTTGGCTAATATTTCTGGCGGAGTATTAGGGTTTTGAGCTACTCCAACTTGGACATAGGGACTTCGATCTTTAGCTAATATTTGAAGGATTTTAAGCGCAATATTAGGATTTGTGGCTAAATATTTTCTCACCTTACGAGAGGAATCTTGAATTAAGAATAATGCTGTTGTTTCTGAGATTTGAGGATTTTTGGCGATCGCAGTACGAATTTTATAGGAATCGCTTTTTTTCAACCAATCTATGACTTTCTGTGGAGTATTAGAATTTTGAGCTACTCTTTCTAAAATCCAGATGTCGGTGTTTTTATCAGCCAGCTTAGTTAGAATTTCTCCAGAAGTATTAGGATTCTTAGCTATAAAGCCATTAATAATACTATTATCAAAATTAAATAGTTTTTCCAAAATTAGATTAGGCGTATCGGAATTGTTTGCCAATATAGTCAATACTTCATGATCTTCAGATTCTACTAAAATTTTTAATATTTCTATTGGTGTTTGAGGATTTTTAGCTAAAGCTAATTGAACAAATTTACTTGCAGGATTATGAACTAATAACAAGTTCATAAGCGGATTATCTCTAATTACCTGAGGGATTTTGTCTTTTACCTCATCTAAAGCAGTAAACCTTCGCGTGGGGAGTTGGAATATAGAATCGCCAATTGAACTAGGTACATATTGAGATAGTTCATCTAAAATACCTTGAGAGATATTCTGGTCGCCATAAGGAAGATTTTGATCGAGTTTAATAAAATCAACAACTTTAATGACATCTGAAGAAACATTGGGATGGCTTCTTAATAACTTATAGTTATCGCGATCACTCATAAAGTCGTTAAACAATACTATAAAATCCCAAAAAAACATAAATCTTTCTAGGGTAGTCAGGGAAGTACCTGGATGCTTCAACACTAATTGACGAACCGAACTATATTGGCAGTTACGAATAATTAAATCTAGGATTTTAGGGGAAATATTAGGATGTTTGATAATCCTGTAGTAAAAATCTGCTGGCTGTTTTGGATGATATTGATTAACGGCTAATTGCTCTAATGCCTTAGACGGAGTGTTTTTATGTTTGGCAATTATTTGACCAATTTTGAGATCTTTGGATTTGGCTAATTTCGTGAGTATTTCTGGTGCCGTATTTTCATCTCCAGCTTGCTTTCTTAATTTTTCAATGTCCACGAATTTCTAATATGTAGAGGATTTCTCACCTTACGGATAATTGCTTATTGATAGTAGCCCATCTCTTTTATCTCAGTTAGCTAAATTTTAGTTCTCCTAACATGGTCGAATCCTCACCCTCGCTGAATAACAACACTCTATATTTTCCTGGCTGTGGAAAATCACAAGATATCTCCACCTTTCCTGAACCTTGGTTAACGCTACTACACCGACGGAAATTGTTCTCTCTTGCCGACTTCTTTTGATCCTTCTTAAACAAATCGATCGCCAAAAAACTCTCTTTAGCAATAGGAGTAGCAAAAGCAGTAATCTCTGATTGATAATTGTCAGGCTTTTGGATCTTGATTAGAGCAGAATTTTCAACATCGGTTTCATATTCTTGGGGAGAAATTAGGTTTAAATTTTGAGCAAAAAATTGTGGTTGCAGAATTGGCGCTTTTTCAAAGTTTTTTGGGCTGATAGTTTTCACTAGAAGTTGCCAACTAGCAAGATCAGGAAGATGACTAGAAATCATCGCTTCTGGCGAGATCATTAAATAATCAGCACTATATTTGTTCTGCTTATTATCGTCCCAAGTTGGATCGACTAATTGCCAGCTATCATTTACTTTGACAGCATTCCAGGCGTGAAGCGTCCAATCATATCTTGAGGTACCCAGTCTTAAATTAGCAGGAATTAAATCAATCGGCGCAAGATCGCGGCGAACCCTTCCTCTTACATAAACTGCTTCCGAACCCATTGCTTGATTTAAAGCCTTAAAAAGTCTGGCATAACCTTCACAAACTGCTTTATGAGTCTTAAAAACCGTAAGTGCATCTTGTGCTGGACGACGACTAGTGGTCAAGACATCAAGATCATAATCAACTCTACTGATGACATAGTCATGTGCTGCTTTAACTCGTAAATAAGGATCTGATTCGTTGCTGGCAATATAGTCAGCAACCGATTTAATACTTTTTTCTGTCTGAGGATTAATGTTGGCAATCAAAGGATGAAGCTGATTATGATCTTGCCAAGACCAAGGTGATTGAGAAATAGGGGGAGCGGGTTGATAACGCCAGTTAGTAACTAAACTATGAAATGGGTTAGTGATGAAGTTTAGATTATATTGATGAGCGATCGCGATAAATAGTAGTGTTAGCCCAAATAAATATCTAGGTTGAATTCGTTTGAGTCGAGAAAAGAAAGCACGTAGGCGAAATGGAATCTGAGAAGCTAACTTATCTTTCCGCTGCTGTTTTCTTTTTTTTAGCTCTAAATAAAAATTTTTTTCTAAATTACGAGACATATATATATCTGTATCAATAAGCAACACAAATACAGCTTAAGTTCCTTTTGAGACTATGAATGTGATCCTTGCATTGCTAGTAAAGCCGTGCCATATGACGCTTGAGTTTCTGGAGCGACTAAAACAGGAAGTTGCAGTTGATTTTGCCGAATTTTTGTCCAGGTATTATTTTGAGCGCCACCTCCAGCAGTATAGACCTTGATGAGCTTACTTGCTCCCAGCTTTTGCAATTTGGCATATCCTTGAGCTTCAATTCTTGCCATGCTAGTGAGTAAACCAGCTAAGAAGTCAGAATCACTCTTGGGTCTAGGCTCTAAGCGAGGAGCTAAATTAGGATCATTAACAGGAAATCTCTCTCCATGCTCAAGAAGAGGATAATAGTCTAAGTCACTCAGTTGGGTGGGATCGATCTGAGCAGAGAGTTGCTTTAATTGCGGGTCAGAGAAAAAATACTTTAGCACTGCCCCACCTGTATTTGAAGCACCACCAGTCAACCAGAGATCTTGAAATCTGTGGCTATAGATACCATACTGACTAGCACTAACAGGCGTTTTACTCAACAGTTTTAGAACCAAAGTCGAACCCAGTGAAGTGACAGCTTCTCCTGGTTGATTTGCGCCGCTAGCAATAAAGGCAGCAATACTATCTGTTGTTCCTGTGCAAACCAAACAATCAGAGGGAAAGCCAAAGCGATCGCTAATTTCAGGAGTCACTTCTTTGATAGGCGTTCCCGGGGCGAAAACTTCGGGTAAAAGCGGATAAAAACTCTGCTGCTGAAGCCAATTAGGATAGGTAAGTAGTTGAGGATCGTAGCCCAACTTCAAAGCATTGTGATAATCACTAACACCTAGTTTGCCGTGCAACAAAAAGCCTAACCAATCAGCTTGATGCAAAAAATATTTTTCCTCTTGCCAATAGTCTTGTTGTTGATACCACAATAGTTTTGCCAAGCTGGAAGTAGAGCTATTAACTACGTGATTAGCAGGAGCAATTTGCTGAATCTGATCTAAGCAAGATTTGCCACGACTATCGTTATAGAAGAGTGGTTCGGCGATCGCCTTGCCTTGGGAATCGCAAAGCAAAACAGTCGAGGAAGTTCCATTGATAGCGATCGCTCTAATTTGCTGTCTAATTTCTAAGCCGATTTTGGACAAAAGTGAAGCTAAAAATTCTTGCCAATGAGTAGACAAATTATCATAGCTCGCTTGCCCAAAAGTAAGACTGACTTGCAGACAAATTTGCCGATCTTGATTAATAACAATTGCTCTCGCACCCGATGTGCCAAAATCGATTCCCAGATAATAAGCCATCACAAATTATTAATTTTGAATTTCGACTCAAAATACAGCTTGTTCGAGAACACCTCTCGCCCTAAAGGAAGTAAACAAGACAAACCGCAAAGATAGCAGATAGCTTAATTGAGCAATTTAACTGAACAAAAATGTAACAAAATAACGAAAAGTAAAGCTTCGCGGCCAGCGATCGCATCTTCAGATTAGATCAAAAATTATCGCTTTACCCATTAAAGATTAACCAATTACCAGAATCTTTCAAAAATTACTAACTCAAAACTTAGCCAGAGCAGAAAACAGAATAGTTGTTACCGAATAATTCCTAAGTTATGGTTGGTTTGATTACAAAAAAAACGGCCATAACTAACTCAAACTTCTTCGCAAAAGAATAAGGAAAATAGTACCTATGGCAAATTAGATTGTAAATCAGTAGTCGCCAAACAACTCCATAGCTTTTGTCTTATTCAATAGATTATTTGTAATCAATATTTATCATCCATTTCCTTAGCCAGGATAATGTATTACTAAAGATAGAAGAAATAATACCTATAATTACCTACAACCACCATGACCACATTCTCTATAAATACAAACGATCTTAATAGTAGTAATAGTCTTTTAATTAGCGGAATTGCAGCTAGCCAAGCTAATGCAGAAATAGCTATTCCTTTTTTGGGAAATCTCCCCGCTTTAGTATTAGCCGCGCCGGCGGATCTTAATGGAGACGGGAACAATGACCTATTCGGTCAAATAACTTCCCCAAGTTCAGCAACAGAGTTTTCGCAACAACAATTTGTTATCTTCGGCAATACTTTTTTACCAGCAGGAATAGATCTTGCTGATCTAAATGGTAGTAATGGCTTTATATTTAGCGATGACCTAGCTTTCCTCAGCAACTTCAACGACATCGACGGAGATGGCTCAGAAGATCTTAGCTTTATAGTTCCTGATCTTGATGGAGAAGAAAGTTTAGTTAGTGTCTTATTTGGCAATAATCAATTTTCGGCTACAACAAATCTGAATACCATCAATGGCACAAATGGCTTTGTTGTCACCAGTGGTAACAGTTCTGTATTGAGTAGCGATCAAACCCTACAAGGAGATATTAATAATGATGGGATCGATGACTTTGTATTCGTGGTCACCAGTGAGTTAATAGATCCCACCACAGCCGAAGAACCAGCAGAGCCATTAGATCCCCTCATTCCTGTCGAACCAACACCAGTTCCAGATATCGATCAAGATGAGTCGGAAATTAGAGTCGTTTTTGGACCTGAGATCTTTACTGCCAACTTTGATATCGACAATTTGGACGGCAGCAATGGTTTTACAATCGACAACCCAGTAACTCTAAGCGGAGAGTTATTGGATGTAACCGCAGATGATTTCGATGATTTGATTTTTACTAACGATCTTGAACCAGAAGTTACGGTTGTTTTTGGGCAAAATCAATTTTCTGCTGAGTTAGACTTAGGCAATTTAGCAGTCGGCGAAGGTTTAGCAATTAACGATTCGTCAACAACAAGTAGCGATCGCCTTAATGGTTCTTTGATAGCAGACATTAATGGCGATGGGACTAGTGAGATTCTAATTCAAAGATCCAGCCCCAATAATTTTCCAGGAACAGAATTCGTCACGAATCAAACCTTTGTTGTTTTTGGGTCAGAAAATTTTATTCAGTCTAGTTTAGATTTAGCGAGCATTAGCAACGATCCTAGTAGCAACATTGGTTTTGCAATTAACTCAGCGGCAGAACTTGCAACGACTCTCGACATTAATGGAGATAGTTTAGAAGATCTTGTTTTTCAAGATTCTAGTACAAACCAAACTTTTGTGGTTTTCGGTGCAGCCACGCTCCCAAGCAACCTTGATTTGAATAGCTTAGACGGCAGCAATGGTTTTATTATCTCCAATAGTACTCTTGAGAGCGATATCGTCGGTGATGTTAATGGAGATAACATTGATGATTTGGTAATTAGTAGCACGACAGAAACGGATAGCAGTTTCGTACTTTTAGGCAGTCAAGAAGGATTTGCATCTTCTATCGATCTGAGTAGTTCGACAGCAAACGCACTTGAAATATCAGGAACAGAAGCAAATAATGGTATTGCTGATTTATCAGATCTCAATGGAGATGGTATTGATGAGATTATTTTAAATCCAGTTTCGAACGCGATCGATACTCCAAGTGCAACCAGTAGAGTTATTTTGGGTGATGCCGATAACTTCATTACCGAAGCAACAGCAACAAATATCGGCTTGAGTGATTCAGATCAAAATCCTAATACCATCGAATTATTTCGCTTTCGCAATAATAATTTTGAGACAGGGGCTTTTGTTTTTGTTGAAGCTGAAGAAGGAAATAATATTCTCAATGACCCCACTTTAAATCAGATTTTTACCCTTGATGGGCAACAAGCAGATGGCTCCGTTAACCCTGCATTTACAGCAAGTGCTGTTCCTGGGGAAAACTTAATACCCTTTTTCCGCCTTGTCAGTTTAGAAAACCCAGGCACTTTCTTATATGCAACCGCAGAAGAAGTAGCTGAAATTTTTGCAGAAGATTCGGCACAGATAAATAGTTTTGCCAGACAAGGTTTAAATGAATTAGGCGAAGACATCCCCGAATTTTATGCCACAGCACCTGGCACAGGAACAGGAGAAGAGATCAATCAACTACAAAATAACCAAAATGGAACATTCCTATTTACAGATCAGGTAGAGACTGCTGCAATAGAAAGTAATATCCTTTTAGCTGATATCTTTACTAATCAGGGTGTTGCCTTTGAATCCCTTTCTCCGATCAGTCTTACCGATAGCAATATTATCGAAAGCACCCCAAGTGAGCAAAGTATCTTTGCCACCCAAGACACTAGTCTGTAGTAAGCAACACCTTCTTAACTTTGGCAGATTCTAGTAACCTTAACGATCTCAGGATATCGTCCTTGAGTTTTTAGGTTTAGGGATTCGGTTAAGCTCTTAAATCAGAGCTATCATCAATCCTAATTTGAGTTCTTAGCTTGCTGGACTAAGCTAAGAACTCAAATTTTTGGGGAGAATACAATCGACCATATTCACCTGTGGCTAGCTTAAGTGCCGAAATCAAACCCAATTTGTTTAGCCGCAAAACATTAATTATTGTATCGAGCAGACACAATATCCTCGTCAGCTCAGTCCGTATATATACTATATAGTCAAGTTAGAAAGCTCAAACTAAAGGTAATCAAAGCACCTTGTTTGCAAGCTGATTGGGAAGTATCTCTTCAAAAACAATTTAACCAATTAGCAAAAATAAAACATGGATCAAATCGGACTTAAGATTTTATGCATCGATCAAGGCTGACATTCACTGGCGCCTTGCTAAAGTTTTTACTTTTTTTCAAGTAGAATTTCCGAGCAATAAATTATTGCTATTACTGACAACGAAGAATCTCCAAAAATCAAATTTGATGAACAAATAGTCGACTGTACTCGATATCTAAAAATCCAGAGGAAATTATAGTGAGTTATCAAAACTGCATCCTTAGAATTTCATTGATGGCACTAGCTGCTGGGTTGGGGACTTTTACTACCCAAAAAGCGATCGCTTCCGAAATTAACTTTGGCAATCAACTAAATACACAGGTCAAATTAGCCAATTACTCTGTACAATCAGCCACATGGGATTTGAGAGATCAATATACCATTGCACAAAGACCTCTAGACTTGGAAAAATTCTGTAGGAATTACCCCTTTAATTCTCGCTGTGAAGGGCAAGAACCTGAAGCGATCGACACAGATACTCAAAAAACAAATCCAGCTCCAACCGATCCTTCTCAAGTTCGCAGTGGCGATAACTGGGCTATTTTGACCAATGCAAGCACCTTAGGTCTTGGTGGTGCCCTTGTGGCAAAAATAAATCCTAATCTCAATGCCCGAGTGGGAATTAATGCGTTTAGCTTTGATCTGACCTATGAAGAGACTAGGGCATCCTATGATTCTGAAGTAAACCTGTTTAATATTCTAACTGCCATCGATTATTACCCTGCCAAAAACTCTGGTTTCCACACCAGTTTAGGTGTTGTTTATAACAACAATAATGCGGATGGAGTAGCAACAGCTTCAGACATTATTGAGGATGTAGATCTTGGCACATTTGATATCGCAGTCGACGACTTACTGGACGTGAATGCAGATGTTTCTACTTCGCGAAACTTTGCTCCCTATATAGGCATAGGCTGGGGGAATCCGATCGCTGGAGGGTTAAGATTTTGGGCAAATGTAGGAGTAATGTTCCCTGGATCACCAGATGTAGATCTTTCTCCAAATTTTCAACTTGACGAGAGTTTAATATCTGATGAGGTCAGACAAGACATTGAAGATGGTATTGAAGAAGAAGAAAGAGATATTGAAGATGAACTAGAGGGGTTCAACATCTTCCCAATAGTCTCTATCGGACTATCCTATAGTTTTTAACTGACATAATTTAATTAGAAGTCACTTAACCATCCTAAAAAAATAGCCCCTACAGATGTAGGGGCAGTAGAGCGAGGAGAAAACTTTTTTTCCATATTAAATTCTCTCAACACTCCAACTAATTGTTTAGCCAGCCACGTAAACGGCGAGCAACCTGTGGACGACGGAGTTTACGCATCGCCTTACTTTGAATCTGTCTAACTCTTTCTCTAGAGAGATTAAACATCCCCCCAACTTCCTCTAAGGTATAAGGTTGGCTAGTGCATAAACCGTAGCGCAAGGAGATAACATCTTTTTCTCTTTGGGTAAGGACATCATCCAAAACCAAAGAAATCTCCTGTTGCATCATCGCCTCGCTCATTTTCTCTTCAGGAAGTTGTAAATCGCCATCTTCCAATAAATCGACAAGCTCAGTATCCTCAGCCTTACCTACTCGATGATTTAGAGATAGAGACTGACGACGAAGCTCTAACAACTGTCGCAACTGGGCAGGAGAAACTTTCAACTCCTCTGCTATTTCGTCTTCAGTAGGATTGCGTTGTAGAGTCTGCTTAAGAGTTCTTTGAGCTTTCTTCAACTTATTGAGCTTTTCGACGATATGAATTGGAAGACGAATTGTTCTCGCATCGTTAGCGATCGTCCGAGTAATCGCTTGTCGAATCCACCAATAAGCATAGGTAGAAAATTTATAGCCTTTGTTGGGATCAAATTTCTCTGTAGCCCGATTTAAGCCGATCGCACCCTCTTGAATGAGATCTAGAAAGGGAACGCCTCGATTTAAATATCGCTTAGCAATAGAAACGACTAAGCGCAAATTAGAGCGAATCATCTTCCGTTTAGCAACTTTGCCGCGATATAGACGCTGCTCCAACTGACGTTCGGACTCTAGATTAAGAGCAGCTACTAATTCTGCTGTGGACGGTTTACGATCAAACTCTTCAGTAAGTTCCCGACGAGTATCCTCTACCGCAACCATTAACTTGACATCATGAGCCAAGGTAACTTCTTCATCTGACTGTAGTAAAGGATAGCGAGCCATTTCCTTAAAAAAGGCACCAATATTATCTTCTAAACTTGCTTTACTTCTCTTGCTCGCCTTTAATTCAAATCCTTTTTCATTTTCCGGAGAAAATTCAACCTCAACTAACTTAAGATCGATATCAACTGGTTCATAATCAGATTGACGATTGGAACCATTGTAATTGGTTCGTTCTGCTGTTTTGGTAGTACTCATGGTTTTTCTTTAGGTATCTATAGAATAAATTGCCGACTTGTTAAGAAATAAAGAACTTTCAAAGATGCATCATTTCTCGGACAATCTATAGCTTTTATTAAAATGAATGAGTTGCAGTTCACAGTTCTAAGTAACAAGGCTTGAAACCATTTACTTAGAAAAAGTAGCAAAACTAAATGCATCTAACCCTAAGTAAAAAACGGGAAGCTATCTTTAGTTGCTAAAGATGATAACCGTAATTTAAACTTAGTTTATGACTTAATGAATGTTAATTTGTCTAAATCTCTAAAGATTATCTTAACTATTTTCAGAAGCAATTTATGTTAGTAAACAATACTGTTATTTTCTTTGTCTTGATTTATTAACAATAACAAAAAAAGTTGAGGATTTTGTGAAAACAGTTACAAAATGATAATTAAAATGTTTGCTTAATAAGTTTTCAGCTAAAAAAGTTATCTTCTAAAAAGAGAAAATCCCTTTACTAATGGGTTTCAGCGAATAAGTCCATGAATTTACTCTTACAAAGCTTAGATATTAAGAAGCACAATATAAATAAAATCTTAAGAAGAGCACAGTATTTTACAACAAGAACATTTATAGAAAATACAGAGAAAATAACTTAATTAGTTATCGATTTGCAGACTAATTAAGTAAGTTATTTTTAGCTATTTAACAAACCCTTAAAATTTCTGTTAGTTTTTTGGCAATCTGGCAACGCCTATTAAATAATTAGAGGATATATAGATTATAAAAATATAAATTTTTTTCGATTGTAGATTTTTTTAAAAGCTAAATTTTAGACTTTCTCAATCTATGAATTTTTCCTGAGTAGCAACCGAAGAAATCTTACTCATAAAAGTAATAATTTAAAACAGCAAAGTTTATAATTTGTGGATAACAATCATTTGCCGATCGCAGATCAACTTTCTTTATCTTTTGAGCAGAAAAGTTTGCCAGAGAATGACAAGAAAACTCATGATCTCGATCAATCTTTAGTGGAGGTTTTGGTTGATGTACCTCACCTCCAGGGACTGTACACATATTCTGTTCCTGAAAATTTACAGGTTCGAACAGGAGATATAGTTAGTGTTCCTTTTGGGTATCAAACTACTTGCGGACTAGTAATTAGAATAAAAAATATTTATTCAGAAGACCTAAAAAATCAAGAGATTCGGAAGATTGAGGAAGTAATCAGCTCTCAGCTCCTGCCTGATCGCTACTGGTCTCTATTACAAATGGTCTCAACATATTATTTAACAGACCTGATGAGTACCTTAAAGGTTGCCTTACCTCCCGGTTTTCTGGGGCGATCGCAAAGAAGAATTAGGTTGTGTACAGCCAAATTACCACCCAAAGCCGAGACTTATTGCTCTCCTGCGGCGCAAGACATTCTCCAACTTCTGCAAAGACAAAAGACTGGGGATTACAGTGTTAGATATCTTCGCCAAAAAGTTCGCAAGGCAACCCAAGGGATTAAAGAGTTAACAAAGCGTCAGTGGATAGAAAGCTATTTAGAGGAGCCACAAAGAGTTCAAGCAAAACTAACCACGGTAGTGACTTTGGTTAAGCAAGTCTGGCTTGAGGATTTGACCAGCAGACAAGCAGAAATTTTGCAGATCCTCAAAAGTCAGGGAGGAGCTATGGACAAAACCGACCTGATTCAAAAAGCAAAAACAACAACTACTACTCTCAAAAAACTGGCAGAACTAGAATATCTTGCCTTTTCTGAACGAGAAGTTCTCCGTAAAGAGCAGGGCAACGATCAGGGTCGGGAT
Organism: uncultured Xenococcaceae cyanobacterium; assembly: GCA_937996665.1. Classification (GTDB taxonomy): domain Bacteria; phylum Cyanobacteriota; class Cyanobacteriia; order Cyanobacteriales; family Xenococcaceae; genus Hyella. The sequence continues at coordinate 43,073 of CALKUU010000263.1, read as the reverse complement.
CTTCCCAAAAAACTTAGCCCAGATCAGGCTAAGGCACTCAAGCAGATTAATAACCAAGTGGGTTATGGCAAAATACTTTTACACGGAGTTACGGGATCGGGAAAAACAGAAGTTTATTTACAGGCGATCGCACCTGTTTTAGATCAAGGCAAATCAGCTTTAGTTCTAGTCCCCGAAATCGGCTTAACCCCTCAGCTAACAGATCGTTTTCGCGCCCGCTTTGGCGAGCAAGTTTGTGTTTATCATAGTAAGCTTTCTGCTGGCGAAAAATATGACACCTGGCGACAAACACTCTTGGGTGAACCCCAAATAATCATTGGCACAAGATCGGCTGTTTTTGCGCCTTTACCCCACTTAGGACTGCTCATTCTTGACGAGGAACACGATTCTAGCTTCAAGCAAAATCGACCTACTCCTACCTATCATGCTCGCAATGTTGCTGACTGGAGAGCGCAATTAAATGACTGCACCTTAATCCTAGGTTCTGCGACTCCTTCACTAGAAACCTATTGGGAAACCTTTACTAATCAGGCTAAAAAAGATAACGCATCTATACCCGAACCTAAAAATAATCACAATCATTACCTATCTCTGCCCAACAGAATTTCCTCGCGATCGCTCCCCCCAGTTAAAATCGTCGACATGCGAGATCAGCTAAGTCGAGGCAATAAATCGATTTTTAGCCTAGATCTACAACAAGCAATTCTCGAAATTCAGGAGAAACAGCAACAAGCAATTTTATTTATTCCTCGTCGGGGTCACAGCACATTTGTTTCTTGCCGTAGTTGTGGATTTGTAATGGAATGCCCTCATTGCGATGTTTCTCTCTCGTTCCATCACGCCCATGAAAACTCTGCCAAACTTTTGCGATGTCACTATTGCAACTTCAGTAGCTTACAACCAAAAATCTGTCCTGAATGCTCATCTCCCTATCTAAAATTCTTTGGGAGTGGCACCCAAAAGGTAACCCAAGAAATTCAGAGGCTATTTCCCGATCTTAAAACGATCCGCTTTGATAGCGACACTACCAGCAGAAAAAATGCCCATCGGGATCTAATCGCCCAGTTCACAGCCAAAGAAGCAGACATCTTAATTGGTACCCAAATGCTTACCAAAGGTCTAGATATTGAAGGAATTACCTTGGTAGGGGTTGTTTCTGCCGATGGACTATTGCATCGTTCCGACTATCGCGCAGCGGAAAGAGCCTTTCAAACCCTAACTCAAGTAGCAGGACGAGCAGGACGAGGCTCAGAAGCAGGGCGCGTAATTATCCAAACCTATTCCCCAGAACATCCAGTCATTCAAGCAGTTAAAAATCATGATTATCTCAGCTTTAGCAGCAATGAGCTGGAACAAAGATCAGTACTCAATTATCCGCCCTATGGCAGTCTAGTTCTAATTCGTTTAAGCAGCACCAAAGAACAAGATGTTCAAAAGAGTGCAGAGGCGATCGCTTCTGCCTGCATAGACCTTCTCGACGACTCCTGGGATATCTTAGGCCCAGCACCCGCCAGTATTTTTCGAGTTGCCCTCCGCTATCGCTGGCAAATACTTCTTAAAAACACCACCGTCCCCAATAAAGAATCATCTAACCGCGACCTATCACAATTAAAAGTTCTCAAAAAACACTGTCTTTCATCGGTCAGCATCACAATAGATGTCGATCCAATTAATATCGATTAGCCAAAATCAGATGAGCCAAGAATTGCTCTTTACGAATCTAATAGTCGTAATCGCTTATCGACTTGCTTGAGAGTTTCTTTGAGAGCATTTAAATCTCCAAGCTCAGCAGAAGTACTACACATTTTTATTTTTCTGAGAGTTTTTTCAAGTTGCCGACCCAGATAAATAGCCTTTTTTAAGGTTTTATCAACCTGTCTTTGCTCATAAAAATGCAAGGCCTGACCTCTTAAAACCTGAAGAGTAATCTCATCACCAAACTCACCAATAAAGAACTCACCTCGTAAGAGAACCCTTTCCCCGTCATGAAACTTCTGGAGAGCAACTTTTTTATTTTTTTTCAGCTTAGATAGTGGCAACTTAGCCATTTTCTTAATTTCTTGAACCACCTCACTAAAAACTTCAAGGGACACATCTTCCAAAGAAGATTGAATAACGCCATCTCGACTGCACATTATATGACCATGAGTAGCAAGTCTGCGAAAAAAAAGTCTCCCGATCCCACCCGAGATCGCCCCAGATAATAACTCTTGCCACAAGAGTTTTGGCGGTAAATCCATTAACCCTTGAATTGATTTGTCAGGAACTTCCTCAACATGATCAACGGCGACAGAAGAACTGCTCTCTATCACAGGTTCACCAGCACTTTTATCAGTTAAGACTTGATTAAGTACAGTATTATCTATCTGCGGCTGACTAGAAAAAATTCTGGAATTATCATACTCAAAAGAAATGGCATCTAGCGAAGATTTGACGTCATCAACAATTAAAGTAGGTCGATCATGAAGATTATGAGAGTGATGTTTTAAAGGTTTTGGCTCCTCTATTTCTTCATCGTCAAGATAGTCTTCGAATAGAGTAGGAGCAGAATGCCCATCAGAACCTACTGGAAGAGGAATGTTCTTATTCTGCTCTTCTAGAAACCGACCAGGACGCAAATCAGCAGCATTATAATTACTGGAATTGGACTCTACAGAGCTAGAATCGCTATTAGGAGAACGCTGTAAATAAGAAGCAATAACTAGTTGGTGAGTTTGGATATCGACTGCCTGAACATGAAAACCATACCCCAAAGATTGCAAAATTGGACGAATAAATTGAATTGTATTGATATTTTTTGGATCTACCATCCCTACCACAAGATGATTATCGAAGAGTTCTAGAGGTAGAATTTGGTGATGTAAACAAGACTCCAAAGAAAACACGACATCGATTAGTTTAAACGCTGCTTCATATTCACTTGTTATTTGGGATAGAGAGTCAGGGTGAGACATGTAATCTTTATTAAGGTAGTTAGGAGCTTTAGAGCTTTTTAGGTTCCTTGATGTTTACTAAATAATAAAAAAGTAAAATATAAACTTTAAAAGGATAGTCGTGATCTTAAATTACCCAAACTGGATAGTAAGATCACCAAAAAAAGTTAAAAAGACTAATAATAGCTAAAACTACGCAAAACATTCGCCAATTACAGAAAAAGGCGATCTAGATAGATTTATTTAAACTTAACTGTAAATACCTCTAAGTAAGACAACAGTATTAAAGGCTCAAACAAGATAAATATAGCTAGCGCCATAGCCAAGAGATCGCAACTAAATTGTTAAATTGTCATCAGGATGAACTAAACGCAGCAGTTTTTGCTTAATTTGCCGATCAAAAACTTCCCATTTGAGCTTGGCATAATCGGAATTATCATTAAAACCACCTAAGAAACCAATAGGAATTTCAAAGCCTCCTGCCATATGCCTTCCTCCACCAAAAAACCTACCTTGAGTATCATGACCAAAAGCCTCTTTGATGAACTCATCAGGATCGAGGGTAAGTTTAGTAGTTCTTAGCGAGCCAATAACCAGTTCAATATCATGATCTTCATCATGAACAATTCCATACACAACCGCAGTATGAACATCTTCTTCCGTTACTAGAAAATCTGCCGCTTGGGGGATGGCATCGCGGTCATCATAACGGAGATAACAGACACCAGAGATAGAGAAGTTATTTTTGTTCATTCGGTTACGTAATGAACGCTCAATAATATCCATGACCCGACGAGATCTTGCAGATTGTAAAACAGCACTAAGTAATTGAGAATCGTATAAACGACTTAGATAGGCAGCAGCTAAAAACTCCTCTTCCTCTGCATACATTAAACGATTGGTATCGGAGCGAAGACCATGCATTAAAGCCGTCGCACATTTAACATGAACCTGATTACTATTATTAAGCTTTAAAATCCCAGCTTGAAGATATTGGGTGAGGATCGTTGCCGTAGCTCTAGTTTGAGGACGAAGATCTATAAATTCAGCATCCAGCTCTTTTTGCTTACTGTGATGATCTATGACCACAGTTAAGGGAATTTGAGCTTCTCTCAAGATAGGGTAAAGCTGACTATTAGTACCCTGACTGTCTACTAGGACACAACCCTGGTAACTTGACAAATCAAGTTTTTGAAGAGATTCAGCAGTGTGCCTTTGAGCAGGCAAATTAGTTAGCTTAACAAGGGTAATATTTTCTTGATGAGACAGTCTCCCCCCATAGACTATATCGCAACGAATATTGTAGTTCTCTGCTATCAATTTGTATGCCCAAGCACTAGAAAGAGCATCTGGATCGGGAAAGTCCTGAATAACAATAATTTGTGATTCATCCTGATGCTTTTTAAGAGTGTCTTGAAAACTCTGAATAATTTTAGAAAAACTTTTACTATCATCTGAGGGAGAAGAGTTCAAAGCATCATCTTTGGATATATCGACTAACTCGACAGGAGATTTTGGGAAACCTTTGTCTGCACTATTTTGAGAAAAAGCTGTTAATTTGGACGACATTTTTTTGGGAGAGGAGGATTAAAGATATTAAGTAAACTGGCAACGAAAATAAACTGATAAAAATAAGTACTTTATTAGAGAAGGAATTTAGAATAGTCTATAAGCTTATCACTTAGAGGTAGGTATTTATACTATCAGCGCTCCGAGTATCAAGAAAGAAAAGCGATTTGACTATATTCCAATTAAATATTTTTTCCATTCTTGATTATGGTTATTTTGGGTGCACTTAATTAATTCAAAGTGCAAACTACTGTGCGGTCTACGCGGCTTTTTCAGTAGGACTAAATCAGCTTCTTTGGGAGTACGATTGCCTTTTTTGACATTACAACGCACACAGGCTGCAACCAAATTTTCCCAACTTTCAACTCCTCCCCGAGAACGAGGAACAATATGGTCTAGGGTAAGTTTCTCCCTCGCTTTGCAATATTGACATGTGTTGCGATCGCGCTCTAGGATATTGCGCCTGGTTAGAGGGATTTCTTTGTAAGGAATCCTGACATAGTAGCGAAGTCGGATTACGGTGGGAAAAGGTAAATCAGCATAAAGGATTTTATTACTATGCTCAAGTTGTTCGGCTTTACCTTTAATCAATAAGACGATCGCCCGACGCCAACTCGTAATATTGAGTGGCTCATAGGAAGCATTCAAAACTAACACTTTACCCATATGATTACGATGGATACTGTTTTATTGAAGAATGCTAGCACATACTACAAAAACGGGTATTTATAAAATTTACAGAGGCAATTTTTTTTAATTCAAATTGGGAACTTAATTTGAGCGATCAGAATATTGATTGCCTAGAAAATATTTGATTTGGCTATTTATTTTGACTTCGTATATATAGCTAAAATCTAAATATGAGTTATACAGGTTATACAGTTTAAAGCAATCAAACTAAGTTAATGAACCTTTCTAATGACAGTCAAACGTCTTGGTTAAAATTTTTCCAATCTTCACTAGGGAAAAAATTTATTACTGGTTTAACTGGTTTTGGGTTAATCCTATTTGTAGTTTTCCATGCTTTGGGAAACTTACTACTTCTTAAGAAGCCCCAGGCATACAATCAATTGGCGCATAATCTTGATCGTTGGGGTTTTATCTTTAATGGCGTTGAGTTAATTCTTGGTTTGGCAATTGTTTTACATCTTGTAGTTGGTATTTCTATTCGTCTGCAAGCTTGGCGATCGCGATCGCTCCCTTATCAACAAATGAAGAGTGCGGGTTCTCCTAGTAAGCAATCTCTTAGTTCTCGTTCAATGGCGCTTACGGGTTTACTGACTTTAGCTTTTTTAGGTTGGCATCTGATCACATTCAAGTTTGGTGATACCCAAAGCATTATCGCAAATGGAGAAGCAATTAGGGATTTAGCAAGTTTGGTAATCGAAACTTTCCATAATCCTTTTTATACCCTAAGTTATGTGGGTTTTATTTTGTTTTTGGGGGTTCACTTGCGTCATGGTGTTTGGAGTGCAGCCCAATCGTTGGGAGTTTTGGAGGGTAAGGCTAGTAGCCTGTTCTATACAATTTCTTTAGTTATTGCAATCTTGATAACTCTTGGTTTTATTGTTGTGCCTTTGAGTATTTATTTTGGGTTAGTTGTTTAGATAGTCTTTATGAGAACTTCGTTAGACTCTTTGAAGACATCTGAAAAGTTTTTACATTTTTTACTCGCATCCTAATATTAAGGGAAAATAAGAGTGGGTTAACTTAAAAGTCCCCCAAATTTGGGGGATTTAGGGGGCGTTAAAGTCACAAATTACACTTCTCAGACAAACCCTTAAAGTTTTCTGCTAAAGCCAAACTTCAATCGGGGGATTCTTCCCCCGCGCCCCCAGATATTGGGGAGGATTACGACCTCCCCAAACCCCTGCCGTAAGCATTGAAAGGTTTTGAACATAGTTGTTCGAGTCTACTGACAATCATTTTTGCTTAGATAGGGGCAAATTGAGTAGATATTCTAGTTGATTTTTTCACCTACCTTTTTGCTGCTTATATAGTTCTTTGAAGCGGCGTTGTTGAACGCTGTGATCGACAATTGGTTGAGGGTAATTGCAGCGATAGCGCTCTAGATCGGGTATTTTTCCTGATACTAGCTGTCCTGTGGCGATCGAGCTAAGTTCGGGTAGCCATTGACGAATATATTCGGCTTCAGAATCAAACTTTTGAGCTTGAGAAGCAGGGTTAAAAATCCGCAGAGGTTTGGGATCCATGCCACTAGAAGCGCTCCATTGCCAACCGCCATTATTAGCAGCTAAGTCACCGTCAAATAACTTTTGCATAAAGTATTTTTCACCCCAACGCCAATCAATAATCAAGTCTTTGGTGAGAAAGCTAGCTACGATCATCCGACAGCGATTGTGCATCCAACCAGTTTGATTAAGTTGTCGCATTGCTGCATCGATTATGGGATAACCTGTTTGACCCTGACACCAAGCTTGAAAATGTTCTGAGTTATTTTCCCAAGGAAAATCCTGAAAATCCTGACGATAAGGACCTTGGGCAAGTTCAGGAAAAAAATATAAACAATGATGATAAAATTCGCGCCAAGCTAGTTCTTTTTGCCACGTAATAATATTTGCTTGTGCTTCTTCGCTCTGACAGTTTGTTAAAGCTTCAGTGGTGGCGAGCCAGACTGTGCGAATACCAATCGCGCCAAATTTAAGAGCAGCACTCAACAAAGATGTGCCAGCTTGCCAAGGATAATTTCGCTGTTGATCGTATTCATAGATTTGCTGTTGAGAGAATTTTTCTAGTTGCGATCGCGCCGAATCTTCTCCTGGAGCTAACAATAAATCTTGTGACCATTCAAAACCGAGTTCCGCAAGAGTAGGTAGCTTAATTTCTGCGGCTACTTGCTGATTATTCGTGAAATCTTCTAGAGCATTAATAGGGCTGGCGATGCTCACTTTGGTTTGCTTAATCCAGTTTCGCCAAAAGGGAGTATAGACTTTGTAGGGTAAATCTGATTGGGTTAAAATTTCGCCTGGATAGTGAAGCAGCTTATCCCAAAAGGTTTTGACTTCTATGTTGTTATTCTCTAAAGCGGTCTTTACTTGGCGATCGCGCTCTTGTGAATAGGGTTCGACATCCAGATTCCAGTAAACAGCCTGAACTTTTAGACTTGCTGCCAATTCAGGAATTGCCTGGGCTGGCTTACCTTCGATAATCAAAAGTCTACTACCCAAACTCTGATAACTCTGCTGCAACTGAGCCAAACAACCCAGCATATATTTGATCCTTGCTGGAGCTATGTCATCGCGACTCAAAATATTTTTATCTAAGCAAAATACACCTATGATTTGAGGACTTATTTGCCTGGCTGCACTTAGACCAATATTGTCTGTAATACGCAAATCGCAACGATGCCAAAATAAAATCGAATCAGACATACCAGGTCATATACCTTAAATACTTGTAGTGAAAAGACTAACAAAAATCCATAAGTCTATAGATGTTGTTGACCTTGAATAATTTATCTTAGGATAATTAAGCTTACTTTCCTCTGCAATAGCCAAGCAATAACCAACCAAATAGTTGATATGACAGAAAAAATTCAACCCCCTAGTGCCCAAAAGATTCCTTTCATAGCAAGTAATCACGGCATTGAGCGCATTGATAACTACCACTGGTTGCGTGATCAAAACTGGCAAAAATTTATCAAAGGGGATCTTGATTTTAAAAATCAGCAAGTCCGTGACTATATAAACGCTGAAAATGAATATACCGAGTCGATCATGGAGGACACTTCACAACTCCAAGAAGATCTTTATCAGGAAATGCTCTCTCGTCTCAAAGAAGATGATAGTAGTGCCCCACTGAAACATGGACAATATTTCTATTACGGTCGGATTGAAAAGGGAAAAGACTACTCTTACTATTGTCGTAAAAAAGAAAGCTTAGAAGCCACAGAAGAAATCTACTTTGATGTTAACGCCGAGGCTCAGGGCAGGGGATACTATAGTCTGGGAACTCTGAGTAGAAGCGAAGGCGATCGCTATCTCGCTTATTCAGAAAATACCACTGGTTCGATGGAATATACGGTCAAAGTACGTGATCTCGAAAGTGGTCAAGATTTTCCTTGGGAAGCAACAGAGACAACAGGGAGCGTAGTTTGGTGTCAGGACTATAACCATCTCTACTATATTAAACGAGATCCTCAAGATGGGAGAGGACAAGCACTCTATCGTTTTCCCTTGCACGAAGGACCAGAGAAAAGAGAATTGGTCTTTGAGCGACCAGCTCAGTTGAGCAATCTTTTTATGTCGATTTACTTGACCAGCGATAAAAATTATCTCGTTTTGGAATTTGGTGATACTAACGCCAACCAAATTTATCTTCTGGATGCCCAAGATGCCAAAGCCCAGCCGACCCTCTTCCACGAGCTTGAACAAGATACCCTCATTTCCTTAGATTCGGGGCAAGGTCGATTTTATATTCTTAGCAACGCCGATCAATGTCCGAACAATAAGATTATGACCTGTTCCCCAGAGCAGAGGGAGAAAGAGAATTGGTCGGAATTGATTGCCCACGATCAACGCTTCTACATTGAAGACATCGATCTCTATCATGACTATCTGGTCATGAACATTAACGACAATAAACTAGCACTTCCCAAAATTGTGATCCGCAATCTTGATACTGGGAAAACCAGTGAAATCGAGATGAAGGATGAAGCATACTCCCTTGGCTATATAGGAGCATTGGAGTTTGATAGTAAAACGATTCAGTTTAGCTATCAATCACCCATTAGACCCAGTGAAACCCAAGAGTACAATCTGGAAACAGGGGCAATATCGGTGGTTAAACCAGGGGAATGTCCTAACTTCAATCCCGATAACTACCAAGTTAAAAGAGTCTTTGCCCCAGCTCATGACGGGGAGGAAATTCCGCTGACGATTATTAGTAAAAAAGGATTTGTCCAAGATGGTAAAGCCCCAGGATTTGTCTATGGCTACGGATCTTATGGTTACTCGATGCCAGCCTATTTCTCAGCCAATATCATCAGCTTGGTAGATCGAGGGTTTTCCTGTTCTACTGCTCACATTCGCGGAGGATCAGATCGAGGCTATCAATGGTATCTAGATGGCAAGATGGACAAAAAAATCAACACTTTCAAGGATTTCATTTCTTGCTGTGAATATTTAATTAAGCATCAATATAGTTCCAAAGGGAAAATTGTCGCTAATGGTGGGAGTGCAGGAGGACTACTCATGGGTGCGATTACCAATATAGCTCCCGAACTCTTTCAAACGGTTATTCTGGATGTTCCTTTTGTCGATGTTATCAGTACCATTTGTGATGAAACATTACCCTTAACTCCACCAGAATGGAATGAATGGGGAAACCCGCTGCAAAGTAAGGAGGTCTTTAAATATATGTTGAGCTACTCTCCTTACGATAATGTGGAGAGCAAAGATTACCCCAACATGCTTTTTAATTCGGGGATAACCGATGAGCAAGTTACCTATTGGGAACCAACCAAGATGGTAGCCAAACTGCGTGAGCTTAAAAAAGACGATAATTTGCTTCTGTTAAAAATGAAGATGACTGCTGGACATGCTGGTTCTTCTGCTCGTTATACCAAACTACGAGAAAGGGCTTTTGATTATGCTTTTATCTTAAAAGTCTTGGAGAAATGAATTTACTGTTGCTGTTAGATCTACTAGATGTTGTGGCGATCGCGCTCTTGAGAATAGGGTTCGACATCCAGATTCCAGTAAATAGCTTGAACCTTTAGACTTGATGCTAATTCAGGAATTGCCTTGACGAGCTTATCTTTGGGAGTTTTTAACCTTAGACAAAGAAATTCTCGATAGGCGAGAAACCGCTATGGGAACAGAATTTTAGTAATTAGCCAATAATCGCAATCGTTAAAAAACTTCGAGTCAGATGTGTTTTACTAACTATTACCTGTTCTCTAATACTTACTGATGTGCGCAAAAAAATCAGCAACCTATCTTGGCAATGGCAAGTTTTTCTTCTAGCAAGCTTACTGTCAGCTTTACTTTATGGGTTGCTAGATTTACAAACAGCTTTTTCAACAGACTGGATCGTACAAGATGATGCGAGACAACACGTTTTTTGGTTAAATCGCTATGCTGAACCAGGATTGTTTCCTAACGATTTTATTGCCGATTATTTTCAGTCAGTTGCACCTTGGGGTTATACATCTTTATATAGACTTGGTCTTGCGCTTGGCATCGATCCTTTTGTTTTTGGTAAGTTAATTCCTATTCCCTTAAGAATTATCACCGCTTACTACTTTTTTTTATGGTGTCGTACTATTTTTCCTGTCCCACTGGGTTGTTTGACGACTACTTTATTAATTAACCATAGTCTATGGCTCAAGGATGATATAGTTTCGGCAACTCCCAGAGCTTTTTTGAACCCTTTTTTTCTAGCATTTCTTTTATACTTCAACCACCAGAAATTAATCCCTTGCTTGATTAGCCTAATTATTTTGAGCTTGTTTTACCCTCAAATGGTAATGATTGCTTGGGTAATGTTGCTACTAAAATTAATTCGTTGGCATAAGTTTGCACCCAGTATTACACCGAATATTAAAGAACGTAATTTTGCCATTATTGGTTTAATCATCGGTTTTCTCGTCTTATTACCTTACGCAGTTAAAACTTCTGATTACGCCCCGATAATCACTCGGGCTGAAGCTTTTGCCATGCCTGAATTTCACTCTCAAGGAAGAGCGGATTTTTTCAAAGATACTATTTGGGGATATCTTTTTGGGAGCGGCAGAGGAATCATGATTTCGAAAACAGCATTTAGACCATCGATTCTATACGTCGGTTTGCTTTTGCCTTTATTGAGAAAAAAGCCAAATCAATTCCCTTTAGTCAGAAAAATTACGCCTCAATTCAATTGTGTTAGCAAGCTAGTAATAGCTTCTTTAGCAATGTACTTGTTAGCTCAGTTAGTATTATTTAAGCTACATTTACCATCTCGCTATACGAGTCATAGTTTAAGAATTATGGTGAATCTTTGCGGTGGAATTGCAATCGCAATTATCTTAGATTCTTGCTGGCGATATTGGCAAAAAAAGCACTCACCGCAAAAAAGCAAACTATTTATTTCTGTCACCGTAATTGCGGTCATCCTATTTTCTCATAGTAGTTTTTTTGACTATAGTCTTACCAGAGCTTATAAAATTACAGGTTACGAAATTGGTCGTCATCCCAAGCTATACGAGTATCTAAAACAGCAACCAAAGGATACTGTAATTGCTTCTCTCACTAAAGAAACTAATTATTTGCCCTCTTTTAGCAAACGTTCTGTGCTAGTAAGTAGCGAATATGCAGTTCCCTATCAATTGGGTTATTACAAACCTTTTGCCGATAAAGTTAAAGCTTTAATTACTGCTCAATATAGTCCTGACCTCAATCTAGTAAAAACATTTATTCAGCAACATCATATTACTCACTGGATAATTGAAGATCGTAGTTTCAATCTAGACTTTGTTACTAAAAATCGCTGGATAAAGCAGTATCGAGAAGAGTACAACCGGGTTGTCTATGATTTAAAAAATAATCAAACTTCTGCACTTCTGAAAAATAAAGATCTTTGCACGACTTTTATTAGTGATGAACTCACTGTTATGGATGCAAAATGCATTCTGAAACTTTAAATATTTGATCGCCAAAAGTATCATCAATCATGACTTTGAGGGTTGATAATAATATTTAGATGATCTAATTTCAGTTCTTGATCGCCACGTTATCTGACGATCGCAAAATAGTTATTTCTCTAGCTGAGGGTAAAAATTACCAAACTATATAAATTAAGGTTGTTTTTAAAATCATAAAAACAAGAAAAGCATATCCTTGATCAGATAGTTCACTTTAAAACAGTTGGGAATGCTAATTGTGTACTCGCCAAATGTTGTCACCAAAATATCAAAAAATAATCGATTTTACTTGAGATAATCCCTCAAAGCCCACTAAAATTAGCCTGTGGTTAAGTACAATATAGTTCTAGCCAAACTTGTAGCGCGCCGTTTTTCACTTTAGTAAAATTCCTATGCCATTAATCATTACAGGTAAATCATTTATTCGCGATCTCGAAAAATCTGGTGCATTAGGGATCTATGTGCCTCTCGAAGGTGGAATCGAAGGACGATTCCAAAGAAGAGTTCGAGCTGCTGGCTATCAAACTTTGAACATAACTGCCAGAGGATTAGGGGATATTGCGGCTTACCTGACTACAATCCATGGCATCAGACCACCTCATCTAGGCAAAAAGACGATTGGACAAGATGCAGCAGTTGGACAAGTTTACTTCGTACCACCCATCGCTACTTACGAATTAGAATCTTTGCCTGCTGATTCTAAAGGGCTGGTTTTGTGGATTATTGAAGGTCATATTCTATCTCGCCAAGAGAAAGAAGATTTGATTAGCTTAACTAAAAAAGAACCCAAAATTAAGGTAGTCCTCGAAGTTGGAGGCGATCGCCGTATCCATTGGCAACCTTTAGCAGAAACCCTCAAAGCAGCTTAACGAAAAAAAATAAGACCAAAAAACTTACTAAAAAACCTGATGCCTAGTTTGTAAAAAACAGTTCATCAGGTTTTTTTGACTCTAATTTCAAGAGGGCAAAACTTAAGAGATCTAACTCTAAGCTTTTTTGATAGCTTCACCCTGCGCATCTTGCTGAAGTAACTCAAAAATTGAGGTTTTCTCTAGCAAGCCTAAAACTTCTTGATCTTCCTTAATTACCACCATTTCCTTGATATTTTGAGTCTCGATTAGTTTGACAACTTCGAGCAGGGAAAGAGTAGCAGCGATTTTAGTAACTTCGCTAACAGGCTTGATTAGACCAGTAAGTCTGACCTGTGTCCACTCTGAGGTAGGGACAGTCTTGAGATCATCAACAAAAACTTCCCCAAGCAAATGTCTAGTTTCATCCACAACCAAGAATTTGCGCCATTTCTGTTTACCAATTACATATTCATTAGCAAAGTCTCTGAGAGTTAAATCAGCAGGAACAATAGGACTGTCAGGAATGACCGCATCTTCAGCAGTAAAGCCATCTAACTTGTCTTGCACAGTTGCCGATTGAGCAGCAAAACCAGCATTTTGCAGTAAGAACCAACCAATTAGCAATGTCCAAAAACTACCAAAAGGAAGAATTTTGAGAATTCCTAAAATACCAAAACCAACTGCCAAGTAACCAAAGAACTGACCAACTCGACCAGCGATGATGATGCCTTTGTTAGGGTTGCCTGTAATTTTCCAGACGATCGCCTTAAGAACATTGCCACCATCTAAAGGAAGACCAGGAATCATATTGAACAGTGCCAACACCAAATTAATTGAGGCGAGCAATTGGCAAATAGCACTAATCGGTGCGGGTAAAGACAAAGTAGTATTAATCAGCAGAAAAATACCGAAGAGCAAAACACTGACCAAGGGACCGGCGATCGCAACTAATAGTGACTGAAAAGGAGTTTCTGACTCTTTCTCTAAAGAAGCTAAACCACCAAAAATAAAGAGAGTGATCGATTTAACCTTAATTCCTTGAGCGATCGCAGCGAAACTATGACCCAACTCATGGGCTAAAACAGAAGCAAACAGCAGCAAAGCCGCAACTAAGCCCAATAACCAGGGGACAGCACCACTTAGCTGAGGAAAACGAGCCAAATCGCTTCCATAACTCAATGTCACTAGCCCTAAAACGAAAAACCAAGAGGGATTTATGAAAAAGGGGATACCAAATAGATTCCCGATTTGAAGATTATTACCGTTATTATTCATAGGATTTTTCTCCTATCCTTTTTTGAATTCTTTTTTTTATCGAGGATGAATTTTAGCCTCTAAAATTCAGAAAATTGCGAAAATTAAGAATAAAATTTCTCTTAGCCGAGATATTTACCAATTATCCCCTATTCCTTCTTCTCTAATCTTAAAGCTTCTCCAATCCGAGCGATAATCACATTTATTACAGTTGACATGATTGTAACGAATTATGACGATTAAGAGATCTCCCTAAGTTATAGTAAAAACCGTCACGATTGGTACGGTTACAAATATTGCTTTTTCAGCATAATATTTAAGATGAGAGATAACTGCAAAAACCATGACTGATTCTCCCATAAAATACCCAGAAGTTTATAGCTCCGAAGATATTCAACAGATAATTCAGATCGCCCTGGCTCGCAAAGGCGAGGAGGATGAGTTAACCAGAAAGCAACTTTGGGAAATTGCTGACGAACTGGAAATTGATATCCAAACCCTACAAGCTTCCGAAAATCAATGGCTACAATATAAGGGCGTTTCGGAAAAGCGTCATGCTTTCGATTTGTATCGTCGAAATATTTTCAAGCAAAAAACCATTAAGTATGCAATTGTTAATGCCTTTTTTGTATCCCTCAACCTAATCACGACAGGGGGAATTTCCTGGTCTCTGTATATTTTGCTTTTCTGGGGCTTGGGGATTTCTCTAAGCTGGTGGAAAACTTTCCATAGCAAGCAAGAAGATTACGAAAGAGCATTCCAACGCTGGAGCTTTCGCAATGAGGTTAAACAAACATTTAGCTCAATTTGGCAAAAACTATATAGTTCCTGGCAAAATTGAATTTAAGATCCTGTAAGAAAAAAACACTAGCAATTATGAAGCCTCCAGCGACTAAGCACTAAGTGCTGTAGTCGAGGTATCTGGTTTATCATTATCATAGGTCTTACTCCACAATGTTGATAAACTAGCCCAACTTCTAGGCTTACTGCCAGAACTTTTGCTGACAAGTAACTTACCCCCTTTAGTGGCAAGCTTAAGTTTGTGCGCTATATATCTAGCTGCAATATTGTACGAAGCACTCAGGTCTATCGAATATCTTTTCTTAGTTGAAAATGTTCCAAGTGCATAGTTATCTTTATCTCGTTTGACTTTACCAGTTCCGTCGTAGGCTGTGCTTGATGTGCCTCGTGCGTAGACTAATACTATCTTAATTCCATATTCTTGTCCTAGCTGCTCTAGCCTGTCAGCAATAGCAGACTTGACCCATCCATGGAATCTTTGTTTGAGACTAGATTTTCTTTTTCCTCCTTTTGGTTTCCAGTTACGAAGATTCTCTATTGCAACTGTCGTAGCATCGTTGGCAATAGCAAAGTTAATTATCTGCTTAGCTGTTTGATTAGCTATATTTTTGCTGATATTAGCTGCCTTACGATAGTTTGTTTTAGCAAATCCTTTATGTAGCTTCTTGGTCAATTTAGCTTTTCTTCTGATACGGGCAAGGTGCTTGTCTCGTTTATCTAGAGATTTGCCATCATGGATAAACTTTCGAGCATGAACTAATCCAGACTCATCTACTATTGAACAAACAGCAGTGGTATTTATCCCCATGTCTACCCCACAGTACTTGTCGGTTTGATTGCCTTTTACTCTTGGTATCCAATAGGGAACAGACAAGCTAGCTGAGCCATTTCTAACAACCAAAGTAGGTGATAATTGCTTTACTCCTGGGATTAAATGACGACGAGATAAGCTGCCAATCTTGATTGTTTCCCATACCCAATCATTATCTTTGTAGACTTTGATTTCTGCCTGTGAGTAATTGGCAGTTACTTTGATGCACTGATTTTTGTACAAGTCAGGATAGACGCCACAACTAGTGTTTAACCCTGGTGGGTTAGCAGTTCTTCTTTTTCTTCTGCCACCTTGCCAATCATGATATCTGGTGTGGAACGAGGAGACATGCCCAATAGCATCGTTGATTGCTGCCCGTCTTAAGTAGGAAGGAAATTTGTATAGCTTCGTTCCTAGTCCAAAAAACTTGCCAAACTTGGGGATTGGATTGTTTTTCGTGGCTTGAAACAACTGCTCCACATATCTTTGCTGCGCTTCAGCTATGGCTATCTCTTTCCAACGCAAGTTGACAATCGAAATCAGACGACGAACCATGTCGCGATAAATCGTTACTGTATCTTCAAGGATTAGTAACTGATTTTTATCAGGCGATAATGCCCATTTGTCTGTTCTGATTATCTTTGGCATAATGCTTACATTACCATTTACTTAATGCTAAAGTTAAACCATGAGAAGCATGAATCATGCAGCTTTTGAGATATATTATCATCTTACTTTACAGGTTAAGTATAGACACAAATTAATCACTGAAGAAATTTTGCAAAGACTAGAATCTATATTTAGAGACACGTTGAGTAAATGGCGGTGTAGCATTGTTAGTTTTTCAGGAGAAACAGACCATGTCCATTTGCTATTTGAGGCTCATCCTTCACTAAATTTGTCACAACTAATAGCCAACTTAAAAACAGTTAGCTCTAGGCTAATTAGAAAGGAGTATTCTGAATATCTAGCTAACTATTTCTGGAAACCTTATTTTTGGTCTAGCAGCTATGGATTAAAATCGATTTCCAAAGGTGCTGAGTTCGATGTAATAGTTAAATATATTCAAAACCAAGAAAAACCACAGCCCCCTAAAGCGTGAGTTATCGCCTCGTCTAACTAGCGAGTAAGCTGCGCTGTACTCGTAGTATGCGACGAATGAAAACTAATCAAAATAAATAAGTAGAAATTTAAGATCCAAATCTATAGATAATCGTAAGTCCCTTACTAAAAAGATATAGCCAGCTAGTCTCAGATCCTTAATTAATTCCTATCCATCCTGCAACAATAGTTGATTTATGGGTAGGAATTCGTTAACTATAGGAGTATTGGAAATTTAGGTTATAAATAAATTTTTTCGTGAGTAGCGATCGCCAACAGCAACAAACGAGGGTAAGAGGTAAAAACCTACCCAAAAATTCCCGCCTAGCCAAGACTCATTACGATTTACTAGGGCTACATCCTGCTGCCGAGGCAGTTGAGATTCGGCGTAGCTATCGTCGATTGAGCAAAAAATACCATCCCGACACCACAGAATTAGCTCCTTCAGTTGCCACCGCCAAATTTCAAAGACTGAATGAAGCTTATGCAGTTCTCAGTAGACCAGAAAAGCGATCTTTATACGATCTCAAAATTGGCTATTCTCGTCTCAACGTTATTCAAGCACCTCAAGGTTGGGAAAGAGAAAATTCCAAAATTCCACAATCTAATCACGCCTACCTAGATCCAACAGATCGCCCCCTTTCCTCAGGTGAAGTTTTTGTGTTGGTTCTTTTGGGCTGCACCTTTGTCGGCTGCTTGGTTCTCGTAATGGGAATAGCTTACCTCAAAGGGGAGGGACTTTAGAAAAAGCCGAATAAAACAAATAAACAATGTTTTCTCAAAACAATCTAACCAGAAATAATTACATTTTTGAGCCTATTTTCTTGAACACGCTTTCTTTAGCTTTAACCACTACATATTGCCCACTACATATTGACAAAGTATGACCCCACTGCCTAACTATCGCCCCCATAAAATGTCACTAGGGAACCTAGAAAAAGAGATTTTAGCCATTATTTGGCAACTAGGAAAAGTAACGGTAAAAGATGTCCATGATCGCATCTTAACTGACCCTAACCGAGAATTAGCCTATACTTCTGTCACCACAGTTTTACGTCGTCTAACCGAAAAGGGTTGGCTAGTATGTCAAAAACAGGAAAAAAAAGGGAGAGCCTTTCAGTGGGAAGCTAAAGTATCCCGACACCAAGCTCAATCTTTGCAAGCATACGACCACTTAAACAAATTCCTAGCTGTTGGCAATGCTGAAATGGTTGCTGCTTTTGCCGATCAACTAGATAATGCTAGTCTCGAACAAATCGAAAAGATTGCCGCCAAGCTTAAAGTAATTAGACAGCAAAGGGAGGAGCAGCACTGATGCACTTGATGATGATTTTAGCGGCTCTAGCCCTTGCAGTTGGCTTGCGACTCGTCCCGATTCCCCTAAATGGGGATTGGCAAACAAGATGGCAGCGATCGCTTTTTCTATTTCTTTTCCCACCCTTAATCTTGATCACTACGATCAGTTCGGTTCTGTTGATGGGTGCAGAAGGTCATATGCTTGGTCTCAAAGCCAGTCAATTTGGCTATGGTGTAGCTCTACTGTTTACCGCTTGGTTGTTATTCAAGTTAGTGATCCTAGCTCGACAGGTCTTCATTTCGCAGCGTCAAATTCAAACTTATCCACTCACAAGAATCCAAGATCAAGAAGTCAGGCTTATCCCCCTAGATTTGCCCTATATTGCCCAAATTGGCTTCTGGCAACCACAACTAGTTATCAGTCAAAGTTTGGTAAACATCCTCGATCAACCCCAATTAAACGCAGTTATAGAGCACGAACAAGCTCACTACTATTATCGCGATACGTTCTATTTCTTTTGGTTGGGTTGGCTTAAAAACAGTACTTGCTGGCTTAAAAGCACAGAGATACTATGGCAAGAACTCTTGCTGTTAAGAGAAATTAGAGCCGACCTTAAAGCAGCAAAAAGGGTTGATGCCCTGACCCTAGCAGAATCTTTGCTAAAAGTTGTTCAAAATCCTTTGACAGGAAACAATTGTTTTACGGCTTGTTTTTCCTTACCGATCGCCGACAATCGCCTAGCGCAAAGAATCGATGCCTTAATTAACAATAAGCCCTTGCCAACTTCTCCCAATTTCTTTTATTGGAGTTGGTTACTACTACTCTTAATCCCTTGGGCAACAGTTCCCTTACACTATTAATTATTAATCAGATTTGCTAATTTAGGCTTGCTCCGTTTCAAAAAATCAACCTCTAAGTAAACCCAGATTTTTAGTAAATTCCAGATCTCTAAAAATTTCAGATCTCTAACTAGGAAAGTTTTAAAGTCGAGTCTCAAAACTGAATTCAGAAGCAAACTCAGTTGCCATACAAGCTAAAAAACCTAAAAATCAAGATCAACTTATTGATTCACAGAGAAGAAAATAGTTTTAACAAGTTCTTGCCAGATAGCAAGTCGCTGTCAAAACTTTTTCGCAGCGATTAATGATTGCCGATTGGCATCAAAATTTAAGCTGAGACAAATCAAGTAGTTGATTCAACTAATGCAGATTGTCTAGCAGCAGAAATCATAGTTTTACCTTCACCACCAACATCAACTAAAGCATGATCGCCGTCAACAATTCTCCCTGAGAGAATAGCTTCAGCCAAACTATCTTCAAGTAATCTCATAATCGCTCGACGTAACGGTCTTGCTCCATAACTAGGGTCGAAACCTTCATCAACAACCTTGTCGGTAAAAGCTTTAGTAACCTCAAGGGTAATGTTTCTTTGTTCTTTTAACTGAGCAGAAATCTCAGCTAACAAGATCTCAGAAATTGCCGCAACCTCAAGCTTACTAAGCTGGCGGAAGACAATCACTTCATCTAAACGGTTGAGAAATTCGGGACGAAAGTAGTTTTTTAATTCGTCATTAACTAGCCCTTTAATTTTTTGGTATTCTGCTTCACCAGAATCATCGGCTAAGCCAAATCCCAGACCAGTGCCTCCTTTCTCGATCGCTTTCGCGCCAATATTGGAAGTCATGATGATCACAGTATTTTTAAAATTGACCACCCGACCTTTCGCATCAGTAATCCTTCCATCATCCAACAATTGTAAAAAGAGGTTAAAGACATCAGGATGAGCC
Source organism: uncultured Xenococcaceae cyanobacterium (assembly GCA_937996665.1). Taxonomy (GTDB): domain Bacteria; phylum Cyanobacteriota; class Cyanobacteriia; order Cyanobacteriales; family Xenococcaceae; genus Hyella. The sequence continues at coordinate 23,028 of CALKUU010000263.1, read as the reverse complement.
TTTTCGATCTCGTCAAACAAGATTACTGAATAGGGTTTACGTCTAACTGCTTCAGTTAACTGTCCACCTTCATCGAAACCAACAAATCCTGGAGGAGAACCAATTAGTTTGGAAACCGTATGAGGTTCCATATATTCGGACATATCGATGCGAATCATGGCATCTTCTTTGCCAAACATTAAACTAGCTAAAGCCTTAGCCAATTCAGTTTTACCTACTCCAGTAGGGCCAGAAAAGATCATGCTAGCAATTGGGCGATCGCGATCGCCTAAGCCAGAACGAGAACGGCGCAAAGCACGAGCAACCGACTTAACCGCTTCATCTTGACCAATCACTCGCTCATGAAGATTAACTTCTAAGTTAACTAGTGCTTCAGCTTCAGTTGCATCAGTCTTGGCAACAGGTATCCCAGTCCAAGCAGAAACTATCTCTGCAATCTCAGTCTCATCAACCACAGGAGTCAAAGCCTGAGGATCAATAGGTGTGTTTTCAGGCTCTACGACATCTTTAACCATTGAATGTCTGAGATGAACTCTCGATCCAGCCTCATCAAGCAAATCAATGGCTTTGTCGGGTAAAAAGCGATCCGTAATGTATCTTTCCGAAAAAATAACCGTAGACTCAATTGCTTTATCGGTGAATTTAACCTTATGAAATTCCTCATAGGTTTTTTGTAGTCCTTGCAGAATAATGATGCTATCTTCTACCGAAGGTTCACCCACCAAAACCTTTTGGAATCGACGCTCTAAAGCAGCATCTTTCTCAATATGCTTACGATATTCATCAAGAGTGGTGCTACCAAGACATTGAAGTTCACCACGAGCTAAAGATGGTTTGAGCATATTAGCCGCATCCATCGCTCCGCCCATAGCACCAGCACCCATCATCGTATGAATTTCATCGATAACTAAAATGATATTTCCGGCTTTCTTTACTTCTTCGATAACCGATTTAAGGCGTTCTTCAAATTCTCCCCGAAACTTGGTTCCGGCTAACAAAGAACCCATATTAAGACTGATTACTTCCTTATCTTCCATCAAGTCAGGAACTTCGCCTGCCACAATTCTTTGGGCAAGACCTTCAGCGATCGCTGTCTTACCAACCCCAGGTTCGCCAACTAAAACTGGATTATTCTTGGTTCTACGTCCCAAAATTTGAATAGCTCGCTGAATTTCTGCTTTTCTGCCGACAACAGGATCGAGCTTTCCTTCTTTTGCCAACTCAGTTAAGTTCGTACTGAATTCTGCCAAACGAGGCTTAGCAGAACGCTCTTCACCCATTCCAAATGGGTTAAAACGTTTATTCTCACCCGCTAGAGATGGTTCTTTTTCGCCCAATTTTTTGATAAGTTCTACTCGCAAATCCTCAAGCTCAATTCCTTGATTAAGTAAGGTCTTAGCCGCTACAGTATCAACTTCCTTCAAAATTGCTAACAGCAAATGTTCAGGACTAATAAAATTGTCACCTAATTGGCGTGACTCTTCGAAAGCCAATTCAAAAATCTTCTTAACCCTAGGTGTAAAGGGAATATTTGTCGGACTAAAACCACCACCCCTACCTACCAATTGTTCAATAACTTGCCTAGTCTGCTTAGTGTTAATACCGTTAGCTTCTAAAAGTTTCGCGGCAGCAGATGAACCCTCGCCAATAATGCCCAGCAATAGATGTTCACTGCCAACTAGATTATATCCAGCTCTTCTCGCCTCTTCTTGGGAAAGGACTACTGTTTTTATAGCTTTTTCGTTAAAGTATTCAAACATAGATCAATTTAATCTTATTAACATTTGTTTACCATTTGCAATTAATGTACCTCGTTTAGGTGCCACTATGCAGTGATAGAAACCGTAATAAATCAAATTCATCTAGACTTTTCCGCATTTCCCTTAGACCATCTAAGCAAAAAACGCAGATTATCTAAATCCTAAATCACCTGCAATACGGTGACTACAGCTCATTCCAGAAAAAGCAACTGCGTTCAATCCTTGTCCAGGAAAAGTACTATCGCCAACACAATATAGATGTTGAATTGCAGTTCGATTAAAAGGCATCCCCAGTAAACCGAATAGTCTTTGATTAGCAACTGCGCCATAAGTGCCATCAATTCGGTTCAAAAATCGCCGATGAGTACGAGGAGTTCCGACTTCTTGAAAGTCTAAACCAGCAGATAATCCTGGAAAAATCTTTTCTAACCGCTCAATAATTTGCCCACTAACTAATTCTTTGCGAGCTTGATACTGGTGAGGAGTTAAATTTTGCCACTCAGATATATAGCTAGGGGTAAAGGTATGAATAATATGATGTTCTGGTGGTGCTAAGTTAGGGTCTAATAAGGTCGGAATCGAAACAAAAATAGTACCCAAAGATTTTTCCATATTTTGCCATTCTTCCAGCAAAACATGATGACATTCGCAGTTTTTTGGAATCACATTGGCGTCCACACCTAAATGGAGACTGACAAAGCTCGGAGACTTTTTATACCTTTGTTGCCACCTAATTTCTTGCCGAGGTTTTGCCTCAGTAGGCAATAATTTATCAAAAGTATCCCAACGAGTAGCATTAGAAACGATCCTTCGAGCAAAATATTCTTCTCCAGTAGTAAGTTTTACCCCTACTGCTCGCTTATTTTCCAGCAAAATTTTATTTACTCGCGACCTGTAACGGATTTCTCCGCCAAACTTGAGTAAACCCGCCACTAGCTTTTGGGCAATTTGCCCCACCCCACCTTGAGGATAACGAACCCCTCCATAGTGGCGATCGCTAAAAACCATCCCCGCATTAATAGCAGGAGTCCGCGCAGCAGGCATTACAGACCAGCAATAACATTCCAAGTCAATAAACTTTTTTAACAGCGGATCACGAATATGACGAGCTACTAGATTATTAACATTTTGGGGTAGATATTTTGCTAAACCTAGACAAGCTAAGGGTTTTTGCCAAAATACTCTGGCTACATAACGAGGATCTTCTAGAGAAAGAAGCTCAATTTGATTGAGACAATCGAATATATAGCGACATTCATCATAAAAACCCCTAATGCCTTGAGACTCATTAGGAAAAAGGCTAACCAGTTCTTGCAAATATTTCTCATAATCGTAATGAACTTTAAGCTGTCGCTGATCGGGTAAATGATAGTGAATTTGCACTGGGTCAGGAATGGTTGGCAGTGTTTGCCCAACAGCATCTAAAGCCTTAGTCAACAGATTAGTAGTACCTTGCTCCCCAAAACCAAAAATCATGGAAGCCCCAACATCGAAGACATAATCTTCCCGCGTAAAATAACCAGCACTACCACCAGGAATCAGGTAACTTTCCAAAACCAAAACTTTCGCACCTTTGGCGACAAGCTGTGTGGCAGTAACAAGTCCACCAATTCCAGAACCAATCACAATCACATCATAATGACTAAATTTCGTAGCCATAAATTACTCTGAATTACTTAACGGAATTCAACCACAACAAAGGCCATTATATCGGCAAAAAAAACAGGGGAGAAAACTTCCTAAGCGGAAAAACTCACCTGCCGATCCCTCAAGAGGAGAACACTAAGAAGAAGCTTACTACTTATTAATAATAAATGCCAATAGTTAATGATAATTTCTTTTAATAGAGAAGCAAAGATAAAACGAAAAGCAACTAACTTATAACTAGTTAAGAAGATCCAGCATAAGATGAGAGAAGACTACTCAGTTCGAGTCACGACAACTGAATAGTCAAAAACTGAGACAACTTTAAAGAGGTTATAGATTTAAGTTCAATTATCTCGTAATCAAGTAACTGAGAGACTTCAGCCAAACTATTCACATCAGATGGAGCAAGCCTAATTAATCATGAAACAAAATCAACAACTCCCTTTATCCACACTTATGGTTTTAAGTTTGGCGATTAGTCCTTTTTTGCTCACAATTTTGCTTTTAAAAACTTGGGAAAAGTATTTGTTGGAGCTTGGTAAATTTAGCGAGGAAATATTTAGAGCTGAGCAGCTACCATTATTGAGTTTTTCCGACCATTCATCTTTGACTCAAACAGCCTCAGATAAACAGCTCAATTAATTTAAGCTTCAAAAGCTTAAGGTAATTACGGATCTGCGTAACAAGGAAGCGATTATGAAGTATATTACTTCTTGATATTGATTATCAAATTCATTACCATCATCGGTTTTTTGGGTTAAGTAGCTAAAAGAGAGTTAAAGTTTTTATAGTTGGAGTCTTTATGAGTTCGCTGCTTCAGGTTTCTGCTTCAGAGGTAAATCAACTTTCAAAATCTCACCTCCTATTGCGTAAGCGATTAAAGCTAATTGATCAACTTTGGGAGTCAGTTCTTCGTTCTGAATATGGTCAGGAAATGGTGGACTTGCTTCAAAAAATGCGCCAAGTATCCTCTCCAGAAGGTCAGGCACAAGATCTACCCCAATCTTCGGTTCCCCAAGTAATTGAAAGTCTTAGAATTGAGGATGCTATCCAAGCGGCTCGTGCATTTGCGCTCTACTTTCAACTCATCAATATTGTCGAGCAGCACTATGAGCAGCAAGAACAAAAGGTAGCTCGGAAATCTAAACCTATTTCGGAACAACAAGCGAAAATAGAAGAGACTGAATTTAAGACATTTAAGGAACAGCAAGAGACATCAACTGCGGTTGATAATTCTTTAGGGGCGAAAAATTTAGAAGAATCATGGATTGAGCAGAATAATAACTTTAGTAAGGCAGGAACATTTCAGTGGTTATTCCCCTATCTGAAGAAGATAAATATGCCGCCACAAATGCTACAGCGATTGTTATTGCAACTTGATATTCGCTTAGTATTCACAGCCCATCCAACCGAAATTGTCCGCCATACGATCAGAAAGAAACAGCGCCGAATTTCTAATATTCTCAGTCGATTGGATATTGTTGAAGATCACAATAAGGAAACTGGCGAGGACAACTCTTGGGAAGTAGATGAAGCGATCGCCGAATTAACAGAAGAGATTCGTTTATGGTGGCGAACCGATGAATTACATCAGTTCAAGCCCGATGTCTTAGACGAGGTTGACTATGCTCTCCATTATTTTCAAGAAGTATTGTTTGAAGTCATCCCTCAATTAGCTAATCGTCTTAAGCAAACTTTAAAAGCTAATTTCCCGCAATTAACAGCGCCTACCCATAACTTTTGTTATTTTGGCTCTTGGGTAGGCTCCGACCGTGATGGCAACCCGTTTGTCACCCCCGCAGTAACTTGGCAAACAGCTTGCTACCAAAGAAATATTGTTTTAAAGAAATATCTCGACTCGATTGGGCAATTACAAGAGTTGCTAAGTCTATCCCTCCATTGGAGTAAGGTACTCCCCGAGTTATTGGACTCTTTAGAGCAGAGTCGTCAAGAAATGCCAGAAATCTATGAAAAGCTAGCAATGCGTTATCGCCAAGAGCCTTATCGCTTAAAACTAGCCTACATCGCTCAAAAGCTGCAAAATACAAGCGATCGCAATCAAGTCCTAGCCAATCAAGAAGGAAAACCCAGACAAGAAAACTTTTATGCCAATGAACATGAATTTCTTGCCGATTTAAAGTTAATTCAAAATAGTCTTGCGAAGACTGCACTTCATTGCCGAGAACTAGATAACTTAATTTGCCAAGTAGAAGTATTCTCTTTCACCCTCACTCAACTCGATTTTCGCCAAGAATCATCAGTTCATTCTGATGCAATTAGTGAATTTGCCGATTATCTAGGAGTTCTAGATTGTTCTTACAACGACCTTAGTGAAGAGGATAAGGTCAATTGGCTGATCCAAGAACTAAAAACTCGTCGACCTCTGATCCCCAGAGAAATGCCTTTTTCTGAGAGAACGAAAGAAGTGGTTGAAACTTTCCACATGCTCAAGAAACTCCAACGCGAGTTTGGAGTGGGTATTTGCCAAACTTACATTATCAGCATGACCAATGATGCTAGCGATGTACTTGAAGTCATGTTGTTGGCTCAAGAAGCTGGTCTATATGACCCTGGTAGTGGTCGGATCACGCTACGGATTGTTCCTCTGTTCGAAACAGTAGACGATTTAAAAAGCGCGCCCACAGTAATGAAAAAATTGTTCGAATCAAAACTATATCGAGCAGCCCTAGCGGGAGGATACGACAAACTAGCATCTTCAGAATCGGACAAAAGTAACAAACCTCAAGAAATTTCGCTGCCGTCACTAACCCCTTCCCATCTGCAAGAAGTCATGTTGGGCTATTCCGACAGTAATAAGGATTCAGGGTTTCTAAGTAGTAATTGGGAAATTCATAAAGCCCAAAAAGCTTTAGAAAAGGTGGCAACAGAATATGGGGTTTCTTTGCGCTTATTTCACGGCAGAGGTGGTTCTGTTGGTAGAGGTGGAGGTCCAGCCTATGCCGCGATTTTGGCTCAACCCACAGACACGATTAAAGGAAGAATCAAAATCACAGAACAGGGAGAGGTTTTAGCCTCAAAGTACTCGTTGCCAGAATTGGCGATGTATCATCTAGAGACAATGACCACCGCAGTAATCCAATCTAGCTTGCTAGGGAGTGGTTTTGATCGGGTTGAACCTTGGAATCAGGTGATGGAAGAATTATCGGCGCGATCGCGAAGTGCTTATCGATCTCTAATCGAAGAACCAGATTTCGTTGATTTTTTCTTAGCAATTACCCCCATAGATGTCATTAGCCAGTTGCAAATCGGGTCTCGTCCCTCCAAGCGTCCTGGCAAAAAAGGTAGCAACAAGAAAAAAGATATCAGTAGCTTAAGAGCAATTCCTTGGGTGTTTAGCTGGACTCAAAGTCGTTTTCTACTGCCTGCCTGGTATGGAATTGGCTCAGCACTCGAAGAGTTTCTAGTCCAAGAACCCCATAAAAATTTAAATCTACTCCGCTACTTTTACTTCAAATGGCCATTTTTTCGGATGGTTATCTCTAAAGTAGAAATGACCTTAGCAAAAGCTGATTTACAGATAGCTGAACACTACGTAAACAAACTATCACCAGCAGAAGATAAAGAACGTTTTCAAAAACTATTTGCCAAGATCTCTGAAGAATATAACCTAACCAAAAAGATCATCCTCACCATTAATGGACAGAAAAAATTGTTGGATGGAGACCCAGAACTACAGCGATCAGTTCAACTTAGAAATGGCACAATTGTCCCTCTGGGTTTTCTGCAAGTAGCGCTAATCGAGCGTCTACGACAATACAGTAAGGATGATGACTTGATGCATTTCCGTCCCTTTAGCAAAGAAGAACTGCTACGCGGAGCAATGCTAACTATCAATGGAATTGCAGCAGGAATGAGGAATACAGGCTGATTTCTTCAGCAAGCAAGTAAGTCAGCCAATAAAGAGTTTAGAAAGAAGAGTGTAGAAATTTAGAGATTAGCTTTTGTAAAATCTCTAAATTAAGACCTCTATCAACTTAGTTTTTTCTGAATTTTTTGTAGTACTCGCTGCATCTTTAATCTCTGGATTAACCAAAAATCAAGCCCTCTAATTAAAGGGTTTAGTTCTGCTTGACGATCGAAGAAGTCATTGATTTCAGCTAAGATCACCTGAAATCTAATAACTAAATTTTCTTCTTGATATTGAGACCAAAATGACGGTGGGTGGTTAAATTTAGCCGAAGAATCAAGAACTTTTAAAATCTGTTCCAAATCATATTGCGGACTATAACAGCCAATTTTATGACAATTAAAACCAGGATCAAGATAGTCAGCAAGGGCATGGTTTAAGCTAGCAAAAACTTGACAACCACAAGCCATTGCCTCTAGTGGCGGCAGACCAAATCCTTCAGTAACATCGCTTACCCGCCAATATTCAGCAGAGTCATACAAATAAACTTTACTACGATTAAATAGAGCAGCTAAATCTTCAACGTAACTATCTACTATCTTGACCTTGCAACGAGCCTGAAGGACTGGAAGCAGGTTTGTTAATAAATAACGAGAGGACTTACGTTTTTGCACCAAGACATCAATATCTCTTGGCTGACCATAATCATAGAACTCAGTTCCCAAATGATTAGGCAAATAATAGATTAAGGAATTTGCAGCCTGCGCTCCCCAATAGCCCATGGTGTTGCGACTAACGGCAACAATGGGAATATTTGCAGGAATTTTAAAGCCATAATCCGCACTGTGAGCATGATAAATTACAGCCTGATTTTTAAGCCGAGTAATTAATTTAGGAACATCAAAGCCCCAACTAATCACAAATAGATGATCTTGAGGATTTACTGAATCCAAAATATCTGCTAAAAAAAGATGATCTGACTCCCGTTGTTTATAAGTAACGATCGCCGCATCACAGATTTTCTGGGCTAATTGAACCGTTTTTAGTTCTGCCCATAAGCCACCTCCCCCAAATTTTCCTTTTGTCCCTGGTAGCAAAAAATATAGTTTTCTCATGGCATTAACTACTAACTGTCTTCAACCAAACAATCATTGTAGTTCCGGGAAAACGACTATCAGAAGAATTATGATTGGGGCTAATTACTTCGATCTCTCCACCCATGTTGTTAATTAATTGTTTAGCGATCGCCAAACCTAAACCAGTTCCTGGGATATCACTTTGCGCCTGAGAACCACGATAATAGCGAGTGAAAAGATGTTGTTGATTTTCTTCAGAAATTCCATATCCAGTATCAGCAATAACAACACCAAGAAACTTCCCGTTGCCAACATCGGTCTTGGATTGAGTACTCACCTTAATCTGACCAGGATTAGGAGTATATTTAATCGCATTGTCTAAAATATTGCTGAGAACTTCACCTAATGCATTCGCATTCCCCATAATCAAAGTTGACTCGCAATCAATATTTGAGCTGAATTTCAATCCTTTAGATTGAGCGATCGTGCTACTAGTTAATAGTAATGGTTCTAAAACAACAGCAAGATCAAGACTCTCCAAGCTATCTTGATTCGCTGGCAACAAAAAATTACCAGAAGTAGCAGCATTTGTACTTACTTCTCCCGCAATAAGCTTAGAGGTTGTAGCCAACTCAATAGACACTTCCTCTAGTGATTGGTCAACCTCTATCTCCTGGGAAAACTGTTCAATTAAACTGGCAAGATGATCGCTTTCTCTTAAAATGTTTGTTACTACTTTTCGATTGCGATCTTCAGGCAAAATTCTTTTCAGCAATAGTTTACTAAAGGTACTTAATGCAGTGAGAGGATTTTTGAGTTGATGAAGTAAATTACCTATTTGTTCTTGATTCCAATAATGAATACCTTGCTGAAGCCTTAATTGCGATTGATACCACTGAGATTGCTTTTCAAAAAAACAGGCGATCGCCAAGGTACTAGAAACTAATTTTATCTGATCCAATTCATGATGAGCCCAAGGACGATCATCCCTTCCTACTAACAGCAACCCCATAGCAACATCATCATGAATCAGAGGAAGAACAATCTGCTTATTCAACAAATCATTCTGATTTATTTGCACAGAAAAATTTGACTCTTCTTGATCTATACCTGGCAAATAATAGTTAGAAAAAGATTCATTTTGAGAAGAAATTTTTTCGATAATTTCCAACAATTCAAATCCTTTAATTTGCGAAGGAAACTTATTGCCAGAGCTAGGGTTCACAACAAAAAGAAGCAAATTACTCTCTTGATTCTCTGGCACATCAATTGTCAAATAGATAGCACTTGAAACGGCACCTAAGCCATCAGTTAACAACTTAATTTGAGACTGACATAAAGCAGCAAATTCATTACTAGCAACAGGATAAGAATAAGACATGAACACCGTATCAATTAATGATTTTTGTCTATCCATTTGATCTGTAAAAATCATGAATCATATTATTTGATATGAATCCACAACCTCAAGAACTCATCAAATGTGGATAACAAGGAGTTGCTTTTTTTTGATATTTACGATACAATTCGAAGCAGTTTTGTAACTAACATTACAATAACTAACATTAATATGCTTTTGTATAAAGTAGATTTGGAGGTTAATGATTTGGCAAGGAAACGTAAGCGCAAAAGTCGTCGTCGCCAAGAAGGCAGGAAGATATTAGAGCTCATTCCTCAGCATAATATTGAGAGTGGAGAAGATAAGCCAGTAACGGCAGCTCGTAAACATATTGCTTCATCGGGAATAATCCCTCCTGCACTTTTAGTAGTTAGGAGAAATGAGCATACGACCGATAGGTATTTTTGGGCAGAAAAAGGACTCTTTGGAGCTCAATACGTCGAAGAGAACCACTTCCTTTTCCCTAGCCTTCAATCTTTCGACTTAGAAGAGGTCGACAATAGCAAAGCAGCAGCGACGGTTGCAGCTCGTTAGTGGATCTTACTAGATGAAATTATATTAATTCCATATACTAATCCATCTTTCAATATAAAAAACCGATCAAGGGAACTTTGAGATTAAGTCCCTTGGTTTTTTTATTGATTTTTTTACTTACTAGCAATACAAGGTCAACCTAAACATTGACTTTCTTTGACTACCCAAATCAGAAGGTTATCAATAACTGAAATATTGAACAATTAAGCACTAGCTTGATCAATACTATTCAAATCTATCTGTTCAACGCTAGGAAGCTCTAAACAATAACCTGCACCATAAACGGTTTTAATAAAACGAGGATGGCGCGGATCAGGCTCTAGTTTTGTACGAAGGTGGCGGATATGAACACGAATCGTTTCGATATCGTCATCAGGATCGTAACCCCAAACCTCTTTCAGAATTTCACTGGGAGCTACAGTTTGTCCGTGACGCTGCAATAGGCAATGAAGTAGTTCAAACTCGAGGTGAGTTAGTTTAACAGTATTATCGAACCAGACAGCCTCAAATCTCTCAGGAATTAGAGTCAGAGGTCCATAATTCAAGATTTCAGAATGTTTTGCGGCTTGAGGAATACGATCTGTTCTCCGCAGAAGAGCTCTTACCCTTGCTAGCATCTCTTCAACTTCGAAGGGCTTAGTTAAATAGTCATCAGCACCTGCATTAAATCCCTCGACTTTGTCTTGGGTTTGACCCAAAGCGGTAAGCATTAAGACAGGAATATCAGATGTTCTTTCATCTCTACGTATTCTCTGACAAACGGTAAAACCATCTACTTTTGGCAACATGAGGTCTAGCATGATTAAATCGGGCTGTAATTGAACAGCTAGAGCCTGACCCTTGATCCCATCTTCTGCCTGATTAACATCATAACCAGCCATTTCTAGATTGATAGAAACCAACTCAGAAATCGCCGGATCATCGTCTATTACTAGTATTCGTGGCATTCTCTTTTATAAGTTATTTTATGTGATTATTTGAATAAAGTTTGGATTCAATTTAAGCCAAAATATTTTTAATAGACTAAATCAACATCTCTACCCAATTGATAAGCATTAATGCCTGTCTAAGATAATATGCTATTTACCTACCAAAAACTTATTCACTTAATACAATCCTTATTATTCAGGTAATGTTTCTTTGAAGTTCGTAACTTTGAGCACACATTTACAATTTTAGCCAATCCTAATTTATCAAGGTGAAAAATTAGAGAATTATTGTCAAAATAGTGGCTAGACAGGCAAGAAAAATGGGTTTTTTAGAATCGAGATGCTAGGAAGAAAGAAGCGATGGAGGCAAAGAGATTCAAGGGCAAATTTAGGCAAGATTAGAGTATTGAGCTTCTGTTCAGAAAATTTAAGTGAGGAAAAATCGCAAAAACAACAAATTGTTAACTTACAACTAGCCTGATGTAAAAATTCTTAATGAAAATTCTTATTAAATAGGTTTAATCTAACCAGATAAGCCTTTGGATCAATTCTCTTAAAGAATGAAAGGTTATAAGAATAGATCTTTAACAACAGATCGTTAGTTTTTTAGAAGCAGGATATTTTTAGTATGAGCGTTAATTTAGCGACAATGTTGCGTGAAGGAACGAAAAAGTCTCACACGATGGCTGAGAATGTAGGTTTTGTAAAATGCTTTCTCAAAGGAGTGGTTGAGAAGAAGTCTTATCGGAAACTAGTAGCAGACCTATACTTCGTATATTCTGCAATGGAAGAGGAAATGGAAAAATTGAAAGATCATGAGATCATTTCCAAAATCTATTTTCCCAAGTTGAATCGTAAGCAAACATTGGAGAGTGATTTACATTTCTACTTTGGCAAAAATTGGCAAGATGAAATTAGGATTTCCGATTCTGCTAAAGACTATGTTGAGAGAATTCATGAGATTGCTAAGACTCAACCAGAACTTCTCGTTGCTCATTCTTACACTCGGTATCTAGGAGATCTTTCTGGAGGTCAAATTCTCAAGAAAATTTCACAGAAAGCAATGAATCTTTCCGATGGAGAAGGAACTGCCTTTTACGAATTCGATGACATCAGTGATGAGAAAGCTTTTAAAGATACCTATCGTCAAGCAATGAATGATTTGCCTGTAGATATGGAAATGGCTGAGCTAATTGTGGAAGAAGCCAATGATGCTTTTGGCTTAAATATGCGAGTATTCCAAGAATTAGAAGGTAATCTAGTTAAAGCGATCGGCACTATGCTTTTCAATACCTTGACTCGCCGACGCACTCGGGGCAGCACAGAATTAGCAACAGCAGAATAATTGTTAGTGACTAATTGCAATGGCATTTTTAACTAACTAAAATCTGTCGTACCAATAGGCTTAATAAATAGCTCTAGAAGCTGGGTTTCGGTTTAGTATTGAATCGTTATCGGGTTTTCAGGGCTATTTGTTGTTAGCGAATTTTTTAATGATTGATTTTTGGGTCAAAACGAGTGGAACTTGGATAAATATATTGGCGGTGATAGTTGGGACTACCTTGGGTCTGGCTTTAAAAAACCAACTTAGTAAAAAAATCCGATTAGTTATTACACAAGGAATTGGCTTAATTACAATCTGGATTGGTTTGAGCATGGCAAATTCTCTTAACTCCATTGAAGTAAAAGGTCTAGCGGGAGTAATTTTAGGTCTTCTTGCAATCGTAATAGGAGGAATTATCGGGGAATTATTGTTAATCGAAAATCATCTCCATAATTTGGGCAACAGTTTAAAAAAAAGATTTAACGGACAAGGATTATTTACAGAAGGGTTTGTCGCAAGTAGCCTACTATTTTGTATAGGACCGATGACTTTAATCGGCTGCCTACATAATGGTTTGACAGGAGATAATTCTCTGCTCACAGTTAAGGCAACTATGGATGGATTAGTTTCCCTACCCTTAAGCAATATTTATGGGATTGGAGTCGGGTTTTCGGTTCTGACTATTTTTTTCTACCAAGGGAGTCTATCTTTGGCAGCAGGAAGCATCTCTTCTCAGATAACCGCTCCAGACTCAGACCCTGCTATTTTACTAACTTCGGGAATAGGAGGACTTTTGGTAGTAGGAATCGGACTAAACCTTCTGGAAATTACTCAAATTAAGGTTGCGTCTTTTATTCCAGCGATCGCAATTGCACCATTAATCTACTATCTAATTCAACATTTGCCTTAAAACAAAAAAGAGCAGTAACGACAATTAAGCAAGACTTAATAACTCTATATATCAATAATGTATTGAGAATCTTTTGAAGAGTGAAGCTAGAAAACAAAAGATTTATTTGAATCGTTCCTAAAATGATTTGTAAATTTTTCTACTAACCAATCTTCTTAACCAAAATCTTTTATGTTTAACAACACACTTTTTTAGACACAAGTTTAGAGCTTAGGCGTTTTTCATCAAATGTTTGACTAAATTGTCTTTCACCATCATTTGACGAAACATTTCCAACAAGTACTCTTGGGCTTGTTCTTTAGAGAGAGTTTCTACTTGTTCAGTAAGAACTTGTAATTTGAATTGCTGCTCTAAAGTTAAGTTTGCAGGTAAATTCATAACCGGACCTCCTCAGCATGTAGTTAAGCGGAATATTACAGGCAATTTTGATTTGCTTGTAGAATTCCAGTTGCTAACAAATCTAGCATAGCACCTATACTTTGTCGAACTTGTCAAGCTAAAACTAATCTAGTTAATAATTCTTAATACAAAACAGAGAAATAAAATCATTATTTGGCATGATTAGCTACAGAAGGCGCCAAAAAATGAGAAAAAATCAACTCCTCAAAAAAAAAATTTCGCGAATTATGAGAATAATTTTGGAGCAGCAGAATTATCCCTAACTAAACTCAAGAGTTAGGAATAATCTGTATATTAGATATAAGGATAGATAGCCAGAATATTGAAGTAAAAATTTTACGCTTAATCAGCAAATCAAATGGAAAAAATAAAAGACGCAGTGGATTTTTTCCAGCGTAGTGCAGGTCATTGGAATTCACAGAGAACCACCCATCATCTACCTTTTAGAAGAGCTGAGAGTGGAACCTCGGACATTCAAGTTGAATCATTAGCAGCAAATGATGACAAAATCATCGAAATCTGTCAGATGCATTCAGTGGATGCAAAGCTATCTAGTGGAGGCGCCTTTGTTAGTTGGGATGGCGCGATGGCTTGGGATAAAGATAATGAAGACCACAAAGGAACAACAGTTTTTGCCCTAATTCCCGACCAAGAAGATCCCAGAAAAGGAAAGCTTTTGAGAGAAAGGGGCTATGCGGAGATTGTCCCTGTCGCTGGAGAGTTTTCAATGGATGACGAAGATGGCTTGGTTTTAATTACTGAATATGAAACCATGACAATCTATGAAAGATTTTGGTTTATTAACCCAAATCTTCGCTTGAGAAGCAGCACAGTTCAAAGATTTGGAGGCTTTAATACAGCTACTTTTTGCGCTGAAGTTAGGGTAGTAGAAGAAACAAAACCCGATCAAACCACAACAAGCAAAGCCCATGCAATTTGCGGTTGGTAAAAGAATCAACGAGGCATTTTGATAGTATGATAATAAAATCTGAGATCCTGTAATATTTTGTTACTATCCTTAATTTTAAGTACGTGACTAAGGTAGTATCGAGATTAAGATTTTATATTATACAAACTAGGCGGAGGTCTTGACTTGTCTATTCCTCTATTGGGTTATAAGCCAGTTACTCAAAATTCTCGGGTTACGGGATATGAGGTTTCTGGTGATGACCAACCCAGAATTTACTCAGCGGAGAACCTACTTTCTTCGACTGATATGGACGATCTGATTGAGGCAGCTTATCGTCAAATTTTCTTTCATGCATTTAAGGCTGATCGAGAGCCATTTTTAGAATCTCAATTACGTGATGGTCAAATTACGGTTAGAGATTTTGTTCGTGGCTTAATGCTATCTAATACGTTTAACAATAGCTTTTACTCAAAAAATAGTAACTATCGTTTTGTAGAGCAGTGTGTTCAAAGAATACTCGGAAGAGATATTTACAATGAACAAGAGAAACTTGCTTGGTCAATTATAGTTGCAACTAAAGGGAAAGAAGGTTTTGTCGATAGTTTATTAGAAAGCGAAGAGTACTTAGATAATTTTGGTTACGATACCCTTCCATACCAACGTCGTCGAGTATTGCCCTCTAGAGATGGAGGAGAATTACCATTTAATATTAAGTCTCCTCGTTATGACAGCTACTATAGAGCAGTTTTAGGATTTCCCAAAACTATCTGGCAAAGTCAGGTTCGTCGTTTTACTCCTCAGGAGCAAAAACCCAAAGCTGGAGATCCCGCTTTGTATATGAACATGGCAAGAAGTCTTGATATTAGTGGAAGAGAAACACCTAAGGTTTCTGCGGCAAATGTTAGTTTGAGCAGCGTTCCTTACCGTCAAACGGCAACAAAATAACTCAATTTAGAATCAACTATTTTGACCTTATTTATCAGAGGAAACAATTAATGATTAGGATAGTGGTTTGGTTTCAAAACCCGATCGAGATGCTAATTATTAGTTGTTTTCTTTTGCTTTCTGAGTATAAAGAAATACGCCAGCTCAAGTTCATTTTGTTAGATATCAAGTTAGAGCTTTAAATACTCAAGATTTAGAATGCCATACTCTAATTAAAATTTGTCCTGATTATTTTTGCATAGTTCTCGGACAAAATTATTTAAGTTGAAAAATTCCTGGTGTTGATCGCTTACCAATTCCAGAGAAGATAGCTCAGCTAAGATCCCAATAGCTTCAGTATCATAGCTAGATCTAAAAAGAGCGATCGGTAACAATAAATCTGAGGCAGAACGCAAATCAATCATTTCTAGATTTGAATCAGGATTAAAAGAAGAATTTGCGATCGCCTGCCTAGAAACAATAGTTAGAGGTCTTGCCCAACACAACTGACGACGAGGTACTATTTGGATAACTTCACCATAAAGAGTAGAGTCTTCGGTTTCTAGGCAAACTATTTGACCAGGTTTGAATATCTCTTGTCTCAAATTATTTCGTACTTTTTACTTACAAACGATAAAACAAAAAAACGGATAGCCTTACAAGTGCGAAGGACAGTGATCATTAATGATCAACATCCAAGCAAATTAGCAAGTAGCTATCCAAAAATCAAAAACGAGTTTTACTTGACAGGAATGTTAGTCGATATAGTTTAACTCTTTAAGCTTGTTCATAATTTTGGCAACGCTTTCATCCAATTCTTCGAGGTCGGTACGACACTCAACTTCAGGATTCAAAGGAGGTTCGTAAGGGTCGCTAATACCAGTAAACTGCTTAATTTCACCAGCTCTTACTTTTTTGTATAGTCCTTTGACATCACGCTCTTCACATACTTCAATGGGCGCATTAGCAAAGACTTCAATAAAATTATCAATCTGACCACGCATTTCGTCTCTAATCTCACGATAAGGAGAAATAACGGGGACTAAAACAATTACGCCATTGCGAGCCAAAAGCTTAGCAACAAAACCGATTCTCCGAATGTTTTTGTCACGATCTTCTTTAGAGAAACCCAAACCCTTGGTTAAATTTTCTCTGATCTCATCGCCATCTAAAATTTCAAAACCAAAATTTTGCTTGGTTAACTCCGCAGCTAAAGCCTCTGCAATAGTCGTTTTACCTGCACCACTAAATCCTGTAAACCAAACAGCTACTCCACGTTGTCCCATTTTTTTTAATCAATTAATATACTTTTATAAACTTATGACGATTTAGATATCCATAATCAATAGCAAGATAAATTAATCGCCATAGACTAGAATATACCCTTTTCGAACAAAAATTTAACAATTTTTAAGAAATAAGTCTTGACTAGTAATGGTTTACGGAATTTGGCCTGTCTTAATATTATTTTTTTATTAAGCAATTTTAAACACCATTTATAAGTAAAAAAAATCAATCAAACAGCATCAATTTTATTACTAAAAGTAGACAAATTAGATTTGATATTTTTGTAAATCCATATGCAAAACAAAGTATTTTTTCACCTAGCAATTCCGATTAATAATATTGGTTTGGCAAAAGAATTTTACGCCCAGGGATTAGGTTGTCAGGTTGGCAGAGTAACTGCTTATGCAATTATTTTCAACTTTTATGGCAACCAATTAGTAGCACATATCACCAAAGAGCAACTAAATCGGCAGCAGGGAATTTATCCTAGACATTTTGGTTTAGTTTTCGAGAACAAAAATGACTGGGATAATTTAATTATCAAAGCAAAAGATCGGCAGCTATCTTTTTATCAAGAACCAAGATTGCGTTTTTCAGGAACAGAAATAGAGCATTGGACTTTTTTCTTAGAAGATCCTTTTTATAACTTTTTGGAGTTTAAATTCTATACTCATCAAGAAGCTATTTTTAAACCTATTAAAAATGCGATAATTGGCGATCGCTAATTATTTTAAGATCCAAACATTAGCAGAGAAAAAACTATCAATTTCAACAAAAAAAAGAACAATAGCAATTCTTGAGAATTATTTGGTCAATAAATTAGATAATTAGACAAGAGACCATTGCTAAGCTTAATCTCAAATTCAAACTGTACTAAATTTCAATTTCATTAAAATCAACTTGTAAAAATGACTAATATTTCAAAATCTGCCTCTTTAGGCAACAGTCTCTTCGGATCTGGATCTAGCGATAGCTACTTATTTCAAGCGATCTGGTTTGTAGCGAGAGTTCTAGTTGGTCTATTAATGATTCATAACGGCTTGGACAAATTAGCTGATGTTTCTGGATTTGCCGAACATGTTGTTGCGGTAATTGGCTTGCCTTTTCCTGTCTTATTTACATATTGTGCAGCTTATACCGAAATAGTCGGGGCGATTCTTTTAGCCCTAGGATTATTGACCAGATTTAGCGCCCTATCCCTAGTTGCAACTATGATTGTTGCTATTTATTTCCATCTTAAAGTTGATGGACTAAATGTCGGACCTTTAGAGACAGCATCACTCTACTGCTTAAGTTACTTGCTTTTTGCAGTTAATGGCGGCGGTTTATTTTCCCTAGATACAGTGGTTAATAACTTACTCAATAAAAGTAAATAACAGTGGTGGACAAACAATTTATTGATAGTGTTGACTAAACACATCAAAAATTGACAAGACGTTAAAGTTGTCCTTAACGCTAGAATTGATAATTGTTAAGTATTTATTTCTGACTAGTACAAAAAAGCTATGACTCAAACTATAACTGCCCAAGATTTTTTTCGTGCTGCTTACGAAAATCGCTACACTTGGGATCAAGATTTTCCTGGTTATCGCGCTAACGTAACCATGAAAAGTGGCGAAGAGCAGTTTACAGCTCAGGCACTTGTAAAAGCTGATTTATCCTTTGAGGTTTCTGGAGTTGAAGATCCTAAAGCCAAAAAGTCAATCCAAGGTCAGCTTTGGGAAATGACTATTCACCGAGTAAAGCATAGCTTTGAAGAATCTCATGGCAAAAATACTTTTTCTTTTGGAGCTGAAGATGAAACAGGCGCCAAAGAGATTTTAATCGGGGGTGCTTCGGAAGGGAATAGTTATAAAGTGCGAGATAATACTGTTTGTTTTGTCAATCGTCGCATCAGAGACAAAATAGTTAATATCAACACTTTGAAAACATTCATGACTGAAAGTGGCTATTTATCAGCAGAATACGAGTCTTTTTACCTTGATCCTGAAACTAGAGAACCAAACACATCCAAAACTAATTTTGTTGATGATTTTGAAAAAGTTGGCAACTACTACCTTTTGGTAAAAAGAACGATTAAAAGCTTAGATGCAGAAGGGAATACTTCAGTCGTGGAATATAATTTTACTGATATTGAACTATTAGCGTAATCGGTAAAAAATATTTTTTAACTTAACAACCACAGAGTTAGAGCAACGAAGCATTCAAAATACTAGATAAATAGTTAGCAGGCTAGTCTTAACAATCAAGTTACTAGCCTGCTTTGTTTTGAAACTCAACTGATTTAGATTGTAAAAAAATTTTCAATGAGAAAAAAGCAATTAGAAGGTAGGTTACTCAAGAAAAAATCATTCCACAAAAAATCTTGGATTATTTCTCTAATTACGATCGCTCTCCTCTTTTCTTTATCAACAATTAGAGAATTTCCAGCGTTTAGTAACTCTTTACCAGCAAGCCAAATCCACCCACTGCCCAACTCCCTTGCTAAATGGCAAGATCCGAATGCCACTGATGATTATTTTGAGTTAATAGAAACTACCCCTGTCGGTTATTTGGTATGGTCGCAATTCCCGATTAAGATCTATTTTGAGCAATCTCCAGAGCAGGCAAATCAAGAATCGACAGCTAACCTAATTCGCTCCCAGCAGTGGGAGAAAGCAATTAAAGAGGCGATCGCCGAATGGGGTAACTATCTACCACTACAAATAGTTAACAATCCAGACTCTGCGGACATTCTAATAAAGCGATCCGAAGTGCCTAGAAAAGCGAAACTCAACCCTGATACGGGATTGTATGACATTCCCCGTACTATTACCGCCCAAACTAGTTACGAGTTTTACCTCCAAGCAGAAGCAGCACAGAAGAAACTAGCCCATCGGATGTTTCTAAAAATTAGCCCCGATTTATCAGCGATCGCAACTTTATCAGCAGCTCGCCATGAGTTGGGTCATGCCTTGGGAATTTGGGGGCATAGTGATTTAGAAAGCGATGCACTCTACTTTTCTCAGGTTCGCAATACCCCACCAATCTCAGCCAGAGATATCAACACTCTCAAAAAAATCTATCAGCAACCAAGCAAATTAGGTTGGTCAATTTCAGAGTCGGATCAAAATTAGCTTAAAAAGCAATAAATTCTTTATCCAAACCGAGACAAGGTACGGAAAACTTGCCAAAACAAGAGCAAAAACAGCACTATTGCCCTTGCACCAAGGAAAGTTACTATAAAAATGTATTCAACGTTGAGTTAAATCTAAAAATAAGATGCAAACAGACTCTTCTAACGCAGACAAACGAAAACTGCTCTCCGCAATTTCTCACGGTTCGATTTTCATCAGTTCACTGGTAGTTTCCATTGCCATTCCCATTGTTATTTACTTCATTTCAGACGACTCGATTACGCAAGCTAATGCCAAAGAGGCAATTAATTTTCACCTCAATATTTGGGTGATTGGGGCGATTTTTGGGGCTATATCCTTTTTGACTTTTGGGATAACTGGATTTATCCTCGCACCTATCTGGTTTTTATATCAGTGGGGATTTTCGATCTGGGCGGTCTTTCATTGCCTCCAAGATCCCGATTCTGAATTCCGCTATCCTTTCATTTTCCGTGTCATGTAAGTTATAGCCAAAATCATGCCAACTTGGATGAGATTGGCTTGACATGATATTTGCAGAAAAGGATTTAAATTAGCTTAAAAATAAATACCCTGGCAATTTAGTTTAGGGACATACTGGTAGTGATTTAGGAAACAAATCTCTACCTATTATTTTTGGCAGATCAAGAGCACCAATAAGTTTGTATATTTTAACTAAGCGAATCAAGCCATTTGCTGACTAGATTTCGAACCACAAAGCCAATGAATCAGATTATTCTTTATGATGCACAGCAACAGCATTGGCTGAGATTTAGTCAACCCCAGCAAATCATTACGACTAATGATTTAACTTCAGTGTTAGCCAACTTCAAACTAGTAAACAAACTAGTTGAAGAAAAAAAACTTTATGCTGCTGGGTTTCTTAGTTATGAGGCTACGCCCGCTTTTGATAGTGCGCTCTATGCCCACAAAACAGATACTTTTCCCCTGCTCTGGTTTGGACTCTTCAGCGAACCAGAAATAATCACCCTACCAGAACAAGCAAACAGCCAAAAGTTCGATCTTGACTGGTCGCCGACAATCACCCCAGCAGAATATAACCAGGCGATCGCCGAAATCAAACAAAACATCCGCCAAGGAAATACCTATCAAGTCAACTACACAATGAGGTTGCAAGCAAATTTCACCGCCGATCCCTGGTTATACTTTTTGCAACTTGCCCAAGGTCAACAAGCAAACTACTCTGCCTACCTAGATTTAGAAGATTTTGTAATCTGTTCGGCTTCACCAGAATTATTTTTTCGCTGGCAAGACCAGACAATTACAACTCGCCCCATGAAAGGAACAGTTGCTAGAGGTTATTCAATTGACGGCGATCGCCAATCAGCTAAATGGTTGCAAACTTCAGCTAAAAATCGCGCTGAGAATGTGATGATTGTGGATATGATTCGCAACGATCTCGCCCGAGTTGCCGAACCAAATACAGTTAAAGTTCCGAGTTTGTTTGAGGTTGAGCAATATCCTACTCTTTGGCAAATGACCTCAACAGTTACAGCCCAGAGCAAAGCAACTTTACCAGAAATTATGACGGCTTTGTTTCCTTGTGCCTCAATTACGGGAGCACCCAAACCAAGCACTACTAAGATTATTAAGCAACTAGAACCAACTCCCCGCAAAATTTATACAGGAAGCATTGGCTTAATTACCCCCCACAACTCTGCCCAATTCAACGTAGCCATTAGAACAGTACTAATCGACAAAAAAACCAAGCAGGCAGAATATGGTGTTGGGGGTGGCATAGTTTGGGACTCAGCTAGCGCGAGTGAATATGAAGAATGCCAGATTAAAGCCCGAGTTTTATTAAATCAGCACCAAGATTTTAAATTATTAGAAACCCTGCTTTGGACTCCGCAAGAGGGATATTTTTTACTAGATCGACATCTGCGAAGATTGCAACAATCTGCCCAGTATTTTCAATTCCCTCTAGATTTAGCAGCAGTAGAGCAACAACTATTAGTAAAAGCAAACACCCTAGCAAATTATCCCTATAAAGTTCGTTTGTTAATTAGCAAAAACAACCAAATTAGGATCGAAGCTATTTCTTTAAATCAGAACCAGGAGAATCAGCACAAGACGAATCAACATCACGATAATCAAGCAATCAAGCTAGGAATCGCAGCCCAGCCAATTAAGATTGAGAATCCTTTTCTTTATCATAAAACTACTAACCGAGATATCTATCGCCTTGCTCGTCAGTCTCAACCTGAGTGTGATGATGTTTTGTTATGGAATCAGCAACAAGAAATTACCGAAAGTTGCATCGCCAATGTAGTCTTCAAAATTAATGACCAGTTATTGACCCCACCAGTTGAATGCGGCTTGCTAGCTGGCACTTTCAGAGATTATCTAATCGACCAGGGAAAAATCAAAGAGTCTAAGCTCAAATTAACCGAGCTAAAAGACTGCGAATCAATCTATTTAATTAACTCAGTTCGTAAATGGCAAAGAGCCAGACTAGTCAATCAAGAATGAGTCAACCAAGAGTTAGAGAAACAACAACTCAAGAAAAAATATGACGAACAAACCAAAGAAAACAGCAACTAACTTTCTTCTTCAAGAATTTTGATCATGGCAGTTAAAGCCTGAGCATCACTAGTTTGATTTTGTGATTGATAAAGTTGAATCGCCTCTTTCCAAACAGCGATCGCTTCCTCTTTGCGACCTCTACCTCTGAGGGCAATTCCTAAGTTATGATGAGCGATCGGATTACTGGGTTCCAGTTCAATTAAACGACGATAAGCAATAATTGCCTGAATATAATTTTTTTGTCTAAGTAAAATAGCCCCAATATCAACCTGAGCAGCCAGAAAATTTGGTTCAATAGCTAAAGCACGACGATAAAGCTTTAAAGCCCCATCTAAATCACCTTGAGAATAAATAACCTTAGCAATCTGATAATGAACTAA